>CAYJIP010000026.1:0-2621 GCA_964370265.1 uncultured Clostridium sp. | reverse complement strand
CCGTTACTCTTTAGGAGGCGACCGCCCCAGTCAAACTACCCACCAGACACTGTCCCTTCGCCAGATTCATGGCTAAAGGTTAGAAATCCAATTTATTAAGGGTGGTATTCCAATGATGACTCCGCTAAAACTGGCGTCTTAGCCTCATAGTCTCCCACCTATGCTCTACATAATAAACCGAATCCCAATATCAAGCTGTAGTAAAGCTCCACGGGGTCTTTCCGTCCTGTCGCGGGTAACCTGCATTTTCACAGGTATTAAAATTTCACCGAGTCTATAGTTGAGACAGTGCCCAGATCGTTACACCTTTCGTGCGGGTCGGAACTTACCCGACAAGGAATTTCGCTACCTTAGGACCGTTATAGTTACGGCCGCCGTTCACTGGGGCTTCAATTCGAACCTTCGAATTATCGACTTGCGTCAAAGCTAAGCTCTCCTCTTAACCTTCCAGCACTGGGCAGGTGTCAGCCCCTATACATCGTCTTACGACTTAGCAGAGACCTGTGTTTTTGGTAAACAGTCGCCTGGGCCTATTCACTGCGGATCAATCGCTTGATCACTCCTTCTCCCGAAGTTACGGAGTCATTTTGCCGAGTTCCTTAACCATAGTTCTCTCGCTCACCTTAGGATACTCTCCTTGACCACCTGTGTCGGTTCTCGGTACAGGCACCTATATAATTAACCCTAGAAGCTTTTCTTGGAAGCTTGGCGTCAGAGGACTTCAGTAACATCTCTGCTACCTTCGCCATCACACTTCAGCTGTATAGTATTACGGATTTACCAGCATACTAGCCTTTGTGCTTAGACCAAAATCCAATAATTGGATCCTCCTAGCCTTCTCCGTCACTCCATCAGTTATATAGGTGGTACAGGAATATAAACCTGTTGTCCATCGACTACGCCTCTCGGCCTCGCCTTAGGTCCTGACTTACCCTGGGAGGACGAACCTTCCCCAGGAAACCTTAGTCAAACGGTGGGAGGGATTCTCACCCTCCTTGCGCTACTCATACCAGCATTCTCACTTCCAACCAGTCCAGCCGTCCTCACGATCGACCTTCTTCCCTGTTGGAACGCTCCCCTACCACTTGTACATCAGTACAAATTCGCAACTTCGGTAATATGCTTAGCCCCGGTACATCTTCGGCGCAGTGTCATTCGACTAGTGAGCTATTACGCACTCTTTAAAGGATGGCTGCTTCTAAGCCAACCTCCTAGCTGTTTTGACAACTCCACATCCTTTCCCACTTAGCATATATTTAGGGACCTTAGTTGGCGATCTGGATTCTTTTCCTCTCGCGTACGGACGTTATCACCCGCACACTGACTCCTGAGACTACTTACCACGGCATTCGGAGTTTGATTACACTCAGTACAGCTAGACGCCGCCATCGCATATTCAGTGCTCTACCTCCGTGGAGTATTATCTCAAGGCTAGGCCTAAACCTATTTCGGGGAGAACCAGCTATATCCAAGTTCGATTGGAATTTCACCGCTAGCCACAGGTCATCCGCGCACGTTTCCTAGTACGTCGGTTCGGTCCTCCATTTTGTGTTACCAAAACTTCAACCTGCCCATGGCTAGATCACTTGGTTTCGGGTCTATTGCATCATACTATGTCGCCCTATTCAGACTCGCTTTCGCTTCGGCTCCGTCTCTTCAACTTAACCTCGCATGATACAATAACTCGCTGGTTCATTCTGCAAAAGGCACGCCATCACCCATTAACGGGCTCTGACTTTTTGTAAGCACATGGTTTCAGGATTCTATTTCACTCCCCTCCCGGGGTTCTTTTCACCTTTCCCTCACGGTACTTGTTCGCTATCGGTCACTAGAGAGTATTTAGCCTTACGGGATGGTCCCCGTGGATTCCGACAAGATTTCTCGTGTCTCGCCGTACTCAGGATACCCTGCAGAGATTTTGTTATTTCGCTTACGGGACTTTCACCCTTTATAGTTTGCCTTCCCAGGACAATTCAACTATAACAAAATTTTGTAACTCTTAATGCAAGGTCCTACAACCCCAGTATAAATACTGGTTTGGGCTCTTACCTTTTCGCTCGCCACTACTAAGGTAATCGATTTTTCTTTCTATTCCTCCGGTTACTAAGATGTTTCAGTTCACCGGGTTGCTTCTACATAACTATGAATTCATTATGCAGTACTTGGGCATAACCCCAAGTGAGTTCCCTCATTCGGACATCTCCGGATCAAAGTCTACTTACGACTCCCCGAAGCATTTCGTAGTTTGTCACGTCCTTCATCAGCTTCTAGTGCCAAGGCATCCACCATGCGCCCTTATTAATTTAATCACCATTTGTCCTTTTATAATTAATTATAAAATGATCTATTTTTGTTTGTATTCTAATTTGATGAGATATTTTAATGTAATACATGCGACAGATATTTTCCATTCATCTCTGAATGGGGCTCTTTTCATGTATTACTACCACATTATCTAGTTTTCAAAGAACTATTCAATTAGAGAATTTAATCTCTAATTTGAGAGAAATAATCTCTCAAAACTAAGCAAAACGTTTGTTATATTAGTTAGATACGTATTTAAAGTTTTTAATCTTTCTCCATAGAAAGGAGGTGATCCATCCCCACCTTCCGGTAGGGAT
>CAYJIP010000025.1:0-3181 GCA_964370265.1 uncultured Clostridium sp. | reverse complement strand
TAGCTGGAAAAGCAATAACAGCAACAACCCCTATTATACCTATAGTAATAATAATCTCAACTAAAGTAAAACCTTTATCATTTATCTTCATAATATCTACCATCCTATAATAAAAGTATACAATAAAAAACAATTATGCACAAGACATAATTATCTTTAATCTTTTAATAACTTTCTTCTCAATTCTAGATATATATGATTGAGAAATATCTAATTTTTCTGCAACTTCTTTTTGAGTTAATTCCTTTTGTCCTAAAAGTCCATACCTAAGTATTATAATATCTCTGTCCCTAGGTTTTAACCTCATAACTTCACTAATCATTATACTCCTATCTTCATCATCTTCTATTCTTTTAGTAACAATATCACTATCAGTACCTAAAACATCTTCTAAATGTAATTCATTCCCTTCTCCATCAAGTGATAAACTAGCATCTATACTAACTTCTGTTTTAATACGTTTATTTTTACGTAAATACATTAATATTTCATTATCTATACAACGAGAACAATAAGTCGCTAACTTAATATTTTTCCCCTTAGAAAAAGTATTCACTCCCTTAATTAAACCAATAGTACCAATACTAACTAAATCTTCCAAATCAATACCTGTATTTTCATACTTTTTAGCAAGAAATACCACTAATCTTAAATTATGTTCAATTAAAGTATCACGTGCTTTTAAATCACCATCATCTTTTAATAATATAAAATATTCTTCCATTTCCTTAGTTAGTGGCTCAGGTAATATATCACTAGCACCCACATAAAAAATACTACCTACTTTACAAAATAATTTCTTAAAAAATAAAAATAACCTCTTCATAATTCCTCCTTAAATTTACCAGGTAAAATACAATTAACATTATCTATATTTAATTCATCATTAGAAATACCTATTAAACAATCATAAAATTCCCTCTTATTAATCACCACCTTATCTACAATATAGCATTTAATAACACCGGTATTATTTAAAGCCTTATACGACACATAAATAAACTTCTTAGGCAAAACCATCTTAATAGAAGAATTAACTATCAAAACAGATCTTTTTTTATAAGGATCAACCAAAGAATTACCTGTATCTAAAATACTCTTTAACGTATATACTTTTTTATTTATATAAATATCAGTATGATATATAAATTTATTATTAAAATCATTTTTTTTCTTATCTTTAATATATACTAACATAAGTACTAAACCAATAATAATAATAAAAATAAAATTAATAAAAACATCATCTATTTCATAATTAACATCAATAAGATATAAACCACCTCCTAAAATAATACTGTTAATATAAAATTGACCAATTTTTTTCAAAAATGACTTTTTTCCAAAAGAAATAATAATCATACAACTACTAATAATCACTTTAGTAATAAAAAAGATTAAAGAATTCATTGGTACAAATAATAAAAATGTAGTCAAACTACCTATTAAAGAACCAAGTAAAATTCTTTTTATAGAAATAACCTCCTTTAATAATTTACCTGTAGAATATAAAAGTAAATAATCAAAAAATAAATTAAGAAAAAACACTAAGTCTAAATATACCTTCATATTATCACCACCTATATTTTAACAATAAAAAAACGACTAAAATGTCGTTTTATATTACTAATTAAATTCTTTTTTTCTTAATTAACACTTTAATACAGTAAAATATAAATATTATAAATATTACTATATAAACCCAACTAAGAGCTATATTAATACCACCGGTAGTATATTTATCTATTAATCCTTCAAATCCATTAGGAAGATAACTATTAATAAATGTAGAAAAACCACCTAAAGAAATATTACTTTTCAAAAAGTATAACACTTTCAAAACTAAATCAATAATTGCAAAAGTAAATATAAAAAATTGAAATCTTTTATACATTAAACAACTTACTACTAAAAGTAAACCTATTATAATTAAATCTATATACATAACTTACCTCACTTAAAATATTTATTATTAGAAATTTCATAACTTAATGTAGTATCATCTCCGTGTCCTGGATATAAAACTAATTCACTTGGATACTCTTTTAATTTAGTAATACTCTTATTCATTAAATCGATACTACCAGTAGGTAAATCACATCTTCCTACTGTATGTTTAAATACAAAATCTCCAACAAACATAACGCCTTCATCTTCAAAATAAAATGATACACAGTCACTACAATGCCCTGGAGTAAATAAAGATTTAAATTTAAAATCTCCAATAGAATATTCCTTCTCTTCTAAACTACTCTTTTTAAATATTTTAGTATTTTTCTTACCTAAAAAGTGTCTTAATGCCCCAACATGGTCAAAATGTGAATGAGTAATTAAAATACCAAGCACTTTGCATTCACCTATAACTTCTTTTATTTTTAAATATTCAGCTCCTGGATCAACAACTAAACATGTATCATCTATTTTTAATACATAACAGTTTTCATCTAAGGAACCTACTACAACTTTTTCTATTTTCATACTATCACCTATTATAATATATCATATTAATAATATCCAAACAAGTATCAGACAACTATTTGACAAATAAAAAAAGATAAAATTAATTATCTTCTCCAAATTGCGAATTATATAAATTTGCATAAAAACCTTTTTTCTTTAATAAATTATTATGATTACCTTGTTCTACAATACCTCCATCATTCATAACTAAAATCATATCAGCATTTTTTATAGTAGATAATCTATGAGCTATAATAAAACTAGTACGCCCTTTCATTAACTTATCCATTGCTTTTTGTATTAACACCTCTGTACGAGTATCAACATTTGAAGTAGCTTCATCTAATATTAAAATCTTAGGGTCTAAAAGTATAGCACGAGCAATAGTTAATAACTGCTTTTGTCCTACAGAAATATTGTCGCCTGCTTCATTAATAATTGTATTATACCCATCAGGTAAAGATTTAACAAAATGATCTACATTAGCAGTCTTACATGCATTAATAATTTCTTCATTAGTTGCATTTAACTTAGAATAACGAACATTATCGAATATAGTACCATTAAACAACCAACTATCTTGTAAAACCATACCAAATTGACTACGAATATCATTTCTATCAAAACGAGTAATATCTTTACCATCTACTAAGATTTTACCACTATTTAATTCATAAAAACGCATTAATAACTTAACAATAGTAGTTTTACCAGCACCAGT
>CAYJIP010000024.1:0-3531 GCA_964370265.1 uncultured Clostridium sp. | reverse complement strand
TTTACTCTCTCCAATATAGATATTATCTTTTTGATTTTCTTGGTATTAAATTCTGAAATTAATCTATCACTAAAATTAGGCTTTATATTAATAATATTGTATTTTTCTACATTAATATAATTCCAATAATTTGTATAGAGTCCATATTTTTCATAAAGATTTACTTTGTTAGAGTCATCAAATTTTTTAGTATGTTGTTCTAAATATAATTTAACTAAATTCCTTCTGATCTCACTTTGTTTTTTTTGACTAAACGAACTATCAGTTAATAATTTGAGCCCCTTATAATACATATGTATAATTAAAATAAGTGAAAGTATACAGCAAAATATAAAAAAGCAATCACTAGTAGAAAAAATTAATATAACAGAACTAATTGTCAAAAATATTACAATAGGAAAAATTTTGATTTCTTTTAAATAAGTTTGAGTAATGATATAATTTTTCGCTTTAAATTTTTCAACAATTAATATTACTAATGGCAAAATTAGAGATATAATTATACTATATAAACCAAAATAATCAAATGTCTCATTTGAAGTTGATAAAGAAAAATTTGATATAATTTCTAAATTACTTATTATAAAAGCAAATAATACAAAGATTAATATAATTATAATATTTTTAATTTTAATTTCGTGAATACCATCTAATAATTTTTTAAAACTTTTCTTAATTTTTTTTAATATACATAATATCTTTTTTTTATAGATAATAAGCATTATACAAAATACTACAACGCCTAAAGCATACATAAAATAATTAATATATTTGAAAATAAAATTTAATATATATATACCAATACTTCTCAAAATATCACTTCCTCACTATATAAAATGTAAATGTATTAATTGTTGAATATTATAACATATAAATTTGTTTTATTATATGACTATATAATAAAAAATAATAAATATAAATATAAATATAATTCACTCATTAAAAAAATTGATAGATAAATTTCTATCAATTTTATTGTTATATTATAATACCACTATATTTCAATACTTTCCTTAATATTTAGAATTTTGAAATCAATATTGTTACCAGTTAAATTAGTATTTAATAAGTCAATATTTGGATTCATTATAGGATTAGGGTGTTCCATGTGTATAGGTAAAACTAGTTTAGGATTAATTTGCTTAATAAAATCCATTCCATCAACTAAACCCATTGTTAAACCATTACCATTAAATGGCATTGCAATTATGTCACATTGAATTTCATTGTAAAAGTTTATAGTATCACTTGTAGCATATAACCTAGTATTTCCATCATCAATTATATATCCTACATTTTCTAATACTTCAGCATTTCTTTCTCTCATTCCTGTTAAATAACCATGTTTTGCATGAATTACTTCTATGTTGATGTTATCAAATTCGAGAACATCATTTTCTTTAACAATAGTCGAGTCACTAAAATTATATTCTTTATTGATTTCATTAGTGATAATTAATTTAGAATTATCTCGTTTTATTATGTGTTTAATTGCTTCTTCATTGCAGTGGTCAGCATGTTTATGTGTAACTAATATATAATCTACATTAACCCAGTCGTTATTTAATATCTCATCATTATATCCAAACACTCCTGGATCCAGCAATATTGTTTTATTATTTGTTTCAACCAGTAAACATGATTGATTGTATTTTGTTATTTTCATTTTATTATTCTCCTTTTATTTCAAATATTCTTCTATTATTTTAATTTCATTATTTTCTATTAATATTTCTGCTCCTATTGGTATAATAGCATTAGGATGTATATGACCGAAGTCTTCTGTTTTAACAAATGGCAATTTCGGTAATATGTTTTTAATTTCATCAATAATAGAACTTGTATTTTTGTTTATATACTCTAAGTTGTAGTTATACCCAAATACTATTGCTTTATTTAACATTCCTATTTGTTTCATTTGTTCTAAACTAGAATTCCATTGATTTATATCAGTACTATATCCTTCTAAAAAATAAATATAGTCCTTAGTTGTTGATAAATATTCTGTACCTATTAATTTTAATAACGTTCTTATATTAGTTCCCATTACTTTACCTTTTATCGATTCATTTATATTGTAATATTCTCTTTTTCCATATGGTATCATTTCTTTTTGTACATTAAATAATTTGTTAATAATTTCATTTTTATCATATTCTGTTACTTTGTCACTTCCAAAATATACATAGTCATTCCCGTGAAAGGTAACTAATCCTGTTTTTTCATATATGGCACATAATAAAGTAGTTATATCTGACATCCCGATTATTATTTTAGGATTGTTTTTTATTAAATCGTAATCTATATATGGTAATAGACCGTTTGCTAAGTCTCCACCTTTTAAAGTAAATATAGCTGATATTTCGTTATCTGCAAACATTTTATTTATTTCTTCTGCTCTTTCTTTTGGAGTAGCAACTGGATAATCAGTATCTTCTAATATATATTTACCGTATTTAACTTTTAGCCCTAAGCTATTAAAATATTTTTCAGCATTTTTTATTGCTTCTTCATCTTTTTCTCTACCACATTTTGATGGTACTACAACACCTATAGTATCACCTTTTTTTAATCTCATTGCTATCATTTTCTCACCTAAATACATTATATCATCTATTTATTTATTATCAAAGCATGATATAATATTAATGTTAAGGAAGGAACTTACTATGATTGATTTTAATAATGCTATTAAAGAATTTAAAACTTATATTAGTGAGTATGATATTAATAATATAAGTACTCAAAGCAAAATAACTCACACATATCATGTTATGAGTGACTCTGAAAAAATAGCTAATGCACTTAATTTAAATAATGCTGATGTTGAGCTTGCAAAACTAATTGGCTTATTGCATGATATTGGTAGATTTGATGAAATTAAAATACTAGGTCAAATGGATGCAAGTAAATTTAATCATGCCGAACATGGTGTTGAAATATTATTTAATAATGACTTTATCAGAAAATTTATTTCAACAAATGAGTTTGACGAAATTATAAAATTCTCTATTTTAAATCATAATAAATTTGAAATAGAAAAAACAAATGATGATAGAAAATTATTATTTGCAAAAATTATTCGAGATGCTGACAAATTAGATAATTTTAGAGTGAAAAGTACTAATGATAAATTATCTATGAGCCCAAAACTTATAGATAGTGTTTTAGAACAAGATGTAATTTCAGAAGATGTTTTAAAAACATTTTACAGTAAATCTACTATATTAACCTCTGATAGAAAAACTGCACTAGATATTTGGATATCATATTTAGCATTTATTTTTGATTTTAATTATAAATACCCAGTAGAAATAATAAAAGAAAAAGGTTACATTGATACTATAATTGATAGAATTGATTACAAAAATCTTAATACAAAATACGAAATAGAAAAAATACGATTATTTATTCATAATTATATTGAAGAATTCATAGAAAATAATGAATAAATGACTTGCTATTACAAAATATTAGAGTTATACTCTACTTAAAGGAAGTTAGCAACTTCAACTAAAACTGCCCCATTAA
>CAYJIP010000023.1:3431-3866 GCA_964370265.1 uncultured Clostridium sp. | reverse complement strand
ATAGCTATGCCAAGTAGAAAAACTCCAAACGGAGAATTTAAAGATATAGCTCATCCAATCAATGCGGACACTAGGGAAAAAATTCAAAAAGCTATTTTAGAAGCTTATGATGCTCCTGAAGCAGAAGTGGTTGAAGAGATTGCTGAATAGTAAATAAAAAGCACACCAGTGCTTTTTTAAATGCAATAATAGAATATTTGAAAAATAAAGTAAAAAAAAATAAAAAAAAGTATTGACAAAAAATAAGAAAACCTTTATAATTGATAAATGTTAGGAGCAGGAAAACGCGGGTGTAGTTCAATGGTAGAACCTCAGCCTTCCAAGCTGATGGCGTGGGTTCGATTCCCACTACCCGCTCCAACCTTTATATAAAAGCCTATGCGGGTGTAGTTCAATGGTAGAACCTCAGCCTTCCAAGCTGATGGCGTGGGTTCG
>CAYJIP010000023.1:0-3331 GCA_964370265.1 uncultured Clostridium sp. | reverse complement strand
ATTCCCACTACCCGCTCCAAGCAAGAAGTTTACAGACAATTAATGTTTGTAAACTTTTTTGTATATTGTAATGTTGTTTATTTTTTAAATAATATTATATAAAAAGATTTTATAAATGTATAAGTTAATTGAAATTAAATATTAAAAAGTATAGAATCTAATTGGAAAGCAAAAAAAGAAAAAAGAAATATATTAAAGAAAGAGGTTATATAAATGGAAACATATAGAACAGAAAGAGTCTGTGCTAGACAAATAAATTATGAAATTAAAGATGGTAAAATATATAATGTTCAATTTATTGGAGGATGTGATGGTAATTTAAAAGCTATCGCTAAATTAGTTGAAGGGAAAAATATAAAAGAAGTATCAGAGTTGTTAGAAAATATTGAATGTGGTGGAAGAGGAACTTCTTGTGGAGATCAACTAAGCAAAGCATTAAAAGCTGTAATTAAAAAATAATATTAAAAGGCTCAAAATTATAGAATATAAAAGTTTTATAATTTTGAGTTTTTGTTATATGTAAATTAAAATTCATATTTAAATATGGACAATAATAAAGGGATTTGATATACTTATTTTGTTAGAAAAGAGAACAGAAAAAATGAATATATATTAAGTGAACATATATATAATGAATATATACATTAGCAAAAGAGGAAGTGAATTAGTGAGTAATTTAAGAATAGAAAAAAGACAAAAAAGAATTAAGAATGTAAAAAAAGTTGTAATAATAAGTATAGTTATTGTATTTATTGTAATAATTATGGCCTTGAATTACAATAATCTCTTTGTAAAAAGTAGTACTAAAAATATAACATATAAATTAGGTGATTATGATCTTAAAAATATGCAACAAGAAATAGTTAATGGGAATATTGAATTACCATATCCAAAAGAAATAGGAATTGAATCAAAAATTGGTGAATCTTTTTTGGGTTATGATGTAGATGGAAATGGTAGTGTTGATTATCAAGCAGGAGATTTGATGTCTGTTGCAACAAATAATAGAAGTATAGAAATAAGAGCAGTAACTCAAAGTGATAATATTCCATTTACAGCATGGTTATACAATGAATCAACTCATGTAACTGGAGTAGAATTAAAGAATAATGAGTATACAGAAAGTACAGAATGGGATTATGAAAATAATATTAAATATTTAGTTATAGAGTCTAATTTCACCAAAGGTACGGGAGGTACTATAGAAATAACACTTCCAATAGGAATGCAGTGGTATGATAATGATGCAGATATAGCTACTACAACATGGACACCTGTAACAGGAAATATAAGTTCAGTAGAATTTGTAACTTTAGAGGAACAACATGGAACTGTATATAAAAATCAAAGAACAGGAACTTTAACATATACATACAACAGTTTAGCAACAGATAGTAATAAAATAATAATCCCAGTAGCATTTGATAAAAATATTTGGGATGGAGGACAAGGAACAGATTCTCAAATATCAGGTGTAGGAGTAAATGTGATAGATGTTAAAATGACAGAAGATGGAAATACATACACTAAAAGTTTATCAAATATAAACTTTGAAAGAAGTTTAGCTCCATCAATAGGAATTGGATCGATGAATAAAAATATATCACAAGGAGTTAATCATTCACTTGAATATACATATATTTCAAATATCTTAAAATATTACGAAGAAATAGAATTTATATTCGAATTACCTACAGATGGAGAAAATTATGTAGAATATATAGGAGAGAACATTGCAGCATATCCAGGATCAATGATAGAAGAATATGATTTTACTATTGATCAACGTATACCAGGGAAAATAGTGTATACGGTTTATGATGTATTAATTGATTCACATAATGGTATAACACCAATAGTTTTTGCAGATACAGAATTTTTTCATTTGGGAGAGACATTAACAATGTCATATGAATTTATAGCAACATCATATGGTGGTTCTATAAAATCATCCAAAGTAGTTGTTGATTATATGAAAATATCAGACAGTGTTAATATTACATCACATGAAACTGATGCAAATGTTGAATATGGATATAACGATAAATTAGAAGTGAGGCTTGGTGGAGGATATTTTAGAAATCAAGGAGCTTTAGGTAGTGGTAATATTAAAATTGAATATATATTTGATAATGTAAATCCAATAAATAATAATCAAACACCTAATATATTAGTGCGTTCAATTAGTATTGCAGAAAAAGCTAGCGAAGAAGTAAATTTGAATTATACATTAATTGACGGGAATAACAACGAAGTCGGTAGTGGGATATATACTTTTAATTCAAAAGCAAGTGTAGCAGGTACCCCTGTTACAATATATTATTTAGTAGATGATTATAATGAAAAAAATGCAGGAAAAGAAGGTTTTGTACCGCTTGTAGTAGATGAGGTATCTATAAAACAAGTTAGTTATATTCTAGAAACATTAGATGCTGGTACAGCGCTGTACCATACAGGGGCAAGTTTGGCGCCATATTCGTCAGGGAATTATTATGGTAAATATTTAGTAGATACTCCAGTTTCAAGTACATTTAAAATAACAGAATATAATTTTGATGGTTCGGTAAAGAAAGAACAAGAATATAATGAAATGTTAACAAAAAGATCAAATCCAACAGGAAACTCTTTAGCATTACCTAAAACAAATTATTCACAATTAAATTATCAGGCAGGTGAAGAGTTTTATTTAAAATTCGAAATATATATGTTTTCATACCCATATAGGACTTCACAATATTCAGAAGATCCAGTATTATATGCAGCACTCCCAAGTGGGGTGGAGATTTCAGAAGATGATATATATGGAGAGTTTGACGGTCAAATTGTATCAGTGAATATAGATTCATGGTATGATAGTGAAAATGATAAAAATATGTATGCAATGACATTTAACCCTGGAGAAATATATTTAGGGGGACCAACATTAGATGAAACAACAGGAAACTTTTTATATGCAGATGCAAGTCCAAACTTATATATAAATGTACCGATAGTTAGTGATCCTTCACTAAATTATACCCCTATAACCATATATAATACTTTTTATGTTGGTGAAAGAGTAGGTGCAACATATCAGCAGGGTGGTTATTCATTTGTTGAGCCGTATGATTTTGACAAAAATGGAGTATTAGATAAACGAATTACTACATATATGGATAAAACTCAAACAATTGGAATTTATGCAAATACAAATCAATTTGAATTTAAAAATGAAATAAGTATAAATGATAAAGATTATACACAATCAGGTACATCATATATATTAAGTGATGTAGGTGGAAATATAGATAGTGGTGTCGCATCATATAATCTTAGAATTCAAAATAATTCA
>CAYJIP010000022.1:0-4982 GCA_964370265.1 uncultured Clostridium sp. | reverse complement strand
ACAAAATAGAACCAATGTTGTATTGCTTCGCTGTGTTCGTGCGTTGCTTCGTATCTGTTACTCACTGCTTCACCTCCTTCTTGCTTTGCTTCGCACCGATTGCGCTTTGCTTCGTGGCAATGTTGTATTGCTTCGCATCGATGATGTTCTGCTTCGCCCCATTATTCACTTGCTTCATACTGTTTATGCTTTGCTTCTGCAAGATTTGTAAATCCGAACGCATAAAATAAATATTTGCTAATTGTTTTTAAACGATAAGAGAATGATTAACGCGCTTACCTACCTAAATATAGGTTTGGAGGAGATCCCGAGTCAAGCTCGGTATGACAGAAGTGGTTGATATTGTATTATCGCCCACAATAAAAAAAGTAAAGACTTATCTAAAGTGGATAAATCTTTACTTTTAATTATTGTTGTCCGATTAAAAACAACAACTACACAACAAAAAAGCACAAAACACGGTAATGCATTGACATTTTGATAGATATTCAGTCACTTACGGGAGAGTACACATTAGTAAAAAAGCTGAATATAGCAGTATTTACTGATAGTTCCGTTACGAAATCGTTACCTATTTTAGGCGGTTTTTTAACGAAGAAATATAGCGAATAGAAAACATTTATTTTTTATCCTTATTCATTACTGTACAGCGTATTGCACAGTCGTCCTTTGCTCATAAATAAATAATTTTACAACAAAAAATTAAGTTATGAGTAAAGATTTAAAAGTAAGTTTTTACCTCCGTCATAAAGAGGTAAAAAAAGACGGTACAGTTCCAATTATGGGACGGATTACCATTGGAAAAAGTATGGCACAATTTAGTGCAAAGTGTAGTGTTGCCGATAAACTTTGGGACACAAAAGCAGCCCGAGCAATTGGCAAAAGCAGAGTTGCAACCGAGCTAAACAAAGCTTTAGACAAAATTACGGTTGCAATTCACACGCAGCACAAAGAATTATTAATTCGCAAAAATTTAGTAACTGCCACCGAAGTAAAAAATGCCTTTCAAGGAATTGCTTCGGGGCAAATTACACTTCTTGAATACTGCAATAAGTATTACAAAGAATTAGAAGCTCGTGTTGGCGTAAAACCTCACTTCCCGAAGCTATAATGAGCGTTACTAAAGGTTATATATCTATCAGAAACAAAGTAACGGCATAATGTTAGGAAGAAGTTATAATAAATTTTAACAAAAGGGAATTATTACAAGGTAATAATAATTATATTTGTGGGTTGAGAAATGCAGTTGTACATTGTGTTTTTAATGTTTTTCGACAAAAATGCAAAGATTTGATAAACGATAGCAATAGATAAATATGGCACAGAATAAAACAGATTTATTTAACATAAAAGAGGCTAGTATTTGGGCTTCAGAATATTTAAACAAGACGGTAACAACAGCTAACATTTCATATTTAATTAATTATGGAAAGATTAGTAAGATTGGAGCAAATGGTTCTACACAAATATCAAAACAAGAACTAAAAGAGTATTATCAGTCTTTTAATGGCAGAAGAGAAATTGACTGGAAAGAAAAATTAGGTAATGATCTTAATTGGGCATTATCATTTGATAATCTTAAAGAGTCGGAAACAACAAAACATGTTCATAGGCTCCATCCTTATAAAGGTAAGTTTATTCCTCAACTTGTAGAATATTTTTTGGATTCTCATACTGACAATTTCAAGCTTCAACAATATTTTCATTCAGGAGACACAGTGCTTGATCCATTTTGTGGCAGCGGAACAACTTTAGTTCAAGCCAATGAACTTGGAATGAATGCTGTTGGCATAGATGTTTCTGCATTTAATGCTCTAATCTCTAATTGCAAAGTGTCTTCATTTGATATTAATTTATTGATATCTGAGGTAAAGCGAATCTCAGATAGCTTGCGAGCATACCTCAATAATAGTCAGACTGTTGAATTTGAGCAGGAATTGTTAGCTGAACTGAACATATATAATAATCAGTTCTTCCCAGTTCCTGATTTCAAAAGGAAAGTACAGCAGAAAGTTATAGATGGGAAGAAGTATGGAGAAGAAAAAGCAATGTATTTTCTACCTATATATAATAGATTAGTCGAAAAATATAATATAGAACTATTGCAAGAGGCATCAGAAACCTTCTTGGGGAAATGGTATACTAAACACATTCGCAGTGAGATAGATTTTGTTTTTGATAGAATTAAAGAATCTGAAAATAAGG
This sequence comes from uncultured Clostridium sp., assembly GCA_964370265.1. Lineage (GTDB taxonomy): Bacteria > Bacillota > Clostridia > TANB77 > CAG-508 > CAG-269. Next base: position 2,777 of record CAYJIP010000022.1, on the reverse strand, counting down.
GAATCAAGAAGATTTTAGCAGTAATTCTAAGTCGTGTAATGCGTTCGTGTCGAGCAACTACTCATGCAGACTTAGCTACGCTTAAAGACCCTATTACAACAACTTACTACTGCGCTAAGCATGGAAAGATATGTAAACCTCTGTTTTCTATTTTAAAATGGTGGGATACTTATAGTAAGGATACAGTAAAAAGATTAGAGCTATTTAACACATTAAGAACAAATACAAATCAACAGTGTATTGTTGGCGATAGCAGGTCAGTAAACATCGTTAAGGAATTGGAGAAAAAAAACTCTTCTCTAGCAGATATAGTAAAACACAATAAGATTAAAGGTATTTTCTCTAGTCCTCCATATGTTGGGCTTATAAATTATCACGAGCAACACGCTTACTCATACGATCTATTTGGTTTTGAACGAAATGATGATAATGAAATCGGACCATTATTTAAAGGTCAAGGGAAGGCTGCACGAGAAAGTTATGTCGAAGGAATTGCTGCCGTTTTGAATAATTGCAAGCAATACTTGGTAGAAGATTATGATATATTCTTGGTGTCAAATGACAAATATAACCTATACCCAACAATCGCAGAAAAGGCGGGTATGCAAATAGTAAATCAGAATAAGAGACCTGTTCTTAATCGCACAGAAAAGGACAAAGGGGCATATGCTGAAATAATTTTTCACTTAAAAAAGAGATAACATGAAAAATCCACGATTGAAAGGCGTAGTAGAAAAATTTTGCGAATCATATAACATAGATGGGAACGAAGGTTTAAAGTATCAAAACTTTGTAAACTACCTGCTTCTTAATAAGACTTATTACGATATTAATCAAACGTACCCATTCAACAGTTCATTTGACATGAATCTGCTAAACGCAATTGATTTTGACACAAATGAAGAGAATGGAATGGCTGTAGACGGTTTTTTTGCTATCCACAACGGGCAAATTCTTCACCTAGATATAGAGGATGAGGAATTGGATGCAGCAATGGATTGTATGACTAAAGACTACTTACATATATTTTTAATTCAGACAAAATCTGGCAACATGGCCACAGAAGATATGAGTTCTCTATCTGATTGTCTTGCCACTAATTTTAAAGGCCAAGTAAAATGGGCTAAATTTCAAAATTTTAGGCAAAAGTGCGAAAATTTACTCCAAAGTAAGCCTGCGGTTAAAATTTCATTTACGGTAGTATATGTGTCAGGTAATATTATTGACTCAAATATGTTTAAAGTAGAGACATTTAAAGTTAGAGAAAATGCCCTGATTAAAGCAATGTCTGAGTTTTTTTGGATAGACAATATTGGAGATTGCAAAATAGAATACCTAGATGAGTCAAAAATATATGCAGAATATGAAAATCTACTAAACCATTCTAAAACAATTAGTCAAATCTTAGTGTTTGAGAATATAACAAATGAGATTACTTGTGCAAACGCAATTAAGATAAGATTTGGAGCAATCACAGTTGAAGAATTAATGAAAATTTTATATGATAATAGCAACGATCGTGCAAATGAACTATATGAGTATAATGTGCGTGATGCAATAAACAACTCCCCGATTAACGATAAAATTAAATGTTCTCTACAAAATGAGAAAGATGCTTTTTTACTTCTTAATAATGGTATTACTATTATCGTTGACAAGCAGGAACGAAAAGGAGATAAAGGTGTATATTTGGAGAACATAAGAATTGTAAATGGGTGTCAAACTTGTCATTCCATTATGAATGTTTACAACAATAATAATGACTGCCGAGATGCATTAGTAGCCGTTAAAATTATTGAAACTAATGATGAGACCATATTAGGTAAAATTACATATTCTTCAAACAATCAAAACCATGTAAGCAAATCTAATCTATTTGCTATTGAACCTAAGGTTTTTGAGCTAGAGAAAGAGTACACTGACTTTTTCATAGCACATAAAGTTATTAGCAATAAATTATCTCTTGTACTTTTAGAAAGGCGACAGGGTCAGTATTTTGGTTCCGGCAACATATATATTGATATGCTAGCTCAAGCAAAAGCATATATTTCTCTTTGGGAGTATACACCTAACACTGCCATTATGTATTCTGACCAAAATTTAAATAAATACAAAACATACTTGGATGATGCAAACTTCATTAAGTGTTCACTATTTTCGGGAATATTGTGGAATGAAGTATTAAAAAATATTCCTAGGAGTTACTACAATGCAAGATTCCAGATATTTACTAGCGTGTCAATTTGTTGGCTCCATAAGGGTTTAAACATTAACGAATTAAACATTAGTGATGTAAATAATATTCTACGTGAGGCAAAAAAAGCAAATTTAACTGACATTCTTAATAACGGAGATTTAGATATTAAATACGAGGTTGAGCAAGTCTGCAGAGCAATAGATGATTTACCTGTAGATTTCCCTAAACTTAGCTCAGGTAAAATTCATTATCGAAAGTTTTATCCTAACGATGCAATGTCCAAAATATATTCAAAATATATTAACATACGAGAAAATGAACAATAAAAAAGCAGAGCGTATATCGCACACAATAATTAGTATTCTACTATCACGATTTGACTCTTTCCCAGAAGATGCAGCCGGTAATAGAAACTCACCTTTCCACGAGGCTTTTCTTAACGCTTTTACAGATAAGTTTCAAGGTAGAGTCCCTAGTATTCCTTACTTTATTACTATGAGTAGTTGGCTGCATGGTCTTAACACAACTCTTGGGCAAACTTTCTTTGAAAAGACTGCACATATTTTATCAGATGGAGATA
>CAYJIP010000021.1:0-5973 GCA_964370265.1 uncultured Clostridium sp. | reverse complement strand
AAATAATTACTGATTTAAAATTGTTTGAATTAAATTTTATGATTATTTAAATTAAATCTTAAAATTAAATCTTAAAATTAATTGAATTAATTAACTAGATTAAAAATACTTAAAATAATAAACATCTTCTTTGGAAAATTAAAATATTTTAAATTTTTTATATTATTAACATAGTTATATCTTAAAGTAATCACATTATATATTCATTTTAAATGTATGTCTATACATTTAAAACTTTTGTTTGAATTTTTATAAAATAAAAAGTATCGAATTATATATTCACAATTCGATACTTTTCATTCATACATACTTACTTAGTATATATGAATCTATTTTTCTACTGATCTGTTTGCTATTTCTATTGCTTTTTTTACGATATTCCCACAATTCTTTGATGATACATTAGCCCAGCTACCACCATCACATTGAACTTGGTCATATACCCCTAATTCTTTTGCTATTTCTTCTCTTAAATTATTAGATATTAACTTACTATTTCTAGACATAATATCCTCCTATTTAAATTTTAGTAGATATAAAGTTTATTTCAAACTTTATAATATTATTATGTCTTTTTTCTATATTTTTATACATTTTTATATTTTTTATTTTAAATTATGATATAATTAAGCAAATTGTTACAAGAAAGGATGTTACTATGCCATCTAAAAACTTTATATTATCAACACCTGAAGATATTGATAATAAAATAGATAATAATAATAAACAAAAGCAACAAGAAAATATAAAAGAAGAAAAAACAAATATTAATTCAAATTCTGAGCCAGATACAAATACTTCAAATTTAAAAAATATTAAAAATGAATCAAAAGTTAAAAATAAAAATATTATAAATGAATCTAAACCAAATACAAAAGAAACAATAAAAGATAACACTAAAAAATATGAAGAAAATAAAATTGAAAATAAAACAGAAACAAAAACAGAATATAAACCATACACACCTATAAAAAATGATAATAATATATCTCCAAAGTCAATTATCATTTCACTAATATCTTCAATCCTGATATTAGGAATTATTGTTTTAATAATACTTTTTTCATTTGATACAAATATAAAATCAGGAGTATTTGTAAATGGTTATGATGTATCTAATCTTAGTGAATCAGATGCAAAATATCAATTAGACACTTATGTAAGCTCTAAAATACCATCTGAGATAACATTAACATTTAACGAATCAGCTTATCAACTTCCTACTGAAGATTTGAATATAACATTTAATACTAAAAGTGCAGTTCAAGAAGCAAAATCTATAGGTCGAGATAGTAATTTCTTTGCTAATGTATATACATCTATCATTACAAATTTTAATGCAGTTACAATTACGCCTGAAATTTCTCTTGATGAAGAAGTTTTAACAAAATATCTTCAGGATCTTTCGCCACAATTACCTGGTAGTGTAATTCAAAGCAGTTATTACATAGAAGATAGTAATCTAATTGTTACTTCTGGTCAATCTGGAAATATAATCGACATTGAAAAAATGATTTCAGATATTAAAAATAGTCTTTTAGATTTTAATACTGATAACAAAAATATCTCAATTTCTGTTATTACAACTGAACCTAATGATATAGATATAGAACAAATACATTCAGAAATATATGCAGAACCAATTGATGCATATTATACAAATGATCCGTATGCACTTTATGCTTCAAAAAACGGATTAGATTTTGGAATAACTATTGAAGAAGCTAAATCTAAAATAGAAAATGAGGATTTAACTGAATATGCCATACCTTTAAAGACTTTAATCCCAAATGTTACAACTAGCATGATAGGTACTGAAGCATTTCCAGATGAGTTATCTTCATATTCAACAACCTATAATATGTATGACTATAACCGAACTACAAATGTTAAGCTATCTTCTGATAAAGTTCATGGTACTGTAATTATGCCTGGTGAAACTTTTTCATATAACAAAATTGTTGGAGAAAGAACTATAGCCGCTGGATATAAAAATGCTCCAATGTACGTAGCAGGTGAAGTTGTCGATGGATTAGCTGGTGGAATCTGTCAAGTTACAACTAATTTATATAATGCAGCCTTATATGCAAATTTAGAAATTGTACAAAGAACAAATCATCAATTCATACCATCATATTCATCTGGAAGTAGAGATGCAACAGTTGTATATGGTGCCATAGATTTCCAATTTAAAAATAATAGAGATTATCCAATAAAAATAATGTCTTATGTCTCAAATGGAGTATCTACAGTAAAAATACTAGGTCTTGCAACACCTGATGATTATGATGTAGAAATACTATCATATCAAACCGGGTCAAACTCAACATCAATATTCTCAGAAGCATATAGAGTTTTATCAAAAAACGGTGTTACAGTTTCAAGAGAGTTATTATCTAAAGATACATATAAAAAGTATTAAAAATACTAACACTTTAAATACTATTTTTTAAATATTAACATAAAAACAAATATGTTTTATCCCCAATTTATCACAAACTTGTGTATAACTTGGGGATTTCCTATAATGCAATTTTTCCACCTGGTGTATCTGTAATTAATAACACTTCTTCTTCTTTACCAGTTATAGCATTTATATATATCAAAAACTCACGTTCACCAATTTGCCCTTTAAATTCATAACACAATATCTCTTCTTTCCATTCTGTTGGGATTATAGCAAGTCTTTCTGACTCAACTTGTATATTTTCATTCAATATTTGCTTAGCCTCTTCATAACTCATTTTAGGTACTTCTATCTCTCTTACATAATTGTTATTCAAATACCCTTGTGTTTCAATTCCCAAAATTTCACCATCACTTAAAGATATCTTCAATTTAATTAAATCTGGATACACAATTATATTATCTTGCATATATGCATAATTTATAGTTAAAATGTTTGATTGTTCTAAAAAATATGTTTCTTCTACACTTTCATATCCTTTTCCAATTAAATATTCTCTTCCTTTATTAACAGCATCTTCACTTGATATTTTCGATTCTTTAACATCTAAATTGGAAGTAAAATATATTACATGTCCTCCTTTTTTTGAAACAGATATTGTAATTATTTTTTCCGAATTAACTTTTATACTAAAATTATATGATGGTATATCAGCATTTTCTGAATATCCATAACTAGATATTTCTTCATAATTATCTAAATTCAAAAAACTAATTATAATATCTTTAGCTTCTTCTTCAGAAACATCCTCACCTGTTAATCCAACTTTTTCTTCATCTACAATATGCTCTGAATATGCTCCATCATATATTAATCCAGCAAATTCATGTAAATTTTCTTCCATTTTATCAAATTGATTTTCATTTATATTATCTTCTTGAGAAGCAAATATAGGTGTAGCTTTTTCCTCAATATCTCCCCATTTAAAATTCCCACTATTCAAGTCAGAAGCTAATATATTTAACGTGTTTTCTAATTCAATACTATATTCATGAAGCTCTTCTAAACTTTTGTATTCCTCTTCACTGATTTTTATACCATCTATATTTTTCCTTGATAATGAATATGTGAAATCACTTACTTGATTTAAAAATTTTTCAGTATTTTGCAATTCATAAGTATCTACTGGTAATTGCGATAAAAATGTACTAGCTAAATTAGCTTCTCTCCATAAATGCGTAAAAATAATTATTCCATGTTCTGGTGTTGATGTTATCATTGCTTTTTCTAAATATACCTCCACATTTTGAACATAATTCACAAGTTCGTGAAAAGCATAATTATATGAATTTTCAGCTTCTTGTCTTGCACTTGCCTGCATTTTTTGAATAATAAAAATACAAATAATTAGTATTACAAACATAATCATAATCACACTAAACATATGTACTTTTTTTAATCTTTTAATCCAATCTTTTAAAATATTCATTTTTCCTCTTCTTTCACATATATTATTCTCAAACGAATTTTTTTTATTCTTTTTTTGTATTTTTAACATTTTTATGTTAAAATACTAGTAACTTGAAATAGAAGGAGTAAAATTCAGATGAAAAAAATACTAATATTTTATGCTTCATATGGCGGTGGTCATTTGAATGCAGCAAAATCGGTACATGAATATTTAATTAACAATTATCCATCTATAGATGTCGAATTTATAGATTGTATGAAATACATAAATAAAGCTGTTGAAAAAATCTCAACAGTAGCATATAGAGAAACAGCAAAATTAGCACCATGGATGTGGGGAAAAATATATGATGATTCTCAAAAAGGTCCATTATCACATTTTACATCTAGAACAAATAAGGTTATGGCTATTAAATTATTACAATTATTAAGAGAAAAACAACCTGATTTAATAGTATCTACACACCCTTTTTCTAGTCAAATGTGTTCATATTTAAAAAGAAAAAATAAGATAAATACAAAAATAGCAACAATAATGACAGATTATGCACCACATGATCAATGGTTATTAGAAAATGATCATACTGATTTTTTCTTTGTTGCCCACAGTAAAATGAAACAAGATTTAATTGAAAAAAATATATCACCAAATACAATTTTTGATTTAGGAATACCTTTATCAAATAGATTCTTACGAGATTTTGATAGACAATACATTTTTAATGCAATAGGATTAGATCAAAATAAAAAGACAGTTCTTTTCTTCGGTGGTGGAGAATTCGGATTAGGTAAAACAAAAACATGTGAATATTTTGAAGATTTAGTTAAAAACTCTCCTGAAATACAGATAATAGCTATATCAGGAAAAAATGAAAAAATGAAAGAAATGTTTGAATCTATAGTAATAGAACATAATGCTACAAATCGTGTAAAAGTACTTTCTTTCACTGATAAAATTCCAGAATTAATGAGTATTTCTGATTTAGTAATAACTAAACCTGGAGGAATGACAACAACAGAAAGTTTAGCCTCAAATCTACCTATGATTATTATAAATCCTATACCAGGACAGGAAGAAGAAAATGCAGAATTTCTTGAAAATGAAAATGTAGCAATATGGATTAAAAAAGATATGTCAATAAGCCTTATTATAAATGATTTATTTGAAAATCAACATAATATAGAATCTATGAAACAAAATATTTTAGAAATTTCAAAAAAAGATTCAACAGCAAATATTTGTAAAACAATGTTATCTACAAATATTTAAACTATTAAAATACATAGACATATCAAAATATATATATTCCAATTATATATACCTATTACAACTACATATACCTATTACAATTATATATACACTATATATTACTAAATAAAGAGATAAAAAACTGTGACAAATCACAGTTTTTTATCTCTTCATACACACTTTAAATTATGTATACTTTTTCTATTTCACATTCTAATTTACTATTTAAATTTCCTTGTATATATACTTTGCTTCCATTATCTAAATTAATATAGCAATAATCTGCTATTAAATTATATCCACAAATATTAACTATACTCTCACTCATAGTGTTAACCTTAAACCTAGTTATACTATAAAATCTCTTATCTCTAACTATAAAGTCATATTGAATTTTAGATACTATTTTGCCTATAAGAAAAACTTTATTCATTTTTATGTAACCTTTCAAAAAATTCGTAATATACTCACTTTCAATGTGATATAAAAATATAATTATTTACTAACATATATATTACTGATTCATTTTTACCACTTAAGGATGGAATAAATCTCTTTAATACTAATATCATCACTGTATACATTCCTTAAAATGTATAATCTCGATTCATATTAGAGTACAAGCCTAAAACCAATGTTGTTGTTACTATTGCTACTACTATTGTTGTTCCTGTTATCTGCTGGATTGTTCGAACCATTGTTGTTGTAATTACCTCCACGATTAACATACGGATTACTTGAATTAGAGCTTTTGATTTATCCCAAATTAAGTTAATTTACACAAACTGTATCTTTACATATAAAACATAGTGTTTTCCAGATTCCAAGTATCTGCTATTTTCATATA
>CAYJIP010000020.1:0-10078 GCA_964370265.1 uncultured Clostridium sp. | reverse complement strand
AATAATTAATTAAATAAATAATTAAATAATAAATAAATTAATTAAATAATTAAATAAATAATAATAATTAAATAAATAATAAATAAATAATTAAATAAATAATAATAATTAAATAAAATAATTAAATTAATAAATTAATAAATAAATAATTAATTAAATAAATAATTAAATAATAAATAAATTAATTAAATAATTAAATTAATAAATTAATTAAATAATAAATAATAAATAAATTAAATAGTAATAAAATTATTAATTATAAAAAATATGTGAGACGAGGATCGAAAATAAGAAGAGAAAAAATATTGCGAAAGATAGATATATAAGAAAGAAGTATAAGAGAATATGTCGAAAATAACTAGGCAATGGCGAAGAAGAGAGAAAATATAAAGTGTAAAAATACTGCTAAAATCAGTATACATAAATATAAAAAAGTATTTTAAATTTGTTATTTATAAGTACAAATTAAATGGAATATAGATATAAATAGCTTGGAATTATAGAAAATAAATCACAATTTAATATTAAAATAATAATTAAATTAATAAATAATAAATAATAATAATTAAATAATAATAATTAAATAAAATAAATAAATAATAATAATTAAATTAATAAATTAATAAATTAATAAATTAATAAATAAATTAATAAATAAATTAAATAATTAAATAATTAAATTAATAAATAATAAATAAATTAAAATAATAATTAAATTAATAAATTAAATAAATAATTAATTAAATAATAAATAAATTAAATAAATTAAATAAATAAAATAAATAATTAAATAATAAATAAATTAAAATAATTAAATAATAAATAAATTAAATTAATAAATAATAAATAAATTAAATAATTAAATAGTAATAAAATTATTAATTATAAAAAATATGTGAGACGAGGATCGAAAATAAGAAGAGAAAAAATATTGCGAAAGATAGATATATAAGAAAGAAGTATAAGAGAATATGTCGAAAATAACTAGGCAATGGCGAAGAAGAGAGAAAATATAAAGTGTAAAAATACTGCTAAAATCAGTATACATAAATATAAAAAAGTATTTTAAATTTGTTATTTATAAGTACAAATTAAATGGAATATAGATATAAATAGCTTGGAATTATAGAAAATAAATCACAATTTAATATTAAAATAATAATTAAATTAATTAATAATAAATAAATTAGATAATTAAATTAATAAATTAAATAATTAAATAATAATAAATAATAATAATAAATAATAATAATAAATAATAATAATAATAAATAAATAATAATTAATTAAATAATAAATAATAATAAATAAAATAAATAAATAATAATTAATTTAAAAAAAAATAAATAAATAATAATAATTAATTAATAAAACAATTAAAATAATAAAATAACTATAAAATTAAATTTGATTTGATTTTATAGTTATTTTATGATAATCTTATTATATAAAAAATGTGTTCATAGCTCAGCAGGATAGAGTAGTCGCCTCCTAAGCGACAGATGGGGGTTCGAGTCCCTCTGGGCACACCATATATTTAATGAGGTAATAATGAAGGAAAAAGAATATTTTATGAAAGAAGCTTTGAAAGAAGCCAAAAAAGCATATAAAAAGCTAGAGGTACCAGTTGGATGTGTAATTGTAAAAGATGGAGAGATAATTGGCAGAGGGCATAATGTAAAAGAATCTAAAAAAGATACAACTAAACATGCAGAAATAATTGCAATTCAAAAAGCAAGTAAAAAAATAGATTCATGGAGACTTATTGATTGTGAAATGTTTGTAACATTGGAGCCATGCTCCATGTGTGCAGGTGCAATAATAAATTCAAGAATTAAAAAAGTATATATTGGTGCTATGGATCTAAAAACAGGAGCTTGTGGGTCAGTATTGAATTTATTTGAAGATTATACTTTTAACCATAAAGTAGAAACTGAAAAAGAAGTTTTAAAAGAAGATTGTGAAGACATTTTAAAAAAATTTTTTAAAGAACTTAGAAAAATTAAAACAAAAGAAAAAGAAATGAATATGGAGGCAAAATGTTAGATAAAATAAAAAAAATAACGTCAAAAAAATATTTTCATATGGTAATGTTAATTGTAATAGTAACAGTGATATTAGGAACAGCAGGATTATTAATTTTGCGATATACTGTTGAAGGAGAACAAAGTTTACCATTTGAATTATCGAAAATAGTTATAATAAGCACTGGTGAAGGTATTGATAAACAAGACGAAACTGTAAGATGGGCATTTGATTTAACACAGAATAATGATATATATATTACTATAGATAAAAACGATGATTTTGAAACAACAGAAGCTATTAAATCAGTTACACTTAACAATATGCAAATAGAGGCAAAAGAAGGAAGTAATATAAATATATATAAACCAGATAGTGAAAATGAACAAATAATATTTAATAATAGTGATGTTAATAGAGTGCAAAATATTGAGTTTATTGGAAGTATGCAATCAGATTTGAAAAAATTAGAGATTTCTAATCAAGGTGGTACAATAGCATTAAGAATAGCAAATGAAAAAATTATTGAATATAAATCAGATGATGAAACTATAGTACATAGTCAATTGTTAAAAGTAGCAGGTGTAAAAAATGAGTCATTAAAATTTAATGTTAAATTTGATTTAATAATAACTTTACAAAATGGAAATAGCTATATATCAGAAATAAGTTTAGAATTACCAACAGGTAATGTGGTAGAAGAGGGAACTACTAATCAAGAAATTACAGATTTGAGTAATATAATATTTAAAAAAATATAAAATAGAATATAAAAAAATATATAAATAAGAAGAAGTACTTTAGATTAAATTAAGTACTTCTTCTTTATTATATTAAAATCAGACTTGACTAGTTATTAGTTTTATATAATAAACAAAAAATACAAAAAAAGTAATAAAAAATGCTTGATTAAAACTAAAATTCGTTATATAATGGGCATCGAGGAATGAGTTTAATCTTTGTATGGAGAGAATTCAATAGAGACCTATGAACCTTGTCAGGTCCGGAAGGAAGCAGCAATAAGTGGTGTTCTCTATGTGAAGTCTTTCCATAGAGGGATTAGAGTCTTCCATTTTTTAAATATGTAAAGGATGTGAATTATATGAGTTATACTGCATTGTATAGAAAATTTAGACCATCATCATTTGCTGAAATGGTTGGGCAAGAACATATTACAAAAACATTGAGAAATCAAATAATATCAAATAGAGTAGGACATGCATATTTATTAAATGGTGGAAGAGGTACAGGGAAAACATCTTCTGCTAAAATATTAGCAAGAGCAATAAACTGTTTGAATCCAGATGAAGGTGAACCATGTAATGAATGTGAAATATGTAAAGAATCATTAAATGGATCATTAACAGATATTGTAGAAATGGATGCTGCTTCAAATAATAGTGTAGAAGATATACGAGGAATAAGAGAAGAAGTTAATTTTTTACCAACAAAAGCTAAATACAGGGTATATATAATAGATGAGGTTCATATGTTGTCAACAGGAGCATTTAATGCCTTGTTAAAAACATTAGAAGAACCACCATCACATGTTAAATTTATATTGGCAACAACAGAACCACAGAAATTACCAGCAACAATTTTATCAAGATGTCAACGATTTGACTTTAAAAAAATATCAAATGACAATATTGTAAAAAGGCTAGAAATAGTTTGTAAAGAATCGAATATAAATATAGATAAAACAGGTTTAAATATAATAGCAAGTTTATCAGAAGGTGCAATGAGAGATGCATTATCAATACTTGAAAGATGTATACAAGATGGTGATAATAACATAAGTGATGATAAGATTAAAGAGTTAGTTGGATTACCTAAAATTGAATATATACATAATATATGTGAAGGAATAATTGAACAAAATGTTGATAAAGTAATAAATTCTTGTGATGAAATTCTTAATGAAGGAAAAGATATTACAAATACATTATGGGAACTTATTAAATATATAAAAGATATATTAGTATATAAAACAACTAATAAAGTAGAGCTATATAACGAAACAGAAGTCCAAAACTTAAAAAATGTAGCTGAAAATGTAACAAAAGAAAAATTAATTGATTTAATATATTCTTTATCAGAGTTAGAAAACAATGTAAAATGGTCTACACAGAAAACAGTTGTATTTCAAGCAGGTATAATTAAGTTATGTGCAAATACTGTACAGTCTACAAATACAGTAGGAACTCAAACAGATCCGGCATTAGTTACAAGAATAGAAAAAATAGAAAACTATTTGAGAAATTCTTCAGCAACAAGACAAAGAAGTATGGAAACAATGTCACAACAACCAAGTGTTAGAATATCAAATGCTGCACCAGTAGAAAATACAAGACCAAATGTAGAGAATAGGAACTATTCTAGTGAAGTAAGTAAAGCTTGGCCACAAATATTGTCAGATTTAAAGAAAACAGGTAAAATAGTCCTATATACAAATTTAACAAATACAAAAGCAGTAGAAATTAATGATATGACAGTAGGTATAGAATTCCAAAAAAACATGACGAGTTTTGGTAAAACAATATTAGAAAAGCATGAAAATGTTAAAGAATTGTCAGATATGTTTTCAATAGCTTGTAAAAAACCAATGCAAATAAAATATTTAGTACCAGAAGTTTTAAATAGTGAAATATCTATGGAAAATGATTTGATGAACCTTGCAAATGGTTCTGACATACCATTTAATATAGTTGAATAAAATATTATAGAATTAGAAAGGAGTCATAAATTATGGCAAAAAGAGGAGGATTTCCAGGAGGTATGGGAGGTTTCGGTGGAATGAACATCGGGAATTTAATGAAAGAAGCAAAAAAAATGCAAGCAGATATGGAAAAATCACAAGCAGATTTAGCAGCAAAAGAATTTGAAGCATCAGCAGGTGGGGGTTCAATAAATGTAAAAGTAACAGGAAGTAAAACAATTAAAGAAATAAAAATAAAACCAGAAGTTGTAGATTCAGACGATGTAGAAATGTTAGAAGATTTAATATTAACATGTGTAAATGAAGCTTTAAGAAAAGTAGATTCAGCACAATCAGCTGAAATGGGTAAATATAACTTACCAGGAGGTTTAGGATTTTAGACTAGTCTAAAATCTTTTTTTATAAGGAGGATTGTATGGCACTATATTCACCATCAATAGAAAAATTAATAGAAAGTTTTGAAAGATTACCAAGCATAGGTCATAAAACAGCAGTAAGGTTAGCATTCTATATGTTAAATTCTTCAGAAGAAGTAACAACAGATTTCATAAAAGCAATAGAAAATGCAAAGAAAAATTTAAAATACTGTAGTAAATGTTTTAATATATCAGATACAGATCCTTGTATAATATGTGGAAATGCTAAACGTGATGAAAGTTTAATATGTGTAGTAGAAGATGTTAGAGATATAATAGCAATGGAAAAAACACATGAATTTAGAGGAATATATCATGTTTTGCATGGTTCAATATCTCCAATGAATGGAATAGGACCAGATGATATTAAAATAAAAGAACTATTGGCAAGACTTATGGATGGAACTGTTAAAGAAATAATTTTAGCAACTAATCCTAGAGTTGAAGGAGAGGCTACAGCAATGTACTTATCTAAATTAATAAAGCCATTAGGTGTAAAAGTTACAAGAATAGCACATGGAATACCAGTAGGTGGTGACTTAGAATATACAGATGAAATAACTTTAACAAAAGCATTAGAAGGTAGAAGAGAAATATAGATAAAAGTAGAAGATATGAATAAATATCTTCTACTTTTTAAATCTAAAAAAATTCAAAATATAAAATTCTAAAAAATATTGAAATTAAAAAATATTAGGGATATAATACTTGTGTTAGATAAATATATGTAATGAACATTGAAAAATTAATATCTTTAGAGAAAATATATAATATTAAGATGTGATTAATATATATTTATCAAAACGAGCAAGAATAAAGACAAAAAAGTAAAAACAAAAAGATGGAGGCTAAATTAAAAATGCGAAAGAAAGGAAAATAAGAATGAAAGAGAAAATAAACTTAAAACAAAAAAAAGGTATTACATTGATATCACTTGTAATAACAATAATTGTGCTTCTAATATTAGCAGGAATATCTATTGTGATGTTAACAGGAGAAAATGGAATATCAATACAAGCAACAAAAACAACAGAAGAAACAGCAAGAGCAGCAACTAAGGAACAAGTAGATGCTGCAATATTAGGAAGTTACGATAATCTTGGTAATATAGATGAAGAAAGATTATTAGAACGATTATGGAAAATAGCAGATGAAATAACTGGGACAGAAAGTGGAAAGATTACAGAAGGTACATTAGACATACCAGACAATGATTATCCAATTAAAGTAACAATAGATGGATATGATATAGAAGTACAAAAACCAGATAGTATAGAAACAGGTTCAACAAAACCAGAGGTATTTTTACCTGAAGGAGGAGTATTATCAACAGAGGAAACAGAAGATGAAATACAAGAAGGTTTAGTAATGACTTTAGCAGGAAATGAGTATGTATGGATACCGATGCCAGCAAGTGAATTTACAACAGCAACATCAAAAACTGATTATACTAACATAGAAGCTGATATAAATACATATACAGCAGATTATAGGTCATCATATACAGATACACATGATGACTATATGAGTATAAAATATGAAGTGTTAGAAAGTATCTATGAATATAATGGATTTTGGGTAGGAAGATATGAAGCGGGAACAGAAACTTTAAGAACAAGTAGTTCAGCAGCTTTAACACCAGTAGTGATAAAAGAAGGTGCATATCCATATAATTATGTAACAATAGGACAAGCACAAGAGTGTGCACAAACATTGAGTGTGGAAGGGAAATATGACACATCATTAATGTTTGGATTTCAGTGGGATTTAATACTTAAATTTATGGAAGTATCAGGTGATTTAGGTTCTGATCCACAAAACATATTAAAAGATAATAGTACAAGTATAGGAAATTATGAAAATATATTATATACAATTAAAGAAGGTAAATATTCAACTGATCGTGGTAGTAATTTTTCAGATGGTACAAATCAAAGTAAGACATCAGCTGATGCTTGGTTATTAACAACAGGAGCAACAATAGAACCTATATCAGGAGGAAGTGAAGTAACAAATAATGTGTTAAATATATATGATGTAGCAGGAAATGTATTGGAAAGGACATTAGAAAAAAGCTCTAGTTCGAGTGGTCCGTATGTTTCTCGTGGAGCTAGTTACAACGGTGGTGGTTTAGACAGTCCAGTAGCCCGCAGACACGGTGGTAGCAGCAGTAGTTACAACTACGTTGGTTTTAGGCTTGTGCTTTATTAGTAGTACTGATAGCTATAACCGTGATTATATCTGAGTTAAAATTAGAGTTTATATTAAATTTTGAATTTTAATAAAGAAATTTTAAATACTAAATCATGTGTAAAAAGGTTAAAATTAAATAAACACAAAGTGGTTCGAAAATTGGTTTTTAGCAAAATGAAATTTTGCAAGAACCAATTTTTATTTATTAGAGTTATTAGTAGTTTCTAAGCTTGGCTCAAAGTCAATAGTAGGGATGGAAAACGTTAAAAGTTTTCTGCCTCTTCTTTTTTATCATTTTTAATATAAATATTTAAAATACGTGAAATATATAAATTTAAAGCATATTTAATAAAAGAAACGTTTTTTTTAGTTTCAAAAGGTAATAAGTTAATCTAATAATAAAATTCTTGCTCTGAAATTGTTAAAGTTAGGCATTCCATAGCACATTCTTTTTAATGTTTTAATTTTAGTATTTAAGCCTTCTGTTGGGCCATTTGTAAATGGAACAAGAAAAGAATTTTTAATTTGTTGACACCAATTTAAATATGTTTTTGCACAATCTTGTAATGCTTTTACTGGAGATTCTAGGTTGTCTTTAATCCATGTACAAAACTGTTGTTGTTTTATTTCAGGACTTTCAGAAGAATGTATAATGTCTAATAGAGCTTCTTTTTCTCTATATGCAATTCTTAGATTTTCAGAATAATTGATTAAAATATATGAAAGTTCATCTTTTTGTTCATCTCTTTTTAGATTGCAAAATCTATGAAGTAAAAGAGCTCTAGAATGTTTAAAGTAAATACGTTCTTTTCTAGGTAATTTTTTTTGAACTTCAATTCTGCACTCATTAACAGCGTTACATACATATCTAATATAATGGAATTTATCTGCTATTACTTTAGCTTTTTTGAAATATGTAAAAGCAATATCATTGTAAGTTTCCCATAAATCAATAACTACATATTTAACATTATTCAATTGATTTTTTGGAAATTTTTTGAAGTATTCACATAAAGCATGTTTCTTTCTACATTCAAGTATATCAATGATTTTGTGTGTTTCGCCATCAACTAGTGAAACTTGATACTTGTGCTTTCCAGAATTTCCTTTAAATTCATCAATACAAAGAACACGAGGTAGTTTTGTGTTTGTCACAGCAAGATAGGGTAGCATTCTAGATACAAAACTAGGTGCAACTTGAGTAGTTTTAGAAATATGTTTAATTGTTAAAGCGTTATGTAGTTCGTTTGCAATATATAAAGTAAGTCTTTTGGTAGTTCTAGCATATTTATTTAAAATTGGATTGTCTTCAAAGAAGCTTTTTCCACAATGCGGAGAATGATATCTACGTTTTTTTAGTATAAGTGTAGTAGGTTTTAATTGTAAAGGTATATCTTTAATGTGTTGTATTCTATAATTTTTAATTTTTTTAGTTTTGTGGTTACAACAAGGGCAAAAATGTTCTTTTACAGGTAATTCTACTTCAAAACTAATAGAATTTTCATTGTTTTTTACTTTTTGTACTAAAACCTCTTTTAAATTTAATAAATTCTTGATAATATTACTTTGCATTTATTTAAATACCTCCTTGGATTTGGTTTTGTCGCTTTAAATTCTATCAGGTTTTTTTAATAAATGCATTATTTTTTTGTAAAAAAGTAAATGTTGAAGTCTTACCCCAACATTTATTATAGAGCCGATAAAAGTAGAAGATATAAATAAATATCTTCTACTTTTTAAATCTAAAAAAATTCAAAATAAAAAATTCTAAAAAATATTGAAATTAAAAAATATTAGGGATATAATACTTGTGTTAGATAAATATATGTAATGAACATTGAAAAATTAATATCTTTAGAGAAAATATATAATATTAAGATGTGAGTAATATATATATTTATCAAAACGAGCAAGAATAAAGACAAAAAAGTAAAAAATAAAAATGGTACACAAAAAGATGAAGGCGTAACAAAATACCAAAGAAAGGGATAAAAAATGAAAGAAAAAACAAATCAAATTTCAAAACAATCTAAAGGTATTACATTAATAAGTTTAGTAATAACAATAATTGTACTTTTAATATTAGCAGGGGTATCAATAGCAATGTTAACGGGAGAAAATGGAATATTAACACAAGCAACAAAAGCAGCAGAAGAAACAGCAAGAGCAGCAGCTAAGGAACAAGTAGATGTTGCAATATTAGGAAGTTATGATAATCTTGGTAAAGTAAATGAAGAAAGATTATTAGAACAATTATGGGAAATAGCAGATGAAATAACTGGGACAGAAAGTGGAAAGATTACAGAAGGTACATTAGACATACCAGACAATGATTATCCAATTAAAGTAACAATAGATGGATATGATATAGAAGTACAAAAACCAGATAGTATAGAAACTGGTTCAACACCACCAGATGTATTTTTACCTGATGGAGGAGTATTATCAACAGAGGAAACAGAAGATGAAATGCAAGACGGTTTAGTAATGACTTTAGCGGAAAATGAGTATGTATGGATACCAGTACCAGAGAGTATATTTACAACAGCAACTTCAAAGACTGATTATACTAACATAGAAGCAGATATACATACATATACAGCAGATTATAGGGATATTAATTATACAGATACACATACTGAATATAATACAATAAAAGAAGATGTACTGGAAAGTATATATGATAATAACGGATTTTGGGTAGGAAGATATGAAGCAGGAACAG
>CAYJIP010000019.1:0-12613 GCA_964370265.1 uncultured Clostridium sp. | reverse complement strand
AAATATCTAAATTAATTCCAAGTGACATATTGGAGAAATTACCAACAGAAGAAGATATAAACTTACATTTAGAAATTGAAGAATAAAGTTAAGACTATATTGGAGAATTATATAAATAAAAAATATAAAGCAAGGAGCAAAAATTATGGATATGAAACAAAAACGTGAAATGCGCAAGAAAAAAAGAGAAGAAAATATGGAGAACAACGAAAGTTGTCACAAAACTAACATCAACTGGTGTATACGGATTTAAATAAAACCGCTCGCAAACACTTTGTTTATAAGGAATTTACAAAAAAAGTTTTTACATATTTAGGAAAATTAATACTAAAGTAATTGAAAGGGGGCTATTTGAATATGCTAGAAAAAAACTTAAAATTATTTGGAATATCACGAGTAAATGTTGTTACAATTGTAAAATGTGTGCGACAAAATCTAAGAGAACGGAATTGTCATTGAGTTCCAAAGAAATAGTTTTAAATAGATTGTGTGAAAGTGCAAAGTTCATAGGAAAATTAGATTTTGCTGGAGGAGATCCCTTAATTGACACTGATAGCATAGTAATTATTAATGAGGCTATAATGAGATTAGGAAGTGAAAAAGTAGCAATTAGCACTACATCAATGGGAATTAATAAATATACTAAAAGTAATTTTTTACCCGATTGTGAAATTGAATTGACGCTTGACATAAAATCTGAAATTCTGAGCGAGTCTATTAGGAAAGAACAAAAATATTCTATGGGTAATTTACATATTATTCTAAATAAATTTGATGAAAAGCATTTTACTATAAATCTACCGTTAATTGATCAAAATATTAATATTAACGATATTAGAAAATTTATTGATGCTATCAAACCAATAAAAAAAAGAATTGTTGTTAAAATAATTAGATTAATGCCAGTAGGAGAAGGTACAAAAATTTTTCCTGTCAGTTATGAATATGAAGCAACATTACAAAAATTAACAGAGTTATTTAATTTAGAACAAATAAAATTTTCTTACCACTGTGCATTAAAATCTTCTTTATATAGTGATGATAGAGAAATAAATACTTGTGGAATGGCTTTATCTAAAATTGGTATAGATTGCTCTGGAAATGTTTTTGCTTGTGCTTGGAGCGGATATATATATAATTACAATACTAAAGGTGAATTTTATAATTGTAAAGAAAATCCATATTATTTGGGTAATTTAATAGATCATGATTTACCTACAATTCTTAGTAATAATAAATCAAAGCAGTTAAGAAGTCTGAATAAAAATAATGATAAAATGTGTAGTGTTATCAAATATTTTGATTCAGGAAGTATATAGAAAATAGTGTTTAGATAGTTTGTTCAAATGTTGTGAAGTTAATAATGACACTTTTAATTGCTTATTCATATCTGGTTTTGGTTTGAAATTTAATTGATGTTATGTGCATCGACTAATATAAACTGGCTAGAGAAAAAATTAAGACGAAGCACCTTAATCCCTTATAAATAAAGGGATTACAAAAACTAAGTTTTTACATATTTACGTGAATTAAAGATTTAAAGTGTATTTTAGAAGATTGTATATTATGAATAAAAGATATAAAGTGGGAGCATATTTAAGGTTATCAAAAAAAGATGATGAGATTGATGTTTCAAATAGTATTATTAATCAAAAAACATTAATTGATAATTACATTAAAATAAATGTTGAATTAGAATTGGTAGATTATTACATTGATGATGGTTATAGTGGAACAACGTTTGAAAGAACATTGTTTTTAAAATTAATTGAAGGTATTAACTCCAAATGAATATTCAAAAAGTAAAAAAGCAAGTATAGTTAAAAAATGGAACGAGGATACTGTATCAAGAATATTAACCAACGAAACATATACAGGAGTATTAATTCAAGGTAAAAACAAGAGAATAAATTACAAAATTAAAAAACAAGTTCAAACAGAAGAAAGTGAATGGTTTATAACAAAAAATCATCATGATAGTATTGTTTCTGAAGAAATTTTTGAAAAAGTACAATATTCACTTTCAAGAAAAAAAGATTATAGCAAAAATGCTGATATCTTAAATGGATACTTAAAATGTATAGATTGTAGTAGTGGGTTAACGGTTAGAAAATCAAAAGGCAAAACATACTATAACTGCTCTTCATATATTCGAAATAAAGATTGTAAAAGTCATTCAATCAAAAGAGAGAAGTTAATTGAATTAACAATTAATGATATTAATAAGGAAAAGCAATCTAATTTTTTTGATTTAACTTCTAATATAATAAATGAATTTATAGATAAAATATTAGTAATAGATAAAAATACAATAAAAGTAATATATAAATAAGGTTTTAAGTTTAATATGAAATTTTAAGTGTTTATGATATAATAACTAAAATATTTGCTATATAAAAGGAGTTGAATTTATGGGAATCATTGTAGTTGGTGGTATAATTGAAAAAGACAATAAATATTTATTGGTACAAGAAGTTAAAGATATTTGTAAAAACAAATGGAATTTTCCAGCTGGAAAATTGGAAGTTGGAGAAAGTTTATTAGATGGAGCAAAGAGAGAAATCAGAGAGGAAACAGGCTTTTTAACAGAAATGTTAGGTGTTTTAGAAATCGGTAATATAATCATGGAAGACAATACATTTGTAAGTGTAATTTTTGCAGCAAGGATTACCAATGAAAATGATATTTATAATTCAAAAGAACTCTTAAAAACAAACTGGTTTACTTTAGGAGAAATATTAAAAATGAAAGACGATTTAAGGCATTCAGAGCATATAATAAATGCAATAAGAAATTTAGAACAAAACAAACTGATAAATAATGATTTAATTTGTGTTATGCAAGACATTAAATAAAGAAATAAGGAGGTAAATAATTATGGATATGAAAAAAAGAAAAGAATTAAGAGCAAAGAAAAAAAGAGATGAGAATTCAGAAGAAAGTGTAAGCAAGACTAATATTAACTGGTATCCAGGGCATATGGCGAAAACAAGGAGGTTATTAGAAGAAGATTTAAAATTTGTAGATGTTGTAATTGAATTATTAGATTCAAGAATACCAATCTCAAGTCAAAATCCAGAAATAGCGAAACTAATAAAAGGTAAAAAAAGAGTAATAGTATTAAATAAATGTGATTTATCAGATGATAGTAAAAATGCAATGTGGAAAAATTATTTTGAGAAAAAAGGAATACCAGCAGTACTAGTTGATTCAAACACAGGTAGAGGGATTGATAATTCTATAAGAAAAGTAGAAGAAGTAATGGCAGAATATCTTGAAGCACAAGCACAAAAAGGTAGAATAGGTAGAAAAATTAGAGCAATCATATTAGGAATACCTAATGTAGGAAAATCATCATATATAAATAGAATTGCAAAAAAAGTTACAGCTCAAGTAGGAAACAAGCCAGGTGTTACAAGACAAAAACAATGGATTAGAATTAATGAAAAAATAGAATTATTAGATACACCAGGAGTTCTATGGCCTAAATTTGAAAGTGAAGAAGTAGGACTACATTTAGCATTTACAGGATCAATAAAAGAAGATGTATTACAAAAAACGGAAGTTGCATATCAAGTTGTAAAATTTTTATTAGAAAACTATAGACAAAACCTAATAGAAAGATATAAACTAGATGCAGATAAAGTTGAAGAAATTTTAAATCAACAAGACCAACCAGAAAACTTTAATATATATGAAGTCATGCAAGAAATAGCAGTTAAAAGAGGATGTATAATGTCAGGTGGAATGATTGATGATGAAAAAATAGCAAAAATAATATTAGATGAATTTAAAAATGGTAAATTAGGAAAAATAACTATAGAAACAAGATAAAAAGAATTTAAAAATGAATTAGGAGTAACAAGTGGAACATATCGAGGATTTTATAAAATTAACAAAATCAAAAGAAGAAGCAAACTTAGTAGCACCACTTACAATGGCATATGTGGGGGATTGTGTTTATGAATTATATGTTAGAACAAAATTAGTAAATGAAACAGGATTAAAACCACATAAATTACATATTGAAACTATAAAATATGTAAAAGCAAAAGCGCAAGCAGAATTATTAAGTAATATATATGAAGATCTTACTGATGAAGAGAAAGATATTGTACGAAGAGGACGTAATGCACAAAATCATCATGTTCCTAAAAATGTAACAATACATGAATATATGCATGCTACTGCATTTGAAGCATTAATAGGTTACCTATATCTAACAAAACAATTTAAGAGATTAGAAGAAATAATAAAATAGTAAATAATTAAAAATATAAAAATACAAAAATATAAAATACAAGAATACATAAGGATAAAAAAGATATAATATAGATAATATTAATTAAGATACAAAGGAGATAAAAGTGAAAGAAAATTGGTTTAATCAAGAAGTAAATGATGTGGAAAAAATATTAGAAACAAATTTAAATACTGGACTTAATTTTAAACAAGTTATAGAAAAAACTGAAAAATATGGGAAAAATGAATTAAAGGCAGCAAAAAAGAAAACATTATTCCAAAGATTTTTAGAACAGTTTAAAGATTTTTCTGTAATAATATTAATTATAGCAGCAGTTGTGTCAGGAATTGTTGGGCAAATTGATGGTGAAGGATTAACAGACACAATAATAATTTTAATAGTTGTATTATTAAATGCAGTAATTGGAGTTAGTCAAGAAGCTAAGGCTGAAAAATCATTAGAAGCATTACAAAAACTAACAGATCATGCAACAAAAGTAATTAGAAATTCAGAATTAACAGTTATACCAGCTAAAGAACTTGTTCCAGGAGATATTGTTGTTTTAGATACAGGTGACTATATACCAGCAGATTTAAGAATAATAGAAGCAGTAAACTTAAAATCTCAAGAAGCATCATTAACAGGAGAATCAGTACCTGTTGAAAAACATTCAGGTAGGTTAGATGGAACTGAAATAGGTGTTGGGGATAGAAAAAATATGCTATTTTCATCAAGTTTAATAACATATGGTAGAGGTAAAGCTATAGTTGTTGAAACAGGTATGAATACAGAAGTAGGTAAAATAGCTGGAATGATTAATAGTACAGAAAAACAAGAAACACCACTTCAAATTAAATTAAATAAATTAGGAAAAACACTAGGAATAGCAGCAATAGTTATTTGTGTAGCAATATTTTTTATAGGTCTAGCACAAGGAAGAGAACCACTTCATATGTTTATGACAGCAGTATCACTTGCAGTAGCAGCAATACCTGAAGGATTAGTTGCAGTATCAACAATAGTACTTGCTATAGGGGTTCAGAAAATGGTTAAGAAAAATGCCATTATTAAAAGATTGCCAGCAGTTGAAACACTAGGTAGTGCTACAGTTATTTGTTCTGACAAAACAGGAACATTGACTCAAAACAAAATGACAGTTGAAAAAATATTTATAGATGATAGAACTAAAAATATTGAAGATATTAAAGAAATAAGTAATGATTTAAGACAATTAATATTAGCTAATATGCTATGTAATGATACAAAAATATCATCTAATAATAAATTAACAGGAGATCCAACAGAAACAGCATTAGTTGATATGGGATTAAAACTAAAATTCAAACCAGATATATATGAACAAATGCCAAGAGTTGAAGAAATACCATTTGATTCAGATAGAAAATTAATGACAACAGTAAATAAGATTGATGGAAAATATGTCGTATTTACAAAAGGTGGTGTAGACGAATTAATAAGAAATTGTAATTCATATACTGTAAATGGTGAAATAAGACATGATTTAAATAATTATGCAGCATGGATTAGAACAAATAATGAAGATATGGCAAAAGAAGCATTAAGAGTTTTAGCTTGTGGATATAAAATAGTAGATAATATACCTCATAAAGATGATTTAGAAAAAGACTTAGTATTCACAGGAATGGTTGGAATGATAGATCCACCGAGAGAAGAAGCTAAAAAAGCAGTTGAAAAATGTAAAACAGCAGGAATAAAAACTGTTATGATAACAGGTGATCATAAAATTACAGCAACAGCAATTGCTAAAAAATTAGGTATATTAGAAAATGAAGAAGAAGCAATAACAGGAGCAGATGTTGAAAAAATGTCTGACAAAGAATTGTGGAAAAATGTAAAAAAATATTCAGTATATGCGAGAGTATCTCCAGAGCATAAAGTTAGAATAGTAAAAGCATGGCAAAAAAACAAGCAAATAGTAGCTATGACAGGAGATGGAGTAAATGATTCACCAGCACTTAAAACATCTAATATAGGATGTGCAATGGGAATTGTAGGAACAGATGTTGCTAAAGAAGCAGCAGATGTAATACTAACAGATGATAATTTTGCAACAATAGTTACAGCTGTTGAAGAAGGAAGAAGAATATATGATAATATATTAAAAGTAATCCAATTCCTATTATCAAGTAATGTTGGAGAAATAGTAGTTCTTTTACTTGCAACATTATTTGCACCAGTAATAGCATCAGCTTTTGGAATAGCAGATCATACTCAAATAGAAATATTATTACCAGTACACATATTATGGATAAATTTAGTAACAGATTCATTACCAGCTCTTGCATTAGCATTTGACCCAGCTAATTCAGATATAATGAAGAGAAAACCAGTAAAACCAGGTAAAGGTGTATTTACAAAAGGTATGACATTAAGAGTATTATATCAAGGAACAATGATAGGAATATTAACATTAATAGCATTCTTTATTGGACTTGCTACAACAACAGAAGCAGTAAATGGATTAACATTAGATCAAACTAAAATTGAAGTAGGTCAAACAATGGCATTCTTAACATTAGCATTATCAGAGTTAGTACATGTATTTAATGTTAGAAATAATAATTTATCACTATTTAAAACAAAAGTATTTAATAATGGAAAACTATTACTTGCAATTGGTGGATCAGCACTATTAATGGTATTAATAGTAGCAATAGAACCATTAAGAGAAATATTTAGTATTCCAGTAATTCCAGATAATATATTAGTATTAACAGGAATAATATTTGCACCAATATTAATTGTTGAAATATTTAAATTATTAAAAATCAATACAGTAAAAGAAGAAAAACAATAAAATATATGATTAAGAAATACGAATATACACTATATTCGTATTTTTTGTATTTTTAATGTTTAAAAATGTTAAAAAATAGTGTATAATGTTTTTAAATTTATAAACAAATAAAAAAATCAAATAACTAAAATGGAGGGAGAAAGAATTGCCGGATATAGACGAAATACAAAAAAAGCTAGACTATATTGGTCTTAATTTAAGTAAAATACCAAAGATATTAAAAAATGAAGAACCATTAGAATTTAGAATACCAAAGTTTTATGATGATAAAAAATATAGGCAATATAAATATGTATCAGTTAAAGATATACAGATACTTATTTCTCCTACAAATAGATTAGAATCATTAGAAGAAAGATATAAAAAAGCAGTACCATTAAAAGAATTTCTAGATAGTAAAACAGAAAAAAATTCAGATAGACATGCTGATTTTTTAACAATGCTTGCAAATGTTAGTATAGAAGATGTTAAGAAAATAGAACAAGAACAAGAACAATTAAATAAGACGATACCTTTTAAAGTTAAATTCGATAGCAGTCATTTATGGCAAATATATTATTCTGAAAATACAGATAAGTATTTCATGATTGTATCAATTGAAGATATAAATCACTCTACTTTTTTCTATATTATAAAAAAACAATTAGAAAAAGGAAGGAGTGCTAAAATATTTGTACCAATTAAAAATTTAAACTATTCTAATGAAATACTATCTAAACAACAAATTGAAGATATAGAAAATTATACATGGATTTTTGCAAAAGATTGGCCATATATATATGATGTATTTGACAAAAATAACAATATGAGTATTCATATATATGGAGAAACAGAAGTATATGAAAAGATAAAAAGTAGTTATAAATTAATACTAGAAAATGAACAAGATGCAAATAAATTCTATAAACTATTAAAAGCCTTATTCATAATTCAAACAGAACTGCCAAGCTATTTTAAATTTAAAACAAAAGTAAATGCTAGTGGTGGATTAGAATTTGTAATAAATGGACAAAAAATAGAATTTGATACAATATCAAATTTCATAAATGAAGAATATGAAAAGGGAATTGACAGAATAATTGAAACAAAACAGTTATCAGATGAAAATAATTTAAAAATAGATAATTTAAAAAGAGAGTCAGTATTAAAAGATGCAGAATATATAATGAAGGAAAAACAAATATCAACTTTCTTAGAATGTAAAAGAACTTTTTTTGGTAAATTTAAATACTATTTTAAATATAGTAAAAAAGTAAAAAGCAAAAATAAAGAAAAAATAAATGATAAAAAAGAGCTAGAAGACTCTAATATTGAACAACTAGAAAAAGATAGAATAAATAGTATTGTAGAAAACAAAAAACAAGTACGACACAAAAAATCTGATGAAAAATTAAATCATACATTAGAAGAATTACTTCAAATATATAAAGATTTAGAAAAAAGAGAAATAGAATTAAAAAATATAGTTATGGATATAAATGCATTAAAATTAAAGATAAAAAATACAAATAAAAAAATAGAAAATGCATCATTATTTATAGAAGAAATAGATGGTCATAAAAAAAGCATATTTGAGTTTTGGAAATATACAAATAAAGATCAAATGTCTGTATTACCAGAAGGTGAAAAAGAAGAAGTAAATATAATTAGAACAATAGAAAGAACATTTGACTATGAAGATGATTTCGAAAAATTTGCAAGAGGAATGGATAAAGTACAAAGAAAAACTTTAAATAAAGAAGAAACAGATGCAATATATATTACAAACACAAATGTTATAGATATAATAAATGAAAATAAAACAGATGTAGCAACATTTGAAAAATTAGAAATAATGTTAAACAAACTAAAACAAGAAGCAACAGATGCAAAAGTATTAACAGAAAACGAAGAATTTGATATATTTGGTGGTATTGTTCAAGATAATACTAAAATAACAAAAATTAATAATAAAGAACATAGAGAATTACCAAAAGATAAGTTTAGTATACTTGATATAACAAAAGTAGCAACTACAGCAAGCTTTGAACTTAAATTAGATATGATTAAAGATAGTATAAAAAAAGCACTTTCTAAAATCAGTTTAAAAGAAGAAATTATAGTATATAAAGCATTAGGAAAAAAACAACTTATTAAAGAAAATATAAATATATTTAATTTGAATCCAGAAAAAGAATTACAAGATGCAATAGATTCAGAAGAAAATGAAATTAATTTATACAAATTAACTATTCCTAAAGGAATAAACGCAATTAGTATGACAAATATAATATTTTTTGATAATCAAAATAAGACATTACCAATAGGGCAAGATATCTCTACAAAAATAATTTTAGATATATCAAATTCAGAACTAGAATTAAAAAATCAAGATGTATTTAAAGTGACTAAAATTCAAAAAGAAGAGAATACGAACAAAGACTTTAAAATTAAAAAAATAAATGTATTTGAATATGTTGTGAAAATACAAGAAAAAGTCTAGACATAAAAAAAGATATGTGCTAATATATTAAAGTACATATCGAATATGCCGATGTGGCGGAATTGGTAGACGCACTGGATTCAAAATCCAGCGAGAAATCATGTGGGTTCGATTCCCACCGTCGGTACCACCAAAGTTATTTACAAGAGTATCTTGTAAATAACTTTTTTTGTTTTTATTATTAAAGTTAAGATGTTTAATAATTTATGCTATAATAAATAAAAAAATGAATGGAATCACATATAACCTACAAAGGAGAAAAAATGAATTATAAAATATTATTTGGAATAAAAATATTAAAAAGTATTATATTTAAATTTATTGAAATGTTTCTAGTATTATATTTTCTAACATTATCAGAAAGCAATATAATACCATTAGGAATATACAATATAACATTAGTAACAGTATTATTTCTAGTTATGGTATTATTTAGAAATTACTTCAATACCAAAAAAAGATTAACAATAATGAAACTTAGCTTTCTATTTGATTTAATATATTTCCTTACCATAATAATCTTGCAAGAAAGAGTTATTGAATATATATATTTACTAGGGGCATTAATGGGGATTAGTGAAGGTTTACATTGTATGTCTTTTAGTTTATTTGAGTCCAATGAGATTGAAAATGTACATAGAACTAAATTTCAAGGAACATTCACAGCTATTCATTCATTCACAAATATAATATTCCCATTAATATTTGGTAGTGCTATGAGTATAGGGGATTCAAATAGTGGATTCATAATAATAGTTATTTTAATAATTATTGCATATATATTAACCATATTTTTTAAAGACAATGGTTATATAAAAAAAGAAAAAATAGATATGAAAAATTACACTGATTTAATAAAAAATAATAAGATACTAAAGAATATAC
This sequence comes from uncultured Clostridium sp., assembly GCA_964370265.1. GTDB lineage: Bacteria > Bacillota > Clostridia > TANB77 > CAG-508 > CAG-269. The sequence continues at coordinate 2,164 of CAYJIP010000019.1, read as the reverse complement.
ATGTTGTTAAATTTTTTAGTGGACTAACATACAGTTACGGTGCTTTCCAAAGTATTATAATAATATATATTTTAAAAATTTTTAATAACAATTTTACTTTAGGAATATATACATCGATTTTTAGTTTGATAACATGTATAATTGGCATAGCTTTTACTAAAAAAATAAAAAAAGAGCAATATAAAAAATTTTTGTTTGGAACAAATATACTGACAATAATATCACTAATTATTATGGTTATTTATTGTAATTTCCTTACAATAATAATATTTAATTTATTTCAAACAATATCTAAAAATATAATGGACCTAATTAACAAAAATTCAGAAATGAATGTATCAAACTTAGATATAATAAAAAATAAATACAAATCAGAATACTTCTTATATAGTGAAAAATGTCTATTTATATCAAGAATAATAAGTTATAGCTTATTTATAATTATGGCATATACAAGTATATATGCTATATTGCCAATATTTATAGTATTTTTAATTTTCTTAATAAAAAATTCTATTAAAACTCAAAAATTAATAAATCAACAGTAACTTATTAAAAATATAAATATAGTTTAGAATTATTAATAAGCACATTCAATGATTGTAAATAAAGAAATTTATAATATGAAAAAATCATACAAAATCAATTGACAAAAATAAAAATTATATATAAAATTAAGATGGTTTTAATTCATTAAAAATAATGCAGAACATTGAAAACATAATAATTCTGTTACGAAAATGTATGCATTATATATAAAGCAATTAAAACAAAAAAATAACAAAAAGATGAAGGCGTAATAAAAATACCAAAGAAGGGGAGAAAAAATGAAAGAAAAATTAAAAAAAATCTCAAGACAATCTAAAGGTATAACGTTAATAAGTCTAGTAATAACAATAATTGTACTTCTAATATTAGCAGGAGTATCAATAGCAATGTTAACAGGAGAAAATGGAATATTAACTCAAGCAACAAAAGCAGGAGAAGAAACAGCAAGAGCAGAAGCAGAAGAAAAAGTAACATTAGCAATATTAGGAAGTTATGACAATACAGGAAAAGTAAATGAAAAAACAATGGTAGAAGAACTATTTAAAGAAGGAGCAACAAAAATAACAGGAGCAGATGGTTCAGATATACCAAGTACAACAACAGATATATTAGACACTCAATATCCAATAAAAGTAGAAATGAATGGATATGAAGTAGAAGTTAAAAAACCTGGAGAAACAAGTTCAGGAGGAACAACACCGCCTACAACGACACCGTCTATAGAAGATGCTAAAACAGTATTATCAGAAACAGAAAATACAGTAGTAGAAGATACATTAGGAAACAGTGTAAAAATCCCAGCAGGATTTAAAGTATCAGATGATTCAGGAGCAGATGTAACAGAAGGAATAGTAGTAGAAGATAGTATAGGAAACCAATTTGTATGGATACCTGTAGGAACAATAAAAACAGATAATTCTGGAGGAAAAGAAGAAATAAAATTATCAAGATATGAATTTGATGAAAATGGAGCAGCAACAATAAAAGGACTAACAGAGGATGTGAACAGTGAGGGAAGTTATAATACGTATGATTATTTAGAAGAACAAACTTCTACAGAAGGAAATACAGTTGCAACAGACTTAAATAATGGTTTCATAACAAAAACAGAAGCTTCAGGAGGATATTATATAGCAAGATATGAAGCATCAGAAGGAACTAATGGAAAAGTAGAAAGCAAAGAAAACAAAACAGTATGGGTAAGTATAACACAACCAGATGCAGCAACAGCAGCAAAAGCAATGTATACAAGTGATAAATACACAAGTGACCTTATTAATTCATTAGCATGGGATACAGCACTTGTATATATACAAAAAATAAGTGGAGATACAGATTATTCAATGCAAAAAAGAGTGATCTCTAGCTTACAACTTACTGGTGGTGCAGGTGATGAAATATTAAAAATAAATGACATGGCATCAAATGTATTTGAATGGAGTACAGAAACATCCACGTTTTCAGGTTTTCCGTGTGTGGGTAGAGGAGGTTATTACTACAATAGTTCCGATCCCTCTAGCAAGAGGAACTTCAACCCTACTACCCACAGCACTATCTACATCTCTTTCCGCCCACTTTTATACCTGTAAAACTGAATGCTAAAACCGTGATTTAG
>CAYJIP010000018.1:0-15202 GCA_964370265.1 uncultured Clostridium sp. | reverse complement strand
CGAGAGTAAAAAGACTCATATCAACCAGCTAAATATGTAAACTGGGAACCAATTTTTAAAAAAACTGGTTGACTGTTAGACTTTTTTTGGTCACATGGGAGGAAAAATGTTTAAATTAGTATCAAAATATAAGCCAGCTGGTGACCAACCACAGGCAATAGAAAAGCTAGTAGAAGGATTAAATAAAGGACTGAAACATCAAGTGCTTCTAGGAGCGACAGGAACAGGAAAAACTTTTACAATGGCAAATATAATAGAAAAAGTTGGGAGACCAACACTTGTTTTAGCACATAATAAGACCTTAGCTGGACAACTTTACAGTGAATTCAAAGAACTATTCCCTGAGTCACATGTTGAGTACTTTGTATCATAATATATGAGAGCAGTTTTTATAGTAAATATAGTACATATTTTCCATTATGTATAAACTAGAAAAACAATAAAAACAAAATGATATTATATAATACAGATATGAGTTTGTGACCAAATGCTAATTTAGATAGTAGTGAGCAAATATTTAAAGGAAAGAGAGAAATAATGCAAAAAATAAAATATATATTAATTTCAATTATAATAATTAGTTTACCAGTAGTTATTAGTAAAATATTCAATGGATTGAATATAGAATTTTGGCATGAATATATGGCTTATTGTAGTTCAACAGTACTTTCTGCTATTGCTCTGTACCAAAATTTTAAATTACATAAGGAAATTAGAAATAAAGATATAGCATCATTATATTCATTTGTTAAATGTAGTTTAGAATTAGATAAAGAAGCACCACATGGTATATCAGGCGCTTCAATTTTAATGAAAGATGGGGAAGAAAAAGATGTTTTTGCATTGAGGTTAAATGTTAAAAACAATTCACAATATCCGCTAATCAAAGTAAAAGCAACAATGTACAAAGGAAAAAAAAGAATAGGCAAAAAAGCTGAATATATTGGAATGGAATTTGACATACCTGCTAATGAGGAAGAAGAATTAACTTTGGTAACAAATATAGTTAGTATAAGAAAAACAGTTAATGAGAACAGTATTAGAGATTCATATTATGAATATAATATGGAAGATTTAAAAAAATTACACAATGATGATGTTCATATTCGTATTACTTTTTTTAATATATTTAATGTGAAATGTGAAGGCGAAATAAGATTTTTAGATCAATTTTATAGTCATCAACCATATTATCAAACAATACCTTTTGGTGTTACAGAAGAACATGAAAAGTCAAATTTGAGAAGCAACTTATAGAAAGGAAGAGGAAAATGAAAAGAATATTATTTTTTAAAAATGAAATAGAAGATAAAAATGAAATAGAAGATAAAAATGAAATAGAAGATAAAAATGAAATAGAAGCTAAAAATGAAATAGAAGCTAAAAATGAAATAGAAGCTAAAAATATTAAAGCGATATTAAAAAAAAAACTAGGAGATGATTATGAAATAGAATATAGTGAAAAATCAATTGAAGATTTTATTATTACAATATTAGATGGTAAATCGAATATTGATAATAAAGAGTTTTTTACTGAAGTTCAAGATAAAGATGTGATAATATTAGATTTAGGACCCAAAATATATAGTACAGATAAAACAGCAGATGAAATATTTAATATATATATTAATCAGTGTGTTAATTTTATAGAAAAAGAATACAATGTAGATAATCAAATAGATATAGTGATAGGTACTGTATTAGTTAGAGAAAATCCAAAATCTATAGAATTAGTAAAAAAGATACAAGAATTTTCAGAAGATAATAAATATTCATTAGTACAGCCTGTTGAAATGGATAAAGGAAATATAAATGCTTCATATTCTAATAATTTGAAGTTTTCTATTTTTAGAAATAAAACTAAAGCGCAGATTGACATGTAGCAGTGTCAATTTTTTTATGTGAAAAAAGGAGTGAAAAATGATTTGGATAGGAATATTAATAGGATTAATAATAGGTTCTAATTTATCACTAGTTATATATGCTTGTATAATAGCAGGAAAAGAGAGTGATATGAAGATTGAATGAAGATAAAGAAATACAGCCAAGTTTCTTTTCAATTTTAACAGCAGATGTTAGATATGATGAACGATTAAGTTCAGCAGAAAAAGTTTTTTATAGTGAGATAACAAGTAGAACAAATGCTTTAGGTTATTGCTATACAAGTAATAATACTTTTGCTAATTTATATAAAAAAGATGTTAGAACAATAACAAGATGGATAGCAGAATTACAAAAACTAAACTATATAGATGTTGAATATGTAAGGAATGAAGTAGGTTTAGTAACACAAAGAAAAATCTTTTTAAGTAAGTTTTTAGGCATAGACAAAAATGTCCACCCGCATAGACAAAAATGTCAGGGGGGTATAGACAAAAATGTCCAGTATAATAATATACTATATAATAATATAACACACACTCATATAGAGGAAGAAAAAATAAAATATGCTGATAAAGTATATATGACTAAAAATGAGTATTTGAAAATTGAAAAAGAATTTGGTAAAGATAAAAGTGAAAAGTACATAGAGAAATTAAATTTGCATAAGTTGTCATCAGGAAAAGAATATAATAGTGATTATGCAACAATTAAAAAATGGTTAATTATGGATAATGAAAAAATATTAAAGAATCCTAGTAAAAAGAATGCACAGTTTAATCAAAGGCAATATGAAAATAAGGATTTAGAACATCTATATGCAAATATAAAAAATGATGAAATAGAAATGTAGGTGAGAAATGAAATTAGATATAATTAAAAATACAAATGTAGTTGATAAAGATTCTGCTAAAATTAAAAACGCAAAGATTATATATGAACTAGAACAAGTACAAGAAATAAAAAATGCTTTTCAAGAACATGTATTATTAATAGGAATGAATGTTAAAAATAAAGTTATTAATATTAATTGTCTTGGAATTGGTAGAAATAATCAAGTAGATATAGATGTAAAAGATTTAATTAGAACAGCAATTCTTAATGGAACTCAAAAAGTTGTATTGGTGCATAACCACCCATCAGGAGAGTTGACAGCAAGTGAAAGTGATAAATATTTTACAAATAAAATGAAAAAGATATTGGAGATTTTTGAAATAGAGTTATTAGACCATGTTATTGTAAGTCAATATGGATATACTAGCCTAATGTCAGAAGGAATCATATGGGAAAAATATACTGATGAAAAAGTAGAGTATATTGAAAATATAATATTACTTGAAGAGAACCAAAAACTACAAAAAGAGAATCAAATATTAAAAAATAATAAAATAGAAGTTGAGTTAGAAATGTAAGTGAACAATTAATTTAAATGGGTTCGCTTTTTTTTATTGTCTAATTTAAAATGAAAAAAGAGGAGTGAGAAAATGATTAAAAAATATGGAATAATGTTCAATAAAATGCTTAAAGAAAATTACCCACAAAAACATGATGAGTTAAAAAAGAATGGTAAATTAAATAATGTAATACATGAGAACGAAAATATGATTATTGATTATGATGAAGATGAAGAAAGATTAGGAAAACAAAAAACTTTTGATTATATAGCAAAAAGAGTATCAATAGTTGGAAAGGAAAAATAAATGAGCGAAAAGGAAAAAATCAAAATTCTATACAAAGAAGTGAATAAAAAACCGAGAATTATAGAGATAAAAAATACACTTGAAGAAAAGCAACGATTAGTAGGAGGTTTAATAGAATGTGTAGATTATAAAGATATATGTATTATCTGTAATGAAGAAGGGAAGATAACAGGACTTGATCCGAATATATTATTTGGTAATGATTATATAGCAGGTAATTTAATAGTTGCAGGTGTAAATAATGAAGAAGGTGAATTTATATCATTAACTAAAGAACAAATAAAATCATGGAATCAAGAGTTATGTATGAAATCTTATGATTTAGAAGATAGTTATGAAATGGAGTGTGATTAAACTGGGATATAAGTCAGAAGTAAGAATGATACTCACAAAAGAAAGTTTAAAAGTATTTAAAGAATATTTAACTAGAAATGCTAGTAAAATAAATGTCACTGATTTAATTAAAAGTGCAGACTTAAATAAAGAAATTAGAAATATACATTATTTAGTTTGGAATAATCTTAAATCAAATGAAACTGAAATATTAAGAGAATCACAATATAAATTCTTATATGACTCATTAACATTTAGATTAGGAATAATTGGTGAGATGGGAGATGATATTCAGATAGAAGAATTTACAAATTCTAAAGATGAAAAATATAATATTCCTCATTTAATAATTCAAAGTCAATTTGATGAAAAAATCATAAGAAGACAAATTAAGGAGTATTCAAAAATAGAAGAAATAGAGTTAGATTAGAGTAAAAATTAGTATATCCTAAATGGAGTAAATGAGAACGAAGTTGGATACAAGTTAAAAGCTGTGCTTTTAAGCAGTTTGGTGATGTGTGGACACATCTATTCCTGCTCTAACGAGGTTTTAAAGAGTTATATTATAAATATAGCTCTTTTTTTGGAGGTGAATGTTTGGAAAAAAGAAAATTAAATGCTTGGGTTACAAAAGAGCAATTAGATTTTATAAAATTAACAGCAGAAAACGAGAATAAAAATATTTCTATGATAATTAGAGATTATATAGATTTTAATATGTCTAAAATGGCGATTGAGACAAGTTTAGATAGAGTATGTAGTATTTTAGATAAACAAATTAATATTAGCTTAAATAAGTATTTAGAAAGAATTATAGGACTAGTTGTAAAAAGTGCTATATCATCTGAAAGTAGTAACATAAATTCAGGAGAAATATTAGCGAGCATTAGAAAACAAGATATAGAAGAAATTAGATTAATTACAAGGAAAAAAGCAATTAGTCATATGAGGGCAGGTGATAATTTTGAGTAAAGTAATATCTAAAATTCGATGTTATAATCCATCAGAAAGAAATACTGTAAGTGGTAATGTAAATCATTTAAGTTATATAGCAAATAGAAATATGGCTGTATATAATGACAATGGAGTATCTACATTTGGTGATATTGAAACTATTGATGTAGAAAATACAGATATTAAAGAATTAAAAAAATATATTTCAGAAATAGGAAAGCAAAAAATAAATATTTACAGAGGTATCATATCTATGAAAGAAAAAGATTGTTTAGAATTAGGTTATGATAATCAGCAAACTTGGAAAGATATGATGAATAGAAATATTTATGATATTGGAAAGAAATTAGGTTTATCTATGTCAGGAATGGAATGGATTGCAGTAGTCCACATGAAAAAAGATAACCCACATATTCATTATCAATTATGGGATAAAAAACAAACTATAAATAGATATTTTATTAATGTAAATACACAAGAAGAAATACGAAAGCTATTAGTAAAAGATATATTTGATAATGAATTACATAGTTATTATAAACTTTTAGATAATAGCAAAGAGAATATAAAACAAAATGCAATATTAAAAGAAATTAAAGCATTTGATAATAGATATTGTAATAAAAAAATAGCATTTCTAAAAAATATAAAATTAAAAGACTTAAATAAATTATTGAAGTTATATAACAATATAAAAAATGAATTACCTAAAACAGGCAGTTTGAAGTATGAGTATATGACAAAGGAAATTAAACAAGATATAAATATATTCATTAAAGAATTAATGAATTATAATGTTGACTTGAAAAATGAATATTATACATACATAGAAGTATCAAAAAATATAGGCAAGTTATATGGTGAAGATAATAAAAAAGAAATGGAAAATAAAGCAATCAAACAATTAGATAAAATATTAGGTAATAAATTTTTAAATTCAATTAAAGAAATAAACAAAGAAAAAATTTCGAATCAGGTATTTATAAATCATATAATACAAAATTTGTATTCATTATTAAGCATATTAATAGACAGTAATGAATCAAAGTATGATTTATATAGAAATTATAAATGTGAAATGTCAAAACAAGCTAAAAAAGATTTAGCTAAAAATAGAGCTAATATAAATACAATGAGTTGGTATTAATGTTAAAAGATTTATACATAGAGGTTTTGAAAAAAGAACCAAATAAGAAACCTGAAATTATAAGAATTAGAAATGAAGTACCTAGAATACAAAAGATATTAGGTGGGAAGTTTGAAATATTAGAATACACTAAAGATATATTTATAATGTACAATGTAGAAAGTAAAAAAGATGAATTAAAAAGTAATATCACTATTAATGGAAAAGAAATTAAGGGTGATATTATTTTTATTGGAAATAACATAAAAGAAGGTGATTTTAGAAAATTAAAAGAAAATGAAATGAAACAAATTGATTTAGAATTTACAGAACATATATTTGTAGAAAACGAACTGTAACTATTTATTTTTTAAGGATTTTGTGATAAGATGTAAGAAAAAATAAAGGAGAGTTTTATATGCAAAACTATAAGGAATATAATGAAGAAAAATTAAGAGAAGCATTTGCAAAGTTATTTAGTGGAAATATAAAAAAAGAAGATATATTAGAAGCAATTATGAATTTTACAATAGACAATACTGTTGAAGATGAATATGAAAGAGAAAAAGCAAAAGCACATGTTTCTTCAGCAAAAGAAACAGTACAAAATATATTAGAAAATAAATAGAATAGGTGAGGTAGAATATATGAATTTTAGAGAACATGATAAATTGAATAGAGAAAAATATGCAGATTTTCTATTAGAAATAATAAAAGAGCCAGAAAGTTTTAAAAGAAATTCAGATAGTGAAAGTTTTGTTATAGGAATAGATTCTTCATGGGGGAGCGGGAAAACAACTTTTTTAAAAATGTTCCAAAATAAAATTGAGGAAGAAGGTAGTGATGATTTTATTGTTATAAATTATGATGCTTGGAAAAGTGATATGTGGCAAGAACCTTTTGAAACATTAGCTCAAACTATATTTGATAATAGTATATTTAATGGTCAAGATGATAAAGAAAATATAAAACAGATAGCTGTAAAAATAGGAGGAGGTCTGTTGAAAAAATTTTCATCTAAAGTATTGCCAGAAGAAGTTATTGATATGCTTAAAGATATAGGTAAAGAGAATATAGTAGAATTTATAAATAATTACAGTAAGCATAATAATTTTTTTGAAGAATACAAAAAATATAAAAAAAATATAATAGAAATGAAAGAAACATTGAAAAAAATAATTAAGAGTAGAAAAATGATTATAATAATTGATGAATTAGATAGATGTAGACCAGATTTTGCTATTAAATTATTAGAGATAGTTAAACATTTATTTGATATTGAAAATGTCATTTTTATATTTGCATTAGATATGTCACAATTAAGTCATTCGGTGGGAGCAATTTATGGTCAAGGAATAGATTCAGAAGGTTATTTAAGCAGATTCTTTGACTATATAACAAGACTACCTAGATTTACAACAGAGCAATATATAAGTGGTTTGGTTTCAGAAAAGTCTATTATAAATGATAATGTAAGATATTCTAACGATACTCAAAATATAAAGTTTATAAATTGTTTTAGTAAATTAGCAAGAACGTTTAATTTATCTTTAAGAGATATAAATACTATTTATAATAATTTTTTGATTTTGGAGAGATTAGAATTAAGTGAAACAATTGAATTAGAAGTTTATGAAATTTATTTATTATTTTTAATATTAAAATATAAAAATATAGCAGCTTTTAAAAAAATATTTGACTTAAGCAATACAGAAAATATTTTAGAGCTTATATTTGCAAATATAGATAAAAAAATTTTTAGAAAAGAAAGTATATTGAAAAGTTTAGACTATATAAATAAATATAAAAGCAATAAATTAAAAGAAATACCATTAAGTGACTATATAGGAAGAGTTGTTAAAATAGACCAAAGTGAAAGCATCATTTTTCACCAAGGAATCGACAATCATGGATCAGTTGACTTATATAATGGTGTTGCTCTATATAATAGAGGTAATATATCTATGAATTTAAGTTCATACTTTAATAATTTAGTTTTATTAAATGATATGAAAAAATGGGAACAAATAAAAGATATGTATTTATTACAATATATTCATGAAAAATTAGAAGTATTTAATTTTGTGAATAGTGAAGAGCAAACTCAATAATATAAGAAGGTGATAAAATAAAAATAGTTAAAATGTTAATGTTTGTTATAGTGATTCCAATACTAATATATTTGTCAGGATTAATAGACATATATTTAGTAGTAGGAAGTGTTGATATAACAAATATTAAAGAAATAATATTAAATATAACAAAAAGTAAAAATCACTTATTAATATATATAATGTTGCAAATACTTGTAGCATTATATTTTTATTTTCTCTTTAATTTGAAAAAAGAAAATATGTATAAAAGTGATGTGATTAAAGTAACAGATACTATAGAAACACCAATAGCAGTTGGACAAGGACAATATGGTACGCAAAGGTGGCTTACAAAAGAAGAATTTAATAAAATATTCTATAAAAATAAATTATATTTTAAACTAGAATTAAAAGATATAAAATTTAAAAAAGCAGGACTAGTAATAGGGTATAAAAATAATAAGAAAAATGAAGAAATATATTGTATTGATAATAATACACATAGTTTGACAGTTGGAATGACAAGGAGTGGGAAAACTAGAACAATAGTATTACAAACAATAGCTAATCTAGGTTTAGGTGAAGAATCTATTATAATTTCTGATCCGAAAGGTGAATTATATAATTATACATCAGATTTTATGAGAAAAATTGGATATGATGTATTTGTGCTTGATTTTAAAAATCAGTTGAAGTCTAATAAGTATAACTTCTTACAACCAATTATTGATTGTGTAAATCAAGGTGATTATATAAAAGCAGAAGAATATTCGTGGGATATAACTGTGGCTTTAGTAGGAACAGAACAAAGTAATATGGATAAAATTTGGAAAGATGGTGAGATGTCTATTATAGCAGGTACAATAATGGCTGTAGTTTATGAAAATAGAGATAATCCTGAATATCAAAATTTAACAAATGTATATACTTTTATAGCAGAAATGTGTAGAACAGAAGATGGTGAAATGCCACTTAATGAATATATAAATAATTTAAGTAGTGATAATCCAGCTACTAGGATATTTAACATAGCAAGAATTGCTCCTGATAAAACGAGGAGCAGTTTTTTTACTTCTGCACTTACAACATTAAGATTATTTACAAGCGAATCAATATACTCAATGACATCTGAAAGTGATTTTAGATTAAGTGATTTAGGAAAGAATAAAATAGCTATATATATAATATTACCAGATGAAAGAGATACATATTATTCTCTAGTTAGTTTATTTGTAAATCAACAATATGTAAGTCTAGTTGCAGTTGCAGACAAAAGAGGTGGAATGCTAGAAAGAAGAGTAAACTTTGTGTTAGATGAATTTGGTAATTTCACAGCAATTAATGGATTCTCAAATATGCTTACAGTTGGTGGAGGAAGAAGAATAAGATTTAATATATTTTTACAAGGATTTGCTCAACTAGAACAGAAATATGGAAAAGAAGGAAGTAGTAATATTTTAGATAATTGTGAAACTTGGATATATCTAAAAGCTTCAAATGATGAAACATCATCAAAGATAATGAAAAAGTTAGGAAATTATACAACATCTAGTTATTCAAAAAGTACATCATTTGATAAACACCAAAATGGTAATAATTCAGAAAGTATGAATCTAATTAGCAGACCACTATTAACAGAAGGAGAAATTGAAAGAATAGAAAGACCATATATTTTAGTTTTAAATACTGGTAATTACCCTATAATAACTAAAATACCTGATTTATCAAAATGGAGATTTAATACTTTACTAGGTTTAGGCGATGAAGAACATAATAGAATATTTAGAAAAAAAGTAGAAAACGAAAGAGAAGAAACACAGTTTAATAAAATGAAATTGTGGGGGATATGGGAAGAATACAGATAAAATATTAACAAAGAGGAGGAATTTGAATGTTAAAGAAAATAGGAATGATAGGGCTTATATTAACTATAAGTCTTTTTGTTTTTTCAAATTATTGTTTAGCAACAGGAATAGAAAGCACAACACTAGTAACAGGTACGCAAACATTAATAAATGACTTAACAAATTGGTTATTAATTATAGCACCTACTATTTCAATACTATTAATTGGATATTATTTATTAAGGAAAAGTGCAAGTGATGAAATGGATTCAAAAAAATGGGATTCAAGAATAAAAGTAACAATTATGTGTTGTGTGGGAGTTGTAGTAATGTCAGGACTTATCAATGTATTAATGAATTATTATAGATAGGAGGAACTTATGGAAGAATTATTAACTGGATTATTAAGTTCTATAATAGGTGGAGCAGATAGTGTTATTAATACAGTATTTAATAGTTTACTTGATGTATGTTTCAATGCAGAACAAGGATTAACTAATATATTAGGAACAGAGATATTAAATTTCACAACATTAAAAGAAGTTATATTAAGTTTTGCAATAACTTTAATAATATTGAAGTTTCTAAAAAAAGGTTTTGAAATATATATAATGTGGACAGAGGGAGATACGGATATACCATCATCTACATATATTACATATTTTATAAGAGCATTAGTATTAGCAATATCTTTTCCAGTTTTATATGATTGGTTTATACGAATAGCTAGGTCATTTGCAGATAGTATATTACTTGCTTTAAATATTGGAGAACAACAAGGAATAATTGAAGCTTTGTTAAAAGGTGTACCATTAGGATTATTTAGTAGTATATTTGCAGTAATAATACTTGTAATGTTATTTTTATTATACATACAACTACTTATGAGAGGGATTGAAATGTTTATTTTGAAAGTAGGATTTCCACTTGCTTGTGTTGGGTTAGTAGATTCAGATAAAGGAGTTTTTGCTCCATATGTAAAGAAATTTTTTCAAAGTACACTAACTGTAATAGTACAATTAGCATTAGTTAAAATTGGGATACTATTAATAATATCTAATCAATTCATATATGCAACAGCAGTATTACTTTTAGCATTACGAACACCTAAATTCTTACAAGAGTTTATGATTATAACTGGAAATGGTGGAAGTGGAATAAGTAATGCAGTACATACAACAAGTAAAACAATAGAACTTACAAAACAAGTAAGTAATATGATTGGTAAGGTGAAATAAATGGAATTGATGAATGAAATAATAAAGATATTAAGAATAGTAATAATACCTGCAGGAGTTCTTTTTAGAGTGATATATTGTTTAATAAAAATGATATATGCAGAAGATGAGTACCAACTATATAAGAAAAGAATGATTAATATTATAATATTTGGGATATTAGCAGAGCTAGTTTTTGTAGTTAAAGATTTGATTTATGAATATTATTAAAAAATAAAAAAGATATTCACAGATGAGGCGAAATATGATATAAATAATATCATAAGGGGGAAATGTGATGAAAAAGAAAATATTATTTGGAGTTATAATAAGTTGTTTGGTTTTAGTGGTAGTAGGAATCTTAATTTTTACAAATATGAATACTGTTACTGTAAATCACCCACAATTAACAGAGGGTATGACACCTGTGAAGTGGAATGGAACAGAATGGATAGAAACTGCAGAAGATGATAAAGACTGGTATAACTATGCTAAAAAAGAATGGGCTAATGTAAAGTTAGAAGATGGAAGTATGTTTGTGTGGATACCAAGATATGCATATAAAATAACAGAAGGATATCATGGAGAGGGATTGAATTATAGTGAAGGAAATTTCTCAAGCAAAACAACTACTGAAGGTGGAAATATAGAAATTGAGTTTCTAAAAGAAGCAACTAATACGACGTTTGGTGGAAAAACTATAGAGACAAGCTCAAATAGTAATGAAGTATTTGTTGTTCACCCAAGTTTCATATTTGGAGAAGAAAATTTAGAAGGTATTTGGGTAGCTAAATATGAAGCTAGTAAATATGAGGATACTGAAAGATTAACTTTTGTAGAAGGTACAAAAAGCATAATAGAATATAATTTAGATCAAGCAATATATTATTCTAGAAATATGGAAAATGAAGAGATATATGGATGGACTCCACAAAATCAAACAATACTAGATACGGGATATATACATAATGACAAAAATAATTTTGATACTCATTTGGTTAAAAATGTAGAATGGGGAGCAGTTGCATATTTGGGTGAGAGTAAATATGGAATAAATTCAGGAATTAAGGGGAATACAGGAACTATAAGTGGTAGTGCAGGAATTACATCTACAACAACAGGAAATGAAACAGGTATATATGATATGTCAGGGCAAAATGCAGAATTTGTTAGTGCTTATTATAACTACGGGAAAGATAATGAATGGTTAAATACATATACTTTAGCAGTAACTTTGGATGATAAGTACGTAGATAAATATGAAAATTATGGCACAGATAACTATGGAGATGCGATTTATGAAACATCACTTAAAACAGGAATTATTAATGCATGGTATGAAGGACAAAGTCAATTACAGTCAGGTTTCCCATTTTTCTTAAGAGGTAAATCAGACTATACGAATAGTATATATGCATTTACTACAAATGATGGAGAAATTGCAAGTGAAGGTAAAAATGCGCAAATAAGTTTTAGAACAACAATAGTAATTAGTAACGATATATTAAACGAAGAAGAAAATAAAATAATTGAACAAAATTTAGAGACAGAAAAAATAGAAAATACTAGAAAAATTAATTTAGAGAGTTTATCATCAAACATGACAAAAACGATTAATGAATTTTTAGAAGAAATGGATAAATTTACGTATTCACAAGAAGTGGGAGATGTTAATTTTGAAGCTTTGAAAAAAATATATTCTGATTTTTCTAATGAATATCAAGTTATAAAAGCAAATATAGCAGAATATCCAGAACTGGAAAAAGAGTTACAAGCAATTTTAAGTGAAGCAACAGCTTTTTCAGATGAATTAAATAAAGCTGCGCAGCAAACTACTGATAATAACGCTGTTAAAAATTTATTTATAAGTGTAACTGATAAGTATTCAATAGCATATAGCTCAACATATAAAGCTTTATATGGAAAAGAACTTGATTAATAATATGAAATAAATAATTAGGAGTTTTATATGGTAGATAGAGATATTAAAAATCTATATATACCTGCTAATATTAAAACAAGATTAGAATTTTTTAAAGGATACGGAATTAAAGAATTAGTCATTACAATATGTGTAATGGCTTTTTCCATACCTTTAATTATTCTAACAAATATATTAAATGGCACAGTAACAGCAGTTATTGTGTCTTTTATCATATTAGCAGGTACAGTAATAGGAAGTACAAAAGATGATAATAATATTTGCATTTTTGAGCAAATGAAATTTATGATTAGAAAACTAAAAAGACAAAAGAAATATAAATATAGATATTATGATGGGAGGAAGTAGTGTTTAATTTAAAAAAGAAGAAAGAAAAAACTTGTAATGAGTATATGAATATAAGAGATATACAGAAAAACTTTTTATATACTAAAGATAACAAAATAATGTGTTATATAAAAATAGAACCGATCAATTTAGAATTATTATCAGTAAAAGAAAAGCTAAATAGTGCAAGACAGATTACAGGTCAGTTATCTAGTGAAACAAAAGAAATGAAGTTTTTTAGTATATCAAGAGTAATAGATATTTCTACTTTATTAGATGATTTAAAAGGATATTTAGAAGAAAGTATCAATCAAAAGCAAAAAGAATTAATTAAAAAACATATGGAAGAAACTAAGAAATTAACAGCTATAGGAGAGGCAGTACAAAAACAAAATTATATGATTATATGGCAAGATATGAACGACTATGCAGAAAATGATATTTTAAAAAGAGCAATAGATATTGTAAATAAACTTGCTACTTGCAAAGTAAAAGCAAGAGTATTAGATAGAGTAGAAATAATAGAATTATGTTCAGATTTTACAAATAAAAAGTATGCATTTTATGAAGATACAGATTATGAGGAATATTTTCCTTTAATAAAGAGAGAGGGTGAATATAGTGAAGAAAAAAGATAAAAATACAATGGAAGTAAACCAAAGTTTATTAAATGAGATAGCTCCTATTAATGGTATTGAATATAAACAAAATAAAATGAGAATAGGAGAAAAGTATGCAAAAATATATTCAATTATAAAATATCCTAAAAGAATAAATGAAGGTTGGTTAGCAAAAATATGTAATATACCTAATACAGTAGCTGTTCAAATATTTAAGCCAAGTGATAATACCGTATTAATAGAAAATATGAGTAAAGGTATTAAACAAAGTGAAATGATATATGAATCTTCTAACGATGCTTTAGAAAGAAAAAGAGCATTAAGAGAAATAGATGATGGACAAGAGATATTAGAAAAGGTAGAGGTAAAAGGTGAAGTTGTAGGATATATGATAAATCTTATAATGGTATTAGCAGAAGATGAAGAATTACTAGAAAAAAGAGCAAAAAGAGTTGAGAATATAATATCAGCTATGCAATTAAAAGTAAGAAATTTAGCATATCTATTAAAAGAGAGTTATAGCACCATATCATATTTTAAATGTAGATATAGAAGATAAGGTAAAAAGAAATATATTAATGTATGATTTCATAGGTGGATTTCCATTTGGTGGAGGTGGACTTAATGATAATAAAGGTTTTGTATTTGGAAGAGATATATCAGGAGGAATAATTGTATTAGATATATGGAAAAGAGAGATGGACAGAACAAATTCAAATTTCGTAATAATGGGAACAAGTGGAGTTGGTAAATCTACAGCAACTAAACATTTATTATTAAATGAATATATGAAGAAAACAAAGTTATTAATAATAGACCCAGAGGGAGAGTATAGAAGATTATGTGAAAATCTAAATGGTGATTGGATAAATACGAAAGCAAAAATACACCAATATATTTACAAATACTATTTGCAGTACTAATGGGATTACGAAAAAGCGAAATAAACGGTTTAAAATATTCTGACATAGATTATGTTAGAAGAAAAATACATATTAAAAGACAATTAGGTAAAGTTGCCAATACTACTAAAGAAGAATTTTCACCTAAACAATATACAAAACAATAAATAACATTAAAAACATACTCTAGTAATAGAGTTCTTGATATTCCAGATATATTATTTGAAGCCATATTAGAAGAAAAGAATAGATATGAAAAGAAT
>CAYJIP010000017.1:0-23770 GCA_964370265.1 uncultured Clostridium sp. | reverse complement strand
TATTAACAACAGGAGCAACAATAGAACCTATATCAGGAGGAAGTGATGTGACAAATAATGTGTTAAATATATATGATATAGCAGGAAATGTATGGGAGTGGACATTAGAAAAAAGTTCAAGTTCAACTTATTCTTATGTTGTGCGTGGAGGTAACTATTACGATAATGGAACAGAGGTTACAGTAGATGCTAGATACAGCGTCATCAATACTCGTAGTACCAATGCATTTTCTTTTAGAATTATAGTTTATTGATCCTCCCGATACTGAAATATAAAGAAATTAAAATATAGCAAATATATAATATTATTTATAAAATAAGAGAGTATTAATACATGGAGTAAAATAATATATAAATCAAAAGAAAAAGGAGTATGTATGAAAATACAAAAGGATAATATTATAAAAAAAATAAGAAATGAAAAAGGTTCAGCTGCAGTGTTTGTAGTAGTTAGTATGATGTTTTTAATGCTAATACTAGTAACTGTGTTTGCGACTACACAAAATGAAATAATAGAACAGGAAAATCAAATAGCATTAATAGAAGAACAATATATAAAAACAGATACTGAGTTAAAAACAATGTATGAAAGTTTTTCAAATCCGTCAAGTGTATATGTACCAGAAGGTGGAATTTTATCTAAAATAGACACAGAAGATGAAATAGATGAAGGGTTAGTAATGACTTTAGCTGGTAATCAATATGTATGGATACCAGTACCTTGCTATGTATTTAAAACAGCAACATCAAAAACTGATTATGCTAATATAGAAGCTGATATAGATGTATACACAGGCTATAGTCAAAGTGGTTATGAAGATACTCATCCTGAATATATGAATATTAAATATGAGGTATTAGAAAGTATATATGAATATAACGGATTTTGGGTAGGGAGATATGAAGCAGGAACAGAAACTTTAAGAACAAGTACTTCACAAACTTTAACACCAGTAGTAATTCAAAAAGGTGTGTATCCATACAATAGAGTGACAATAGCACAAGCACAAGAACAAGCAGAGTTATTAGGTGTGGAAGGAAAATATGATGCATCAGTGATATTTGGGTTTCAATGGGATTTAATACTTCAATTTATGGACGTTTCGAGTGAGATAGGAGTGGATATCAACAGTACAAGTATAGGGAATTATTCTAATACAGTATTTATAATAAGTGAAGGAAAATACTCAAGTGATAGCGGTAAAAGTTATTTAGAAGGTTTAAATCAAACTAAAACATCAACAAATGAGTGGATATTAACAACAGGAGCAACAATAGAGCCTGTACCAGGAGGAAGTGATGTAACAAATAATCTTTTAAATATATATGATATGGCTGGGAATGTAGGGGAGTGGACATTAGAAAAAACTCCATATACATACTATCCATATAATGCTCGTGGGGGGAATTATTTTAGCCATGGTGCTAGTGATACAATATATAGTAGATACCAATTCTTTGATAGTACCACTAGCCATTCTGGTATAGGTTTTAGGATTGTACTTTATTAGTAGTACTGATAGCTATAACCATAATTATATCAAATCTTAAATTAGAGTTTTGTTTATAGTATAAGTGTAATAAAGAAATTAAATACTAAATCAAGTATTAAAAAGGTGAAATTTAAAAAATATAAAGTAATTTGAAATTGATTTTTGACAAAAGGAATTGTTAAAAATCAATTTTCTTTTATTTATAAATATTTTTAAAAAATATTAGAAAAATAAGAGGAAAATACCAGATAAATATTAGAAAAATATAATATTTTTTGTAATATATATTTTTACTTAAAATCCTTAAAAAAGACTGAAAACTTGACAAAATGCATATAAATTAGTACAATATAATAGAATGAATAAAGGAGTAAATGATGCAAAATAAGAACAAAAGAATTTTGGAAAGAATTTCATCAAGAAATAAAATATATATAGCACTAATATTTGTATTACTAATAATATTATCTGTGCAAAATACTTTTTTTATTGTACCTTCAATAGTATTTTTTATTTTGCTATTAAGTTACACATATTATGCTAATGGTAAAAAAAGAATTGAAATATCAGAAACATTACAAGATTTAACACTTAGTGTTGATACAGCAGCTAAGACAACATTAGTAAATTCACCATTCCCATTAATTATCGTTGAAAATGATGGAAATGTAATATGGAAAAGTAAAAGTTTTTCACAAGAGTTTGCAAATATAGATATAATTTCACATGTTACAGAATTAATAACAGAAATAGAAACAGATTTACAAATAACGGAAAACAACATAGATAATTTATCAAAAAAAGATATAACTAAAGGTTTAGATATTTTTGACAAAAAATACAAGGTGATTTCAAGAGTTGTAAATTACAAAAATAAGCATAGAAGTTCTAAAAAAGGATATATGCATATTATGACATTTGTAGATGATACAGAAAGTCAAAAATTACAAGAAGAATATAGAGATTCAAAATCATGTATAGCTTTAATAATTATTGATAATTATGAAGAAATAGCACAAAGATTAAATAATGACGATAAACCACAAGTATTAGCTGAAATAGATAAACATGTATTTGAATGGGCAGATAAAACAAATGGAGTATTAATAAAATCTGATAGAGATAAATATGTATATCTATTTGAGCAAAGATATTTAGAAACATTAAAAGAAGATAAATTTAGTATATTAGATAAAATAAAAGATATGGATATAAATGAGAATTTTAAATTCACATTAAGTATAGCAGTATCAAATGAAGGTATTACAGATAAAGATAAATATAAATCTGCACAAACAGCACTTGAATTAGTATTGGGTAGAGGTGGAGACCAAGCTGTAATTAGAGAAAACGAAATATATAAATTCTTTGGTGGAAAAAGTGAAGAAGTTGAAAAGAGAACTAAAGTTAAGGCTAGAATAATGGCGCATTCACTTGAAAATTTAATTAAAGATTCAGAACGAGTTATGATAATGGGACATAAAAATCCTGATATAGATTGTATAGGATCTGCAATGGGTGTATATAGATTAGCTAAAACATTAGGGCGAAACGCATATATTGTTAATGAAGAAAAAACAGAAACTTTAGAAGCATATAGAAAATCTGTAGAAAAAGAAGAAGAATACGATGGAGTATTTATAGATAAGGAATTAGCATTAGAAAATATTGATGAAAATACTTTGTTAGTAATAGTAGATGTACATCGTAAAGATTTTGTAGAAGTTCCAGAATTATTGGAATATAATGCTAAAATAGTAGTTATAGATCATCACAGAAGAAGTACAGGATATATTAAAAATGTTGAATTGTTATTCCAAGAAGTATATGCATCATCAGCATGTGAATTAGTAACTGAGTTAATACAACATGCTGAAGCAAAAGTTGAATTGAAAACTTTAGAAGCAGAAAGTTTATATGCTGGGATAATGATGGATACAAAAAACTTCTTATTTAAAACAGGTGTAAGAACTTTTGAGGCAGCAGCATATTTACGTAAATGTGGAATTGACATAATAAAAGTTAAAAAATGGTTCCAAAATGATTTACGAGAATTTACAAAGGTAGCAGATATAGTTACATCAGCAGAAATTGTTAATGATACTATTGCAATATCAATATATGAAGAGGAAGATAAAAATGCTAATTTGGTATCAGCTAAAGCAGCAGATGAGTTATTATCAATAAGTACAATAACAGCATCATTTGTATTAAGTAAAATGGAAAATACGGTATACATAAGCGGTAGATCTATTGGAGATATAAATGTGCAAATGATATTAGAAAAATTAGGTGGCGGTGGTCACATAACTTTAGCAGGAGCACAAATGCAAGATGTCTCATTAGAAGATGCTAAACAAAAACTAAACGAAAAAATAATAGAATATTTTAATGAACAAAAGTAAAATTGTCAAAAGGCTGAAGAAATAGCCTTTTGGCAACTTTTTATAAAATAGACAAATTATGCTTGTTTTTTAATATCAAATATTATATATTAAGAACATGTAAATAAAAGAACAAAGAACAGGAGAGATAATAATATGAAAGTAATATTAAATCAAGATATAAAAGGTGTAGGGAAAAAAGATGAAGTGATAAATGCATCAGATGGGTATGTTAGAAATTTTCTGTTTCCTAAAAAAATGGCAGTAGAAGCGAATAATGAAAATATGGCTAAATTAAAAGCTAAACAAAATTCAGTTCAATTTAAAAAAGACCAAAATAAAGAAGAAGCATTAAAAGTGGCAGAAAAGTTTAAAAAATTTGAAATGACTCTTAAAGTGAAAACTGGAAAAGATGGAAAAATGTTTGGTGGAGTATCATCAAAAGAAATTGCACACGAACTAGAAAATACACAAAAAATAGTAGTAGACAAAAAGAAAATAGAATTAAAAGACACAATTAAAACACTAGGTAAACATGAAGTTAAGATAAAATTGTTTGAAGGTGTTATAGCAAGGTTAAATATTAATATAATTTCAGAATAAAGGAATGATAAAAATGGAACTAGGAAAAATACCACCAAATGATATAGAAGCAGAACAAGCAATACTAGGTAGTATGTTAATGGATAGAGATTCTGTTATACTAGCTATAGAAAAATTAAAAGATATCGATTTTTATAGAGACGATAATAGAGCAATATATGATGCAATGTATAACTTGTATAAAAAGTCTGAACCAATTGATATAATTACTGTAAAAGCAGAATTAGAATCAGTAGGAAAATTAGAGCAAGTTGGAGGATTGGAATATTTAGCAGAACTACCAGAAAAGGTACCTACAACAGCAAATGCAGAGAAATATATTAAAATTGTAGAAGAAAAAGCAGTGTTGAGAAATTTAATAAAAACAGCAAATGAAATAATTGAATTAGGATATGATCCTACACAAGAAGTAGATTCAATAATGGAAGGTGCAGAAAAAAGAATTTTTAACATAATGCAAAATAAAAATCAAAAAGGATATTCACCAATTAGTGATGTATTAGTTGAAACTTTTACTAAATTAGAAGAATTATATAATAGAAAACAACACATAACAGGGATTCCATCAGGATTTACAGCATTAGACTATAAAACAACAGGTTTTCATGGATCGGAGCTAATTCTAATAGCAGCAAGACCAGCAATGGGAAAATCAGCATTTGTTTTAAACATTGCATCAAATGCAGCTGTAAAAGCAAAAACACCTGTTGCGGTATTTAATCTTGAGATGTCGAAAGATCAACTTGTAAACAGGATGTTATGTAGTGAAGCAATGGTCGATGCTAATAAAATAAGAACAGGTAAATTAGAAGAAGATGATTGGGTTAAATTAGCAGAATCTATTGGACCATTATCAGAATCGGAAATATATATAGATGATACACCTGGTATAACTATTACTGAAATAAGAGCAAAATGTAGAAAACTTAAAATGGAAAAAAATATAGGTATGGTAATAATCGACTATTTGCAACTTATTCAAGGTAGTGGTAAGAAAAATGGTAGTAGGGAACAAGAAATTTCAGAAATAAGTAGATCACTTAAAGTATTAGCTAAAGAAATAAATGTACCAGTAATAGCTTTATCTCAGTTATCAAGAGCTGTAGAACAAAGACCAGACCATAGACCAATGCTTTCGGATTTAAGGGAATCTGGAGCAATTGAGCAAGATGCAGATATAGTAATGTTCCTATATAGAGACGAATACTATAATCCAGATACAGAAGATAAGAATTTAGCAGAAGTAATTATAGCTAAACATAGGGGTGGTTCTCTAGGTACAATTAAGTTACTATGGATGGGTACATATACAAAATTTGCAAATCTTGAAAGAGGATTTGATGATTAAAAATATATAAATAGAGAAAGGATTGATATAGTGCAAAATAAAATATTAAATACAATAAAAAAATATAGTTTAATAGAAAAAAATGAGAAAATATTAATAGGTGTTTCTGGTGGACCAGATTCAATGTGTTTATTAAATTTATTAAACCAAATTAAAGTCGAAGAAAAAATTAAAATACAAATTGTTGTTGCACATATCAATCATCTTTTAAGAGAAGAAGCAACAGATGAAGAAAGCTATGTTGAGGAATATTGTTTGAAAAATAATATTCCATTTTATTCTAAAAAAATTGATGTAGAAAAAATTGCCAAAAAAAATAAAACTGGCTTAGAAGAAACAGCAAGAAATGTTAGATATGAATATTTTGATGAGATATCTAAGATGGAAAGCTGTAGTAAAATAGCAACAGGGCATAATAAAAATGATAATGCAGAAACAGTTATCATGAATATACTAAGAGGAACAGGAATTAATGGATTAAAAGGAATTGATATAAAAAGAAATAAATATATTAGACCATTATTAGAATGTGAAAGAACAGAAATTGAAAAATATTGTGAATTAAATAATTTGAATCCTAAAATAGATAAAAGTAATTTGGAGAATGATTATACAAGAAATAAAATAAGAAATATTGTCATTCCATATATAAAAGAAGAGTTTAATCCTAATATAATAGAATCTATAGAAAGATTATCTAATTTAGTTAATGAAGAAGAAGAATATTTTAAGAAAGAAGTAAATAAAAATATAGAAGTATTAAAAATCGTAGATTTTGATAATAAATTAGATAAAGAAATATTAGAAATACATAGGATTAGTAAAGAAAAGTTGTTTATATTAAAATTATTAGAATTTAATAATTTAGACAAAGTTATAAAATCAAGAGTAATATTACAAGCAATAAATACTTTATTCACTACGGCAGAGCGAATAGAGAAGATTCATATAGAAGATATTATTAAATTATGTGAAAAAGCAGAAGGAAATAAATATTTAACACCAAATAAATATTTTAAAGTATTAATTAAAAACAAAAAGATATATTTTATTAATTTAAAATAAAATATTAAAAAAAATGTATAATATAAAATTCTAAGAAATGCCTATCCGTAAAAGCTTTTAAGATAAGCAAAATTGTAATAAAAAAGACATATAAAATTCTATTGTAAAACAGAATATTATGTGGTATAAAACTAAAGAAAGTTAACAAACACAAGGAGGAATTATTTTGAAAAGTGGAATAAAAACACTAGCAACATGGTTAATAATAGGAGTGATCTTTATAGTTATATTATCAGCTATTATGGATAATACTGATAATAAATTAAAATACTCAGAATTATTAACAAATGTAAATGCAGGAAATGTAGAATCAATCGAAGTAGAATCAGATGGTAAAACAGCTACTGTTATATTGAAAAATGATGCAAATCAACCAAAAGAAGTAAATATACCAGATATGGATTCATTCTTAACATATAGTGAAGAATATTTAAGTGCAGGAGCGTTTACTTTTGAAGAAAAATCAGAATCAATATTAATAACAATAATTAGTTTATTAACACCATTTGGAATTGTTATTATATTCTTCGTAATTTGGTTTTTATTTATGAGTGGAGCCAACAGTGGTAATCCAGGTAATAAAACAATGACTTTTGGAAAATCAAAAGCAAGAATGTTAACACCAACTGATAAAAATAAAGTAACATTTGATGATGTTGCAGGTGTTGATGAAGAAAAAGAAGAATTAGAAGAAATAGTAGAATTTTTGAAAAATCCAAGAAAATTCACAGAAATGGGAGCTAGAATACCAAAAGGTGTCTTATTAGTAGGTGGACCAGGTACAGGTAAAACATTACTAGCCAAAGCAACGGCAGGAGAAGCAGGAGTACCATTTTTTATAATAAGTGGTTCTGATTTTGTTGAAATGTTTGTCGGTGTAGGAGCATCAAGGGTAAGAGATTTATTTGCAGAAGCTAAGAAAAATGCACCATGTATAATATTTATAGATGAAATAGATGCAGTAGGACGCCAAAGAGGAGCAGGACTTGGTGGTGGACATGATGAAAGAGAACAAACATTAAATCAGTTATTAGTAGAAATGGACGGATTTGCAGAAAATGAAGGTGTTATAGTATTAGCAGCTACAAATAGACCAGATGTATTAGATAAAGCTTTATTAAGAGCTGGAAGATTTGACAGACAAATAGTTGTAACAGCACCAGACGTTAAAGCTAGAGAACAAATATTAGAAGTTCATTCTAAAAAGAAAACATTAGCAGATGATGTTGACATGAAAGTAATTGCTAAAAATACATCAGGATTTGCAGGAGCAGATTTAGAAAATGTACTAAATGAAGCAGCATTATTAGCAGCCAGAAGAAACTTAGATGAAATAGGTATGAGAGAAATAGAAGATGCTATGGTTAAAGTAACTATGGGACCAGAAAAGAAAACAAGAGTAAGAAGTGAAAAAGAAAATAAACTAGTTGCATATCACGAAGCAGGGCATGCAGTTGTAAGTAGATTTTTAGAAACACAAGATCCTGTGCATCAAATATCAATAATCCCTAGGGGAATGGCTGGTGGATATACAATGTATAGACCAACAGAAGATAAATCATTTATGTCTAAGACTGAAATGGAAGAAAATATAGTTTCTCTGTTAGGTGGTAGAGTTGCAGAAGCATTAATATTAAATGATATATCAACTGGAGCAAGTAATGATATAGAAAGAGCTACAAAAATTGCAAGAGCAATGGTTACTAAATATGGTATGAGTGAAAGAATTGGAACAATGTTATTAGGTTCTAATCAAGAAGAAGTATTCCTTGGAAGAGATTTCTCACAAGGTAAAGAATACTCAGAAGAAACAGCAGCTATTATAGATGAAGAAACAAAAAAAATTATAGACAAAGGATATAATAGAGCTAAACAAATATTAACTGAACAGATGGAAAAATTACATGTTGTTGCAGGAATATTATTAGAGAAAGAAAAAATTGATTCAGATGAATTTGAACAAATATTTAATTAATTATTATTAATACAGTGAGATTAACAATTAACCAAGAAGTAATAAATAGTAAATAGTAAATATTTGAATAGTAAATGAAACATTACGATATTAAAGTTATAGTTAATATCGTAATGTTTTTTTGAATTGATTAAACAGATATTTTGATTAAATCATCTTGAAATTTTTTATACTTTAGTATACAATTAGATAAATTAAGGAGAAAATTATGAAAAATTATTATGAAATATTAGAAGTACATCCTAAAGCATCAGCAGAAGTGATTGAAAAAGCATATGCTGTATTGATAGATAAGCATAAAACAGCTCAGAATCCAGATGTGCAAGCGATAGCTACTATAACTGAAGCGTATGGTGTATTATCAAATACTTTTATCAGAGATCAATATGATCAAGAAATAGATAAAATAAAAAATGAGAAGTTACAAGAAAATGAAGTGACAAAAACAAAAATCAAACAAGAGAAAGAAAAAACAAAAAGAAAGATTAAAAATGATAAGCCCAAAAAAGAAGTAGAACAAAAATCTCAGATTGGTACAATGGGTGGAGTTATTAATATATTAAAATCAATGATCGAAACAATAAAAGGTTTTAACTTTCAAAAAAAAGATAAAGCAACAAGAAAGAAAGACTTTTTAGCATTAGGTATAACAATATTATTAGTAATATTAATATTGGTTGTTTTATGGTTTATACCTATTACAAATCAATTTGTAAGGGAATTAACAGTGGAAAGTCCTATGTTAAGTTGGATGTTTAAATAAAAAGAGGTGATAGAAATGAATTATGCAGATATAAAAAAAGCAGATATTGCAAATGGAACAGGTATAAGAGTTTCCGTTTTTGTAAGTGGATGTAGACATCAATGTAAAAATTGTTTTAACCAAGAAGCTTGGGACTTTAATTATGGCAAAGAATTTACGGAAAAAGAAATTGAAAGAGTATTAGATGAGTTAGATAGTCCGTATGTGTCTGGTTTATCATTATTAGGTGGAGAGCCATTAGAGCATGCAAATCAAAAAGGTTTAATACCATTGGTTAAAAGAGTAAAAGAAAAATATCCAGAAAAAGATATTTGGTGTTATACAGGTTTCTTATTTGATCAACATGTAATGGAAGAGATGTACACAAAGTGGGATGAAACAAAAGAATTACTTCCATACTTAGATGTTGTAGTCGATGGTAAATTTGAAGAAGAGAAGAAAAATCTTAAATTAAAATTTAGAGGTTCAGAGAATCAAAGGGTAATTGATGTCAAAAAATCTATAAAAGAAAATAAACCAATATTATTTGAATTTTAGATATTGACAAGTTATATACTTTAAGATATAATATATAGCGTTAAAAGGGTTATCCCGCATACAGTTTTGTATGGCCGGAAGGAGGGGAATATAAATGTCAGAAATAAAAGTTAATGGTAATATAGAGGACGCATTAAAAAGATTTAAAAGACAATGCGCGAGAAATGGAGTACTACAAGAAGTACGTAAAAGAGAACACTATGAAAAACCTAGTGTGAGAAGAAAGAAAAAATCAGAAGCTGCAAGAAAAAGAAAATTCTAATTTTCTAGTATTGTGTAGCTATTTAAGGATGGAAGTTTTTAAAGATATATATCTTTAAAAACTTCCATTTTTGCATAAAAAAATATATAGGTAGTATAATAAATATAGAATAAAATTATTAATTTCAAAATACTGATGTAAAGAAAATAATAATATGGTAAAATTAACGAGAATTAAAATAATATAATTTAATTAATAAATAGGAGGTTTTAAAATGAAACATGAAGAGATACTAATTAAAGAAGGAATTAAACTTCATAAAATAAAAACAAATAAGTTTAAGACAAATATAGTTTCTGTATTTTTAACAACTAAATTAGATAGAAATACTATAACGAAGAATGCTTTGATACCAGCACTTTTAATGCGTGGCAGTAAAAATATGCAAACAAATGAAAAAATCAACATAGAGTTAGAAGGTATGTATGGTGCAATTTTAGATATAGGTGTTGATAAAATTGGAAACAACCAAGTGGTAAAAATATATATCGAAACAATAGCAGATGATTTGGCTTTTGAATGTGATGAGGAAATATTGAAAAAATCGATGGAAAAAATTCTGGAAATAATTTTTGAACCATATTTAGAAGATGGATATTTTAAGGAAGAATATTTGACACAAGAAAAAGAATTATTAAAAACAAAAATAGAAGCAAAAATAGATAACAAATCAAAATATGCAATAGATAGATGTATAGAAGAAATGTATGAAAATAAGAATTATGGATTATATAAAATAGGATATGTAGAAGATATTGAAGATATAGATAGAGAAAATATTAAAAAACAATATAATGATTTAATTAATAATTCAAAAATTGATATAATAATATCTGGAGATTTTGATGAAAATATTGTAAATGAAATTAAAGAAAATACGAATATTAAAAAATTAAAAGCAAGAGATCCAATATACCATGAAATAACAGATTTAAATAAAGAATTTGAAAAAGAAAAAGTAATTATAGAAAAACGAGAAGTGTCACAAGGGAAATTAATATTAGGATTAGATGTTAAATTAGAAAGTGATGAAGAAAGATATATTACTTCAGTATTTAATAGTATTTTAGGTGGTAGTGCTAATTCTAAAATGTTTCAAAATGTTAGAGAAAAGGAACATTTGGCATATGTAGCAAGTTCAAGCTATATAAGGCAAAAAAATAATATACTTATAATAGCAGGAATAGAAATATCAAATTATGACTTAGCGTTAGAAATAATTAAAAAACAATTAGAGGATATGAAAAATGGAGAATTCACTAATGAGGATATCGAAAATGCTAAAAAAAGTTTGACATCTGTGATTAAAACAATACCGGATGAACAAGATTCAGAAATAGCATATATATTTTCACAAGAATTATATAAACAAAAAGTAAGTGTGGAAGAGTATCTTATGAAAATAGAAAACGTTCGTAAAGAAGATATAGTTAAAATAGCAAAAAATATAAGTATAAATACTATATATTTTTTAAGAGATTAGGAGGTGTAGCATGAAAGAAATAGAAAATAATAAAATTAAAGAAAAAATTTATATGGAAAAATTTGAAAATGGATTAAATGTAATGTTCATACCAAAAAAAGATACAAAGAAAAAATATATTATTTGGGGAACAAAATATGGTTCTAATGATAGTAAATTTATTATTCCTGGAGATGAAAAAGTAACAGAAGTTCCGGATGGGATTGCTCATTTTTTAGAACATAAATTATTTGAGCAGGAAAATGGATCAAATAGTCTAGATGTATTATCAAGTTTAGGAGTTGAAGCGAATGCATATACAACAAATGATCACACTGCATATTTATTTGAATGTACAGATAACTTCTATCCGGCACTAGATGAGTTGATGAATTATGTACAAAATCCATATTTTACTGATGAAAATGTTGAAAAAGAAAAAGGAATAATTGGTCAAGAGATTAGAATGTATGATGATTACCCAGAATGGGTAGTGTACTTAAATGCACTAAAGGCTATGTATTATGAAACGCCAGTGAAAATAGATATAACAGGAACTATTGAATCAATAGCTAAAATAGATAAAGAAATTTTATACAATTGCTATAATACATTTTATAATTTTTCTAATATGTTATTAGTTGTATGTGGAGATTTTGAAAAAGATGAAATTTTTTCAGAAATCAAAAAAAGATTAGAAGATAAAAAACCTTTAGGAGAAATTAAAAGAATATACGATAAAGAACCTAAGGAAATAGTAGTAAAAGAAAAAGTAGCTAAATTTGAAGTGAGTCAACCAGTATTTATTATTGGGATAAAAGACAATGAATATAATACAAAAGATATTGTTAAAAAACATATAGCAATAGAAATAATAATGAACATGTTAATTGGAAATAGTTCTAAATTGTATAAAAGGTTATATGAAAATGGAAATTTATTTGGAACAGTAGGTTTAGATTATGAATTTACTAAATATTATGCACATATATTATTAACAGGTCAATCACCAGAACCTAGCGTAATATTAGAAGAATTGAAAAATGAGATAAAGATATTGAAAAATAATAAAATAAATGAAAATGATTTCGAAAGAATAAAAAAAGCAAAATATGGTGCATATATAAGAGAATATGATGATGTGGCATTAATGTCTAAAATGTTTTTAGCAGATTATTTTAAAGGCATTAATAGTTTTGAATATTTAGAAGAAATTAAAAAAATTGATGTAGAATATTTAGGAGAAACACTAAAAAATGTATTTAAAGAAGAAAATATGGTGATATCTATTGTTAAAAATAATTAAAAAATGAGGAATTATATTTGTAATATAATGTAGTAAAAACAGTAATACAAAAATATAAAAAATATTACTGTTTTTTTTGTATTTTATTTATCGAAAAATGTCTTTTTTTGTCGTGCGAAAAAGGGGAAAAACCATTGAAAATACTTGACTTGAAAAATATGTTGTGGTATTTTATATTTAAACATAAGAAGAAAAAGTAAAGGAGAGATTTGAGATGTTAAATGAAGAAATTTGTAAAGTTAGGAATGCATTAAACAAAAGTATAGAGGATGGATTGGAATATAATATAATATATAAATTAAGTACAGATTTAGATGAATTAATATCTAACTACTATATGGATAAAAGAGGTTTGCAAAGTTTGGCAAGATAGAAAAGCTGAAAAGATTAAATATATAATAGAGTAAGTGATATAAGTAAATATATTAGTTACTCTATTTTTGTATTTTTATGAAACTAAAGCTAAAAATAAAAAAAGTATTAATATTGGATACTCTCCTTGATTTATTAGGAAAAATATTATATAATCTTTAGCTAGTGGGGTGTGAGATGATAGTAAGTGAAGAAATATTAGAAAGTATCTTTTATGATGCAGGAGAAAAGCGAACTAAAGATGCAAAAGAATATGAAGCAGCAGGTAGAGTCGAGATAACAGATTATGATTATGAAGATAGTCTTAATTTTGAAATTAAATCAATTGTCGTTGGAGCTAAAATATATAATTCGTATGTTTCTATATTAGATGGAGAAATAGAAGATATTAAGTGTGAATGCGATGATTATCATAATCATTATGGGATATGTAAACATACATTAGCTTCAATTGTTAGATTTTCAAAACAAACAAGTCATTTTAAAAGAAAAGTGTCTAAAGAAAATAATATAGATATAAACAAAAAGGAATTTAAAAATTTTAAACAAATTGTGAATACATTTTATAATGAAGAAGTTGATAATATTGATGATGTTTCTCAAATCCAGCTACGAAACAAGCATACAATAAAAATTGAGCCTAAAATAATATATGACAAATTCAGAACAGATATTAGGGTTGAGTTCTATGTTGGTAATAAAAAAATGTATAAAATTAAAGATTTATCAGAATTTTATATAAATGTAGTTGAACAAAAATTCCACAGATATGGAGAAAAATTACAATTTATCCACCATAGAGAAATGTTTGAAGAGTCATCAGAACCGTTGTTAGATTTTATAATAAAATATGCTGAAATAATTAAAATAGCAAATTCAACAGCTAATAGTAATTATAGATATTACGGAAAAGCAATAAATGATAATAGTATTATATTAGGAAATTCGGGAATAGATGAATTGTTTGATATTTTAAATGGAAAAACAATAGAGATGCAAAAAGACTGCAATACTTTTGATGTTAAATTTACAGAAGAACAGCCAGATATTAGATTTGTATTAAAGAAAATAGAAGAAGATAAATATTTTATTGAAGCAACTATAGACATATATAATGTATCAATAATAAATGGTAAAAAATATAAATATATCTTGGATAATAGTAAATTATCTAGATGTACAGAACAATTTAAAAATGCAAATTTGAAACTTTTAGAATTATTTAGAAAAAATTATATGACAGGTGTATTGTTAGGGAAATCAGAATTATCACAATTGTTCTCAATAATAATACCAAAAGTCAAAGATGCTATAGATGTATCACATATAAGTAAAAGAGAAGTTGAAAAGTATACGCCGAAAGAATTAATAATAAAAGTATTTTTAGATTTTAATAAAAATGATCATTTGGTTGCAGATGTTAAATTCTGCTATGGAGATAAAGAGTTTAATCCTTTAGATGAAGAACAAAAATTAACAATTCCGAGAAATATTATTGAGGAAACAAAAGCTATAAATATTTTTAGAAAAACAGGATTTATGTTTGATTCTAAAAAAATGAATTTTATAATACCGAATGATGATAAAATATATGAATTTTTATCTGAAGAATTAGAGCTATATATGAATAGATTTCAAGTTATGGTTACAGATCGTTTTAAAGCTAAAGAGATTAAACAACCTAAAATGGGGAATATAGGAATAAAAGTAGAGAATGATTTATTAAATATAGATATGAGCCAAATGGGTGTTGATATTAGTGAAGTTAAAAATATAATGGAAAAATATAAATTAAAGAAAAAATATTATAGATTAAAAGACGGTAGTTTTATCAATTTTGACGATAGTAAAGAATTAGAATTTATTGAAAATATTATTACAGGAATGGATTTAGAATACAAAGAATTAGAAGATGGAAAAATAAAAATACCTATACATAGAAGTTTGTATTTAGATCAACTGTTAAAAGAAAATGATGTTGATAAATCTAATAATGATGAAAAATATAATAAAATTGTTAATGACTTAAATAAAGAGAAAATTGATGAAATAAACATTCCGGAAAATTTTGATAAAATATTGAGATCATATCAAAAAATAGGATTTAAATGGTTAAAAACATTAGAAAACTATAGATTTGGAGGAATACTTGCAGATGATATGGGGTTAGGTAAAACAATTCAAATATTATCAGTAGTTTCGGATTATTTCCAAAATTGTAAGAGAGAAAACAAAGAAAATAAAACAAGCTTAGTAATATCACCAAGTTCTTTAACACTTAATTGGGAAAGTGAAGCTAAGAAATTTGCTAAAGATTTAAATTCAGTTGTAGTTAGAGGTACTTTGGAAGAGCGAAAAAAGATAATTAATAATCTTCAAAATTATGATTTAATAATAACATCATATGATTTATTGAAAAGAGATATAGAATTATACAAAGAAAAAGACTATACTTTTAAATATATAATTGCTGATGAGGCTCAATATCTAAAAAATAGTACAACTCAGAATGCAAAAAGTATTAAAGAATTAAAATCTGAAACAAGATATGCATTAACAGGAACTCCGATAGAAAATTCTTTAGCAGAATTATGGTCAATATTTGATTTTGTTATGCCAGGATACCTGTTTTCATATAAAAAGTTTAAATCATCATATGAGACACCAATAGTAAAAGATGAAGATGAAAATGCACTTAAAAAATTAAAAATGTTAATAGAACCATTTATTCTAAGAAGAATAAAAAAAGAAGTGTTAACAGAATTACCAGATAAATCAATAACGGTGTTGAATAATGAAATGTCAACAGAACAGAAAAAAATATATATGTCATATTTATCTGAAATTAAAAAAGAAGTGGCACAAATTATTGATGAAAATGGTGTTGAAAAGAGTCATATACAAATATTAGCTGCAATAACAAGATTGAGACAAATATGTTGCCATCCATCATTATTTATAGAAGATTATAAATATGAAAGTAGTAAGTTGGAACAGTGTTTAGAAATAATAGATGAAGCTATAGAAGGTAATCATAAAATATTATTATTCTCTGGATACACATCTATGTTTGGAATAATTGAACAGAAGTTAAAAGAAAAAAATATTAATTATTCAAAGTTAACAGGGGCTACAAAAGTAGATGAAAGACTTAAATTCGTTAATGAATTTAATATGAATAAAGATATAAAAGTATTTTTAATTTCACTAAAAGCTGGAGGTACTGGATTGAACTTGACAGGAGCAGATATGGTGATACATTACGATCCATGGTGGAATATATCAAGTGAAAATCAAGCTACAGATAGAGCATACAGAATAGGACAAAAAAATAATGTGCAAGTATATAAATTGATTACTAAAAATTCAATAGAAGAAAAAATATATGAATTGCAACAGAAAAAAGCGGGTCTAACAGATAGTGTGCTTAGTACAAAAGTTTCTTTTGTAAGTAAATTGTCAAAAGAAGAAATTATGAGTTTGTTTGAATAATTGAAATATTAAGAAGTTAAAAATAAAGAATAGAGTAAAGACGAAATAAAGCAAAGCGCTAAAGTTACTATAGTAATTTTAGTGCTTTTGTGCTATAATTTTAGATGAATATTTAAAATTATAGATAAGTGTTAAAATATAAAATATAAAAAAGAAAAAAGATAAAGATAAAGATAAAAAGAAAAAGGAGAATAAAGTATGAATGAATATATTACGGTTATAGGTGGAGGGTTAGCAGGTTCGGAAGCAGCATATCAAATTGCTAAACGAGGAATAAAAGTTAAACTGTATGAAATGAAACCAATTAAATTTTCTCCTGCACATACTAATAAAAATTTAGCTGAAATAGTTTGTAGTAATTCTCTAAAATCCAATTTACTAACGAATGCATGTGGTTTATTGAAACAAGAGCTTAGAGAGTTAGATTCGTTATTAATAAAAATAGCTGATGAAACGTCAGTTCCAGCGGGGCAGGCACTAGCAGTTGATAGAGACGTATTTTCAGAAAAAGTAACAGAAGAATTAAGAAGAAATGAATTAATTGAAATTATAGAGGAAGAAGTTGTTGATATATCTAAAATGGTAAAAAAAGGAATTGTTATAATTGCAACGGGTCCACTTACATCTGATGATTTGGCAAAACAAATTCAAGAAATAACAGGTGAAGACAAGTTATACTTCTATGACGCAGCTGCACCGATCGTAACGAAAGATAGTATTGATTTTGATATAGCTTTTTATGGTGACAGATATAGTCAGGAAAAGAAGAAAGATGAAGATGTAGAAGAGTGGAAGAAGAGACAAAAATTAGAAAATAGAGATTATATAAATTTACCAATGAATAAAGAAGAGTATCAAGAGTTTTGGAATGAATTAGTAAATGCAGAAGTGGTAAATCCTCATTCATTTGAGAAAAAAGAAATATTTGAAGGATGTATGCCAATAGAAATTATGGCAAAAAGAGGAGAAGATACACTTCGATTTGGTCCATTAAAACCAGTAGGTTTTGATGATCCTAGAACAGTAAGAAGACCATATGCATTAATTCAGTTAAGACAAGATGATAAACAAGCTAGTATATATAATTTGGTAGGATTTCAAACAAATCTTAAATTTGGAGAACAAAAAAGAATATTACAAATGATTCCTGGATTAAAAAATGCAGAAATTGTTAAATATGGAGTAATGCATAGAAATACATATATTAATTCAAGTAAATTGTTGGATGATACATATAATTTTAAAGTAAACAACAATATATATTTTGCAGGTCAGATAACAGGAGTAGAAGGTTATGTAGAATCTATATCTTCAGGAATGATGGCAGCAATAAATGCTGTAAATCAATTAAAAAACAAAGAGAAATTTATATTACCAGAAGAAACAGTGAGTGGAGCTTTAGCGAAATACATATCTACGGAAAATAAAAATTTTCAACCAATGAATGCTAATTTCGGGATATTACCAGAATTACAAGGTAAAAAAATAAAGGATAAGAAAGAGCGTTATGGAAAAATAGCAGAAAGAAGTTTGGAAATATTACGAAAATGTTTCTAAAATATTAAAAAAACATGACATTGTATACATAACTTGATAAATATGTGGAAATATGTTAAAATATATGATAGGAGTAATTTTTATTATATAAAGGAGAGAATTATGAGAAATAAAAGGCAACCAAAATGGGAAAAAGAATACTTAGAATATGCAATGGGTATAAAAAATGAGATAATAGAACAATTAAAAGAAAAAATGGATGCAAAAACAATTAACAAAGATGAATTTAAAGAATATCAAAAAATGGAAAAAGTAAAAGGTAATGTAAGTAAAGTTGCTAATGTAATAGAACTTAGAGATAATATCCAAGAAAAACAAGATAAATTAAGA
The DNA here is from genome assembly GCA_964370265.1 of uncultured Clostridium sp. Classification (GTDB taxonomy): domain Bacteria; phylum Bacillota; class Clostridia; order TANB77; family CAG-508; genus CAG-269. The sequence continues at coordinate 4,821 of CAYJIP010000017.1, read as the reverse complement.
GAAGAGATCGAAAAAAGAGATACTCAAAATAAAGCAACTGAAAAAAATACAGCAGAACAAGCTAAATTAGATAAAGAACTAGAAAAATTAAAAGAAGAAGAAATTGCAATAAGATCACAGTTAAAAAATAAAGATTTAAAACCAGAAGATAGAGCAAAATTACAAGATAAACAAAAAGAAAATCTATCAAAATTAAATGAGAATTCTATTAAATTTGCTAAGCTTGCTGTTAAAAGCGAACCTAAAGTTGATAAAGAATTTGCTGATATGTCTCTAGCAGATTTAAAAGCATACTCATTTGTATTAGGAACAAAATTAAGCAAATGTTATATGGCTGGAAAACAGTTGATGGAAGGAAGAGATTTTGACAATATATTTGAAAATGTTAAAACTTTGAATTCAAAAAAATATACTGAAAAGCAACAAGGTAAAGAAAGTAATGCGAAAAGTGCACAACAGCCTATAGGAGAACATAAAAAAGAAGATGTTGAATTAACACCAGAAGAAATTGAAGAAAATGAAGCTAAAGAAAAATTAGTAGATTTAATGAGTAAAAAAGAAACATTAGAAACAGCACTAGTAACAACAGACGTTGGTTTTTTTGGAAGATTGAAAAATGTGTTTAAATCTGAAAATAAAATGGAAGCATTAAAAAATGTGTTTATTAGTCCTAATAGAAGAATTAATTCCTTAGATAAAAAAATGAATAAAATCATAGAAGAATATCCAAGTATCGTAGCTCAAGCTGAAAGTATTATTGCAACTAAAAAAGAAGAGTTAAGAACAGAAAAATTCAGTGAAGAATCAATGAATAAAGAAAATGAAGAATTTGACGTATACTTAAAGAATGTAGCTGAAAAAGGAATTAAAGGCGTTAAACAAGAAAAAATGCAAGCAGCTAGAGAAAAACTAGAAGCCAATAGAGTTAAAGCAACAGTTGAAAGAGAAGAAAAAGATAATTCATTTAGAAATAGATATAAAGTAAGTGATGAACAAGTTGAAAATATCCTTGAAGAAAAAGATAATAGTGATGATGAAAAAGAACAAGACTTAGAAGAAAATGAAAGATAATAAAATAAAGCATGGATTTGTAAAAAATCCGTGCTTTTTATTGACTTAATTTGTTTATTATGTTAAAATAGATAACGTTATAGTATATTGCATGTAATGTGCTTGTCCGTAACAAAAAAATAAAACAGGAGGTGAAATTTAAGTGCCAACAATTAATCAATTAGTAAGAAAAGGAAGACAAACTGGAGTAACAAAATCTACTTCACCAGCTTTACAACATGGGTATAACTCAAAAAGTAAGCAATTAACAAATAGTAGAGCACCACAAAAAAGAGGTGTATGTACAATAGTTAAAACAGTTACACCTAAAAAGCCAAACTCAGCATTAAGAAAAGTTGCCAGAGTTAGACTTTCTAATGGTTACGAAGTTACATCTTATATCCCAGGTATAGGACATAACTTACAAGAACACAGTGTTGTTTTAATTAGAGGTGGTAGGGTAAAAGATTTACCAGGGGTAAGATATCATATCATCAGAGGAACATTAGATACAGCAGGTGTTAAAGACAGAATGCAAGCTCGTTCAAAATACGGAGCAAAAAAACCTAAAAAATAAAGATAGGTAATATTTGCTTGATATTTTGTCTGAGGTTAAAGGTACTTAAATTTATAATATAGATTAAGTACTATACGCAGAAAATTAAGTTTTCTGAGAGTACCTAAGATATTTACAAGTGAAATATCAAATAAAATAAGGAGGGAAGAATAGTGCCAAGAAAAGGATTTATCGCAAAAAGAGAAGTTTTAGCTGATCCAATATACAACAGCAAAATAGTTACTAAATTAGTAAACAATATCATGTTAGATGGTAAAAAATCAGTTGCTCAAAGAATAGTTTATGATGCATTTGAAATCATAAAAGAAAAAGAAGGAAAAAACCCTTTAGAAGTTTTTGAAGCAGCTTTAGAAGCTATTATGCCAGTTCTTGAAGTTAAAGCAAGAAGAGTTGGTGGAGCAACATACCAAGTTCCATTAGAAATAAGACCAGAAAGAAGACAAACTTTAGGGTTAAGATGGTTAGTAACTTATTCTAGAAAAAGACATGAAAAAACTATGGCTGAGAAATTAGCTGGAGAATTAATAGATGCAATCAACGGTAACGGTGGAGCATTTAAGAAAAAAGAAGATACGCATAGAATGGCAGAAGCTAACAAAGCATTTGCTCATTACAAATGGTAGAATTAAGTAGTAGGAAAGGGGGAATTATATAATGGCAGGAAGACAATACCCATTAGAAAGAACAAGAAATATCGGTATAATGGCACACATTGATGCTGGTAAAACAACTACAACTGAAAGAATTTTATTCTATACAGGAAAAACTCATAAAATAGGAGAAGTTCACGATGGTGGAGCTACAATGGACTGGATGGAACAAGAACAAGAAAGAGGAATCACAATTACATCTGCTGCAACAACATGTTTCTGGAATGATAATAGAGTTAATATTATCGATACACCAGGACACGTTGATTTTACAGTAGAAGTACAAAGATCTCTAAGAGTACTTGACGGTTCAGTTACAGTTTTAGCTGCAAAAGGTGGAGTTCAACCACAAACTGAAACAGTTTGGAGACAAGCTGATAAATACAATGTACCAAGAATGGTATATGTAAATAAAATGGATATCACAGGAGCAAACTTTATGCTATGTGTTGATCAATTAAAAAACAGATTAAAAGCAAATGCTGTTCCAATTCAGTTACCAATAGGAGCTGAAGATAATTTCCAAGGAATAGTTGACTTAATTAAAATGAAAGCTTTCATCCACAAAGATGATTTAGGAAAAGAAGTTGAAGAAACTGAAATTCCAGCAGACATGGTAGAATTAGCAAATGAATATCGTGCTATGATGATAGAATCAGTTGCTGAACAAGATGAAGAATTAATGATGAAATATTTAGAAGGTGAAGAACTTTCAAATGAAGAAATCAAAAAAGGATTACGTACAGGGACTATTAATAATAGTATAGTACCAGTAACTTGTGGTTCTTCATATAAAAACAAAGGTGTTCAAGAGTTATTAAATGCAGTAGTTGACTACATGCCATCACCACTTGATATCGAAGATATTAAAGGTGTTGATATGGATGGAAACGAATTGGTAAGAAAAACTTCTGATTCAGAACCATTCTCAGCTTTAGCATTTAAAATAGCAACAGACCCATTTGTTGGTAAATTATGTTTCTTCAGAGTATACTCTGGAACATTAGAATCGGGATCAACAGTATTAAATGCGAACAAAGATAAAAAAGAAAGAATAGGAAGAATATTACAAATGCACTCTAACCATAGAGAAGACATTAGTAAAGTATATGCAGGAGATATAGCTGCAGCAGTTGGTATTAAAGAAGTAACAACTGGAGATACTTTATGTGATATGCAAAACCCAGTTATCTTAGAATCTATGGAATTCCCAGAACCAGTTATTGACGTAGCTATTGAGCCAAAAGATAAAGTAGCTCAAGAAAAAATGGGTATAGCTTTAGCTAAATTAGCTGAAGAAGATCCAACTTTTAAAGCTTACACAAATCATGAAACAGGTCAAACTATCATTGCAGGTATGGGTGAATTACACTTAGATATCATCGTAGATAGAATGAAAAGAGAATTCAAAGTAGAATGTAATGTAGGTAAACCACAAGTTGCTTACAAAGAAACTATTAGAAATAAAGTTAAAATTCAAGGTAAATTTATCAGACAATCAGGAGGTAAAGGACAATACGGTGACGTATGGTTTGAAATGGAACCACTTGAACCAGGAACTGGTGTTATATTTGAAAGTAAAATCGTTGGGGGATCTGTTCCTAAAGAATATATTAAACCAATTGAACAAGGTATGAGAGAAGCTGCTGAAAGCGGTATATTAGCTGGATACCAAGTTATTGACTTCAAAGCTACATTAGTAGATGGATCTTACCATGAAGTTGACTCTTCAGAAATGGCGTTTAAAATAGCTGCTTCTATGGCATTCAAAGAAGGATGTAAACAAGCGAAATCAGTTATATTAGAACCAATTATGAAAGTTGAAATAACAGTTCCAGAAGAATACATGGGAGATGTTATTGGTGATGTTAACTCAAGACGTGGAAGAATGGAAGGAATGGACGGAAATGACGGAATGCAAGAAATTCACTCATTTGTACCACTTTCTGAAATGTTCGGTTATGCAACTGACTTACGTTCTAAAACACAAGGTAGAGGAACATACACAATGGAACCTTCTCACTATGAAGAAGTTCCAAAATCAGTATTAGAAGGAATTGTTGCTTCTAAAGCTAAAAAAGATTAATTGTATAATTAGTCCAACAATATATGTACATATGATTTTTATAAAAAGTATTGATTTTTTATATGAAATGATATAAAATGCATATTGACATAATAGTTATTAAATTTAAAATATAAAATTAGTTAAAACAAGATTTTAAACTAATAAATTTAAAGGAGGATATTAAAAAATGGCAAAAGCTAAATTTGAAAGAAATAAACCACATGTTAACATTGGTACAATCGGTCACGTTGACCACGGAAAAACAACTACAACTGCAGCTATCACTAAATACTTATCATTCTTAGGGAAAGCTAAATTCGAAGCTTATGATCAAATCGACGGAGCTCCAGAAGAAAGAGAAAGAGGTATTACAATTAATACTGCTCACGTAGAATATGAAACAGATAACAGACACTATGCACACGTTGACTGTCCAGGACATGCTGACTATGTTAAAAACATGATCACAGGTGCTG
>CAYJIP010000016.1:18401-31156 GCA_964370265.1 uncultured Clostridium sp. | reverse complement strand
CATAATAATGTTCATTATCAATAGTTATTCTTTGCTGTGATCCAACAAACATAAATCCTCTACCTAGTTCTAATAAAAATCTTTCTATTTGAATTATTAAAGACTTTTCCAAATCACTTTCTAATAATGGTTTATTTTCTGGTATACCTAAAAATTCAAAAACATAAGGATCTTTTATAATATCTTTAGGTGTATTTATTTCAATTTCTTTTTGTGATAATTTATATACTTCTTCTTTATTTGTTTTACTGTTAGATAATAAAAGTCTTTCATATAGTGAAGTATTAATTTGTCTTTTTAGTTCTCTAACACTCCATCTCGAATTTATGGTTTCATTTTCATAAAAACTTCTTTTTTCTTTATCTGAAATAGTTAACAACTCACAATAATGTGTCCACGTTAATTTGCCAATCACTGACTGGCATTTTGGATACTCTAAATAAAATAATCTCAGATTTTGTAAGTTAGATCTAGAAAATCCTTTACAAAATTCTTTTGTTAGTTCTTTAGACATTTCTAACAAAGTAGATTTTCCATATTCTGCTCTGATACTTTCTTTTTGTTGATACTTTACAATTATTTCTCCAATTTTCCAATAAGATATTATAAGTCGTTATTAATATTAGTCAGTATATTATTTCCTGAATTATTTATTATCTTTTTAATTTCTGTACATATATTATTACTCAATTTATTTTCCATTTTATGATAAACTTCCTCTATATACTAGTCTTAATTACATTCATATTATAGCATCTATAAGTGTAATTTTCTACTAATTGATAAAAAAGAACTGATATTTCTATCAGTTCTTACATGTTACCTATATATCTTTTTTATATGTTTACTTAAACTACACTTTCCTAGAAAGATCAACATTTTTCTAATTTATAGGTTGTTTGTGGAAACATATCCTCCTCTAACAACCTTATTTTTTATTAGCTAAATTTTATAAAAAAAAGCTTGTTTTTTTGATATTCTATAAGCCTTCGGGAACAAGACTCAAACCATTGATATTACTGGCTTTATTTCCTTTCAAGGACTGTTACGCACTCAACATGTGTAGTAAAAGGAAACATGTCCACTGGTTTTATATTTTTCACTTCATATTCATCTTCAAATTTACTAATATCACGTATTAATGTTGATGGATTACAACTAATATATACTATTTTTTTAGGTTTGATTTTTAATAAATTTTCAATAGATTTATTATCCATTCCTTTTCTTGGTGGATCTATCATAACAACATCAGCTGATATTTTTTTCTTATTAACTAAGTCATCTAATGCTTTTTCTACATCTCCTAAAACAAATTCTACATTATCTATTTTATTTAATATAATATTTTCTTTTGCATTATTAATTGCAGATTCTACTATTTCAATTCCATACACTTTTTTTGCATATTTAGACATAAATATAGAAATTGTACCTATTCCAGAATATAAATCAAATACAGTATCTTCTTTACTTATTTCAGCTGCTTTTACACCTAATTCATATAAATACTCTGTTTGTATCGGGTTAACTTGATAGAAAGAATTTGGTGATATTTTAAATGTATATTCTCCTAATTTATCTTTTATATAACCTTTTCCATATATGTTTCTATTTAGATTACCTAATATTACATTTGTATTTTTTGTATTTATATTTCTAACAATTGTCTTAATTTCTGGAAATTTTGTTGTTAATTCTTTTACAAGAGCACCTTCATTGTTTATACTTTTTCCATTTATAACTATTATTAACATTATTTCATTTGTTTTAACACCAATTCTAGTTACAATATGTCTTATTACACCTTTACCTGTTTTTTCATTATAAATACTAATTCTATTTTTTTCGATATATTTTAATAAGAATTTTGCTATTTCTTCTGTTTTAGAATTTTGTATCAAACATTTTTCTATTGGTATAATTTCATGAGTTCTATTTGCAAAAACACCTATTTCTGGCTTACCAAATTTATTTAATCCAACTGGGTATTGTGCTTTATTTCTATAATTTAATGGATTCTCCATTCCTAAAGTTTCTTCTACTTGTATTTTATTTTTCAACATTTTATTTACTAAATTTTGTACTACAGATTGTTTCATTTTTAATGTTTCATGATATTTAACATGTCTTAAATTACATCCACCACATCTTTTATATGTTTTACAGTCCGAGTCTACTCTATTAGGTGATTTTTCTATTATTTCTAAAATTTTACCAAAAGCATATGATGTTAAAACTTTAACTATTACAATTTTAACTTTTTCACCTTTTAAAGCATTTGGAATAAATACTGCAAAATCATTTATTCTTGCAATACCTTCTCCTTCATAACCATTATCAACAATTTCAACAATATGTTCACTATTCTTTTTCAATTCTTTTTCTATTTCTATATTTTTTTCCATTTCTTGGTTCCCTTTCTCTTAAGCCTTTTTAGCTATTCTAATATTATATCATCTTTACAGTATTAAATCTACATAATAACGAATATTGACAGATTTACTTTCTAATATTTAATATATTTTAAAACTTTTCTTGAATTTGTTGTTTAATAATATTTTGTTGTTTTTATACACAAAAAAGGTATGAAACAATAATTATTTCCTACCTTTTCTATTTTATGATTTTTTTATTTTTTTCTATTTTTTATAATTTGAATTATTTAAATACTTTTTATTTAAACTTAAAATTATGGATTCACCTATTTTTTAGAAACTTGCATTCCTTCTTTTGAATCTTTAACCATATATCCTTTTTCAGATATTTCATCTCTAATCCTATCAGATTCTTGCCAATTTTTATCTAATCGTGCTTGCTTTCTTTTCTCTACTAAATCTAAAATCTCTTGAGGTATTTCCTCAGTAATTACAGATATTTTTTTATCAATTTCCAATCCCAAAACTGAATCAAATTTTAATAATAAGTCTGCTACTTTTTTAGATTTTTTATCTAATTTAACAACTTCCCAAACAACAGCCATTGCACTTGGCATATTTAAGTCATCATTTATGGCTTGATTAAATTTTTCTTCGTAAGTATCCAATATTTTATCTTCAATATCTTCTACCCCTTTTAAGTGTGCTTCATATCCTAATTTTAATCTTTCTAGTGATTTATTTGTACTTTCCATACTTTCCCAAGTAAAATTTAATTTATTTCTATAATGTGATGAATAATTTAATAATCTATATGTTAATGGATCAAAACCTTTATTTACTAAGTCTTTTAATAAATATGCATTCCCCAAACTTTTAGACATTTTCCCATTATTTATAAGTAAGAATTCTCCATGAACCCAATAATTTGCTGGATTTAATCCACATTCACCTTTACTTTGTGCTATTTCGTTTTCATGATGTGTTGGTACTAAATCTATACCTCCTGTATGTATATCGAATTGGTCTCCTAAATATTTTTTTGACATTGCAGAACATTCAATATGCCATCCTGGATAACATAGTCCCCATGGACTTTCCCATTTCATCAAATGATTTTCTGGTGCTTTTATCCAAACTGCAAAATCATATGGATTTCTTTTTTCGGTATCAACTTCAACTCTTGCTCCAGCCATTTGCTCTTCTAAATTAATTCCTGATAATATACCATATTCATCTAATTTAGAAACATCAAAATATATTGCTGTTGATGTTTCATATGCATAACCTTTTTCAATCAGTCTTTTAACATATTCCATCATCTCCATTATATGATCCGTTGCTTTACATACTATTTCTGGAATTTCTATATTTAATTGTTTTAAATCTTCAAAAAACAAATCAGTATAATATTTTGCAATTTCAAGTGGTGTTTTATTTTCTTCTCTTGCTGATTTAAGCATTTTATCTTCACCATCATCACCATCTGAAACCAAATGACCAACATCTGTTATATTCATTGCATGTTTTAGTTTATACCCATTATATCTAAGTACTCTTCTTAATACATCTTGAAATATGTTTGTTTTCAAATTACCAATTGTTGCATCTTTATATACTGTCGGTCCACAAGAATATATTCTGACTTCTTCTTTATTTATTGGTACAAATAATTCTTTTTTCTTTGTTAAAGTATTATATATATATATATCCATATTTCTTCTCCTTTATTTAAGTATAGTTGCTAATATTAAATATTAGCAACTATATTTTTTCATTTATCTATTCTGTTGTACTTCCACCTGGTGTCGTTCCACTATCTGGATCTGTCGTACTTCCATCTTCTGGGTCTGTTGTACTTCCACCTGGTGTTTCATCTTCTGGGTCCTCTGGATTTGTTGTACTTCCACCTGGTGTTTCATCTCCTGGGTCTTCGGTATCTGGATCCGGTTCTGGCTCTGGCTCTGGTTCTGGCTCTGGTTCCGGTTGACACACTGTACATGTTTCTGTAACTAATTGATTTGTTTTACCATATGTTGCTGCATTTGGTGTCCATGTTCCTGCTTCTTCTTTATATGGTATTCCACCAATTGTTATTTCTTTTAATTCAGTACAATTTGGTCCTGGTAATAATCCAGATACAGCACAAACTGTTTGAACTGTGTGTCCTGAACATTTTGGCGGTAAATTATCAGCTGCAAATATTTCTGTATATGTTGATGTACATCCATCTACTGCTAATCCTCCTGTTATTCTACAAACTGTTGCTGTAACAATTCCACTCGGTTGTGCAAATGATGCATTTGCCAATGGTGCATGTATTGTTGTCATTATTGAATCCCATATTTGTCCTGAAGGATTTGCATGTGCATAGTAATATACACTTTCTGGAACACTTACTGTTGTATTATCATATCCATACCATGTTGCTGCTGTATAGTATTCTGTAAATCCTGCAAACCATCTATCCACATTATCATCTGTTGTTCCTGTTTTAGCTGCTACTGTCATACCTGGAATTGCTGCATATGTCGCTGTTCCTGCTTTAACTGGTTCTTGCATTATTGATTGTGTTAAATATGCTGTTTGTTCTGATATAACTCTTCTTGTTTCTTGATTTGGAGTCATAACTATGTTTCCATCACTATCTTCTACTTTTGAATAGAATGTTGGTTCTATATATACACCATCATTTGCTATAGTTGCATAAGCTGCTGCTAAATCTAATGTACTTATACCATCTGTAACACCACCTAATGCTAATCCTAGTCCTTCATCATTTGTAACTGGATTTTCTGCTGCTGTTACTAATGTTGAAACTCCCATGTTTCTTAAATACTCTATTGATTTAATTGGTGTTAATTCTGTCATTATTTTTACTTGTGGTACATTTTGTGATTTTGCAAGTATTTCTCTTATACCTACTGGTGCACCTTCTCTTTGATCTGATAAGTATACATTACCATCATTTTTAGGTGGATATGATCCTCCAAATGTTGATTTAGTATCATAATATGTTGATGATAAAGTTATTATTTTCTCTTCTAATGCTGGTGCAATAACTGCTACTGGCTTAATTGTTGATCCTGGTTGCCTTGGTTGCTGTGTTGCTCTATTTAAACCTCTTGCTGTTTTATCTCCTAGCCCACCTGTTATACCTACCACATATCCTGTTTTATGATCAATAATTGTCATCGCTGATTCTGATAATTGTCCTTGTGGTGATGTTATAACATATTTAGGATCTAAGTATTGAGCTTCCATAGTATCTTGTATTGATGCATCTACTGTTGAATATATTGTTAACCCACTACTATATATATAATTTTCTGCAATTTGTCTATTTACACCTTTTTCTTCCATAACTTGCTCAATTAATTGCTCAATTAATGCATCTGTATGGTATGAGTAATCTGATGGTGTTGATATTGTACCTTGTGTAAATACTAATCCAGCTTCTACTTTTGCAACTGCTGCATCATATTCTTCTTGAGTATCTATCCATCCTAATTCATTCATTTTTGCAAGTACTGTTAATGTTTTATTTTTTATTGTTTCGTCTCTTTCCTCTGCTGTATCAAAATTCGAATGCAAACTATATGGATTATATAAATTTGGCGAACTATTTATTCCTGCTAAATATGCACATTCTGCTAAATCTAAATCTTTAGCACTTTTATTAAAATAATAGTTTGCTCCAATTTCTACTCCGTGTAAGTTACCTTCTCCGCCCACATAAAGTATATTTAAGTATAATTCTAATATTTGATCTTTTGATATCATTCTTTCTACTTGATATGCTTTTGACCATTCTCTTACTTTTCTGATAATTCCATCTATTCCTGATGCTTGATCATCTCCAGTTATGTTCTTAACTAACTGCTGAGTTATTGTACTTCCACCATAGTCTGATCCACCAAGCACTGTATTTAATATTGCCCCACTTGTCCTTATAATGTCTACACCATCATGTTCATAAAATCTTTCGTCTTCTATTGCTACATATGCTTTTGGTAAGTAATATGCCATTTCTTCTAGTTCTATTATTTTTCTCTTTTCATCACCACTTAAATCAGCAATTACTACTCCATTTTGATCTACTATTACTGAATTAGATTCTCCAATTATCAATTCATCTTTTGATATTTCAAATTCTTCTCCAAATAATCCAAAGAATATTCCTGCACATACACCTACTAAAGCAATTACTGCTAATAATCCTGATATGAAAATCAATTTCAACAGATTTGCCAATATTCTATGTCTTTGCCAAAACTTTCCTGTTTTCTTTTCTTTTTTATTTTTCTTTGTTTTCTTGACTTTATCATTTTTATTTTGGTTATTATCTTTTTTGTTTTTCTTAGTATCATCTATTTTTTTGTTTTTTTGCTTTTCATTATCACTATGTTTTGTTTGGTGCTTTTTCTTATTTTTATTTTTTCTGCTACCCATTGGCTATTTCCTCCTTGCCATTTTTATTACCTGTCCATTATATTACATTTACAAAAAAAAGAAAAGAGTTATATATAATTTTATGCTTTAATATTGTTTTTTCATTGATAATTCACGCTTTTTTCACAAAAAACATATATTTCTTATACTATGCATTCTAATATCAAATCCTAGTTTTATTTGCTTTTAAATATTTTATTCTAACTCTATCTTTTTCTATATTTTTTCTCACATCACTAAATCTTTTTCCTATAACATTCACAACTTCATATATTTCGTTTTCTTTATATTTATCAATGTCGTCTTCATTTAATTTTAACTCTTGTCTTACAATATTATTAATATTTATATTATAATCATTTATATTTAATCCTTCAAAACTTTTTTTCTGAATTGTAACATTCCCTTGAAAATTTATAATTGTTGCATTTTGCTTTATTTGATATTTATTTATTAGCTCTGTTGGAAAATCAAAATTCAATATCATATCAGATTTTATTATACCTTTTTTCTTATTATTACCTACTGCTATAACTAATCCTCTTTCACTTAGTTGTTTTTCTTGCAAATGTTTAAATTTATCAATATTATTTGTAACTATATTAACTTTTAAATATTTAGACAATATACATTGGATATTATTCAAATTCCATTCTGTCAAATCATTAATCAATATAGATATTCTCAAAGATTCTATATCAAAATTTCTTTTTTTTATTAAATATTCCATAACTTCTATTGATAGTGCACTAAACATTTTCTTTCCATCAACAATATCAATATTATATGTATACAATTCATCTACAAATCGAGTATATTCTTTTATATTGTTACTTAAAACTATTTTCCTTGAATTAGTATTTTCTAATGTTTCAACTATTTTTTTTGCCAGCTTAATTGCTTTTTTATGCTCATTCTTTTCATTTCCATATTTTCTACATTCTATTTTCTCTTTTGTTATTGGTACTATCAATTTATTTCCTTGAATATTTACTTTTTTAATTATATTTTCTATTTTACTCAGCTTGTCAGCTTCTTGGATATAATACAAAAAATCACTCCTTTATACTTTATATTCAAGTATATGTTTGTGATTTTTTTATATTACTTATATTTTATTTTTTAACTTTATTTTTTATATAATAACATCTCTTTTTAATAGATTATCTTTTATTATTCCTATTCCAATAAATTTTTCTGTATCGTCATAAATTTTATATAACCCATTTGGAGCTTCATATGTTATTTTCACACCATTTAATACTAACTCAATTTTTCTAGTATTAAGTCTTATTTTTTCATTCTTCTCAAAAAGTTTTTCAATAGATATAAAATGACTATCAATATATTCTTGATTTTCCTTGTTTTTTTGTAATTCTTCAATCTCTATTGATTCCGATATATTAAACTCGCCTACTTCTATTCTATTCAATTCTGACATATATGCTATATTTCCAAGTTTTTTTGCTATATCTTCACATAAACTTCTTATATATGTCCCTTTAGAACATTTAACAATAAATTCTATTTGTTTTCTGTCTTTATCTATTTTTTCTAATTCAATACTATATATTTCTATTTGTCTTTTTTGTATTTCAACAGTTTGTCCTTTTCTAGCATATTCATATAGTTTTTTTCCATTCACTTTAATCGCAGAATATATTGGTGGAGTTTGCTCCTGTTTACCCAGAAAAGTTTTTAATGTTTCTTCAACAATATCTTTTTTCAAAATATTATTTGGTACATCTATTTCCTCTATTATTTCACCTTCTACATCTGCTGTTTCTGTTTTTTTACCTAATTGCATTTGAACTTTATATACTTTATCATGGTTTATCAAATATTTTGAAACAAGTGTACCTTTTCCTACTAACAAAGGTAATACTCCTGTTGCCATTGGATCTAATGTTCCTGTATGCCCAACTTTTTCACCTAATGTTTTTTTTACTTTATAAACTATATCATGTGATGTTAATTTTTTAGGTTTATTAACAATTATTATTCCATCCATCTATTTTTTCCTTAATATCTATTTATTTTTTAGTTGTATTTTATATTTTTTAGTTGAAAGTTATTAGTCTTAAACAATCACTTTGAAAATTTCATTTAAAATTAATTGCTTAACTTTTTCCAGTTCCAATGTTTCTATAAAAGCTCCTGCAGCTCTTATATGACCTCCGCCATTAAATATACTACAAACTTCTGATACATTAACATCTCCTGTTGATCTTAGTGATACCTTATATCCTCTTTTTTCAGATTGTTCTCTTAAGAATACAGATACTTCAACACCTTCAATTTCAGTACCAATATCAACAATTCCTTCATAATCATCTTTTTCACATTTTAAAGAATTTTCATCTTGTTCTGTTATATATGTAATTGCAACTGTCCCATTATTTACTAATTCTAATCTTTTTGTTGCTATTTGAAATAATTCAAATCTTGATTTAGTTTTTGTTTTAAGTACAGCTTTGTATATTTTAGAAATATCGACTCCAACACATAACGCTTCTGATGCAATCCCAAAAGTTTCTTCATTTATTCCATAATGTCTAAATCCGCCAGTATCAGTTAATATACCAGTCATAAGACTCGTACCAATTTCTAGATTCAAATCTATTTCATATTCATATATAAGGTCAAATAATACTTGTGCACATGCTGGTGATTTTGAATCAATGTAGTTTATATCTCCAAACATTGTATTACTTACATGATGATCAATTACTATTGTTTTTTTAGCATTTATAAAATGTTTATTGCTGTCTAATCTATTAACATCTGTACAATCTACTGATATTGCCAAATCATATTCTTCTATATCGGAATCTATTTTTACTAATTCTATCCCTGGTATAAAATTAAATATTTTAGGTAATTGAGGAATTATTACATCTGCATCTTTATCTAGTGCATTTAATATATATTTCATTCCCATACTACTCCCAACTGCATCTCCATCTGGGTTTTCATGTGTTAATATTACTATATTTTTTGCTTTTTTTATTTCATGTAATATTTGTTTAAGAATATCACTTTCCCTCATATTTTCACTCATATTTAACCTCCTACTGATTATCTTTTTTAGGCATTATATCTTTTAATATACTATCTATTCTAGCACCATATTCTAGTGATTCATCAAGTTCAAATATTAATTCTGGTGTATATCTTAAATTAACTTTTTTTGCTAATTCTGATCTTATGAATCCTGACGACTTCTTCAATCCAGCTAATGTATCTTTCATATTTTTTGAATTTAATATACTTACAGATACTGTTGCATATTTCAAATCATTTGTCACCTTTACTTTAGTTACACTTATCATTCCTGTAACGTTTGGATTTTTCAGTTCAAATGTTAATAGATTACTAATTGTTCTTCTGAATTCTTCTTCTATACGATTTAATCTTGTTTGATTTTCTGGCATATTTATCCCTCCATTTATTTATTCTTTGCTATTTATTCTTTGCTAATATATTTAATTATATTAGTAAAGGATGAATACTTTATATAAGTATTACATCCTCTATTTTTTATTATACTTTATTTTTTAATTTTGGTAAATATCTTTTAAAATATTAAAATTAAAAATTTTAATGTTTCAATTTTTATTTTTTACCTCTTTTAATTTCTTCCATTACATATACTTCAATAACATCCATTTCTTTAATATCATTAAATCCTTCAATTTGAATACCACATTCAAATCCTTTTGTAACTTCTTTAACGTCATCTTTAAATCTTTTTAAAGTACATAATTTACCATCATGAATTACTACGTTCTCACGTAATACTCTTACTCCGGCATTTCTTTCTACTTTACCACTTAACACATATGCTCCTGCTATTGTTCCTACATTTGATATTTTAAATACTTGCCTAACTTCTACATTACCAATTACTTTTTCTTCAAATTTAGGATCTAACATTCCTGTCATTGCAGCTTCAATATCTTCGATCGCTTGATAAATTATTGAATATTGTTTGATTTCTATTTCGTCTTTATCTGCTATTTCTCTCGCTGTTACATCTGGTCTTACGTTAAATGCAATTATTATCGCTTTTGACACTTTTGCAAGTGTAACGTCTGACTGATTAACTGCTCCTGTTGCACTATGAATAACTTTAACTTTAACCTCTTCATTGTGTAATTTTTCTAATGATTGTTTTACAGCTTCAGCAGAACCTTGAACATCTGCTTTTACTATTAAGTTTAATACTTTTAAATTACCTTCTTCCATTTGAGAGAATAAGTTATCTAGAGTTACTTTAGTTGCTGCATTTATAGCTACTTCACGAGTTTGACGTTTTCTTCTTTCAATTAAGTTTTTCGCCATTTTTTCATTTTTAACTTCATAGAATATGTCTCCAGCTTCTGGTACAGCTGTTAAACCTAATATTTCTACAGGTGTAGATGGTCCAGCAGATTTAACACTTCTTCCTTTATCATCTTTCATATCTCTAATTCTACCTATTGATGATCCTACAACTATTGTATCTCCTAAATCCAATTTACCTCTTTGTACTAACATTGTTGCTATTGTACCTTTATTTTTATCTAATCTAGCTTCTATTACAGCACCTTTAGCTTGTTTATTTGGATTTGTTCTTAATTCTAATACATCTGATTGTAATAACACCATTTCTAATAGCTTATCAATATTTTGATTGTTTTTAGCTGAAATTGGTACGAAGATTGTGTCTCCTCCCCATTCTTCTGCTACTAATTCATAAGTCATTAATTCTTGTTTTACTTTATCAATATTTGCATCTGGTAAATCTATTTTATTCACCGCTACTATTATTGGAATACCAGCTGATTTTGCATGGTTTATAGCTTCTATCGTCTGTGGTTTAACTCCATCATTTGCTGCTACAACAAGTATTGCTATATCAGTTATTTGGGCACCTCTTGCTCTCATTGATGTAAAAGCTTCGTGTCCTGGTGTATCCAAGAATGTAATTTCTCTATCATCAACTTTAACTTTATATGCACCAATTGCTTGTGTAATTCCTCCAGCTTCACCTTCAATTACATTTGTTTTTCTTATCGCATCTAATAAAGATGTTTTACCATGATCAACGTGTCCCATTACAACTATAACTGGTGGTCTTGTTATTAATTCACTATCATTATCTTCTGAATCATCAAATAAGATATCTTCTTCTGTTACAACTTCTTTTTTTGTAGCTGTAATTCCAAATTCTTGAGCAATTAAAAATGCAGTATCAAAATCTAATTCATTATTTATAGTTGCCATTATTCCTAAACCTAATAATTTCTTGATAACATCTGCTGATGTTTTTTTCATTTCTGTTGCTAAATTTTTAACTGTTATTGTTTCTCCAATTTCTATGTCAGTTAATTGGAATATTTTTTGTTTAGTTCTTTCTGTTTGATTTCTATTTTTATTTTTTCTATTTCTTCTACCTCTTGATGAACTTAAATCATAATAATCTAACATTCCACCATTTTGGTCGTTAAACATATTTGATAAACTATTAGTTTGTTTTAAAGATTTCAGTTTACCTTGATCAAAAGATTCATTAGGATTTCCTTTTTTGTTTTTATTTCTTTTGTTTGCTTCTGATTCTTTATATTTTTCATTTTTTTGTTTATCTATTATTTTATTGTAATCTCTAACATTTTCTTTTTCACCAATTGCTTCTGATAAAATAGTTTTAATATTTTTTTCTATACCTTTATCATCAAGTGGTTTTTTACCAAATCTATCATTATTTCCTGAATTATTAAAGTTTCTATTTCTATTGAAATTATTTTGTCCATTTCCATTATTTCTGTCTCTATTGAATCCACCATTGTTGTTTCTATCTCTGTTGAATCCATTGTTATCACGGTTGTCTCTATTGAATCCACCATTGTTATTTCTATCTCTGTTGAATCCATTGTTATCACG
>CAYJIP010000016.1:8674-18301 GCA_964370265.1 uncultured Clostridium sp. | reverse complement strand
CACGGTTGTCTCTATTGAATCCACCATTGTTATTTCTATCTCTGTTGAATCCATTATTATCACGGTTGTCTCTATTATATCCGTTATTATTATTATTATTATTTCTATTATCTCTATTTTGATAATTATTACTGCTAGGTCTACTATTATTGTTATATCTATTATTTTCTTGTTTATTTATCTTTTCTGATTCGATTTTCGTTTCCTCTTTCTTATTTTCAATAGGTGAACTAACAATATTTTCAACTTCCTCTTTAACTTCTACTTTATCAGTTACTTTTTTAACTTTTTCTTGTTTTTCCTCTATCGCTTTATTTTCTTTTATTTCAATTTTATTTACTTTCACTTCTGCTTTTTCATTTACTGTCTCAACAGGTTTTTGAACTTGTTTTTCTTCTTTTTTTATCCCAAATAACTCACTAACTGTCATTGGTTTATTTGGTTTGTTTCTATATACTATATTATAGTCAGAATCATGTTTTCTTTCTACAAATCCTACATTTGATCTTCGGTCATTTTTAGTGTTTTTTTCTTTTTTGTTTTTATCTTGATTTTCATCTTCGCTCAAAATCACTTCTCTTCTTATTATAACTGGAGTTTGTTCTTCTTTCTTATGTTCTTTATGTTCTTTATGCTCTTTATGTTCTTTATGTTTTTTTGTTCCTTCTGTTTTACTTTTTTTTCCACTGAAATTATCTTCTATTCTTTTTGCGTCATTTTCGTCAATTGAACTTAGATGACTTTTTGCCTCTATTTTTAATCCACTCGCAATTTCAATTATTTCCTTACTAGATTTATCTAGTTTTTTAGCTAATTCATGTATCTTAACTTTAGCCAATAATTTCACCCCCATTATTTATTTTTTCAAGTTCTCTTGCAAAACTCATATCCTCTATACCTAATACAGCTTTATTATTTTTCCCTATAGCTTTACTAAGTTCTTCTATATTCCCAAGTATAATGGTATCAATATGATATTCATCACCTAATTTTATAAACTTAGTTTTCGTTCTCTCTGATGCTTCTTCAGCTATTATTATTAAATGTACTTTTTTCTTTTTTATTTGTATTTCTACAATATCTGCTCCTGCTGAAAGTTTTCGTGCTCTCGCTGCCAATCCTATTAAACCTAATATTTTTTTATTTACCAAGAATATCACCTCTTAACTCATTATATATCTCTTCTGATATTTTCATTTTAAAACTTCTATCTAACCTTCTGGCTTTTATGACTTTTTCTAAACAATTAACACCATCACAAATATATGCTCCTCTTCCTTCTGCTTTACCAGTTTTATCTATTTTGATTTCTTTTTGCTTATTTTTAACTATTCTAATAAATTCTTTTTTATTTTTCTTTTCGTTACAGCCCATACATGTTCTTTGTGACGGTATTTTCATATCATTGTCCTCCTTTTATTGTATGTTTTGCCTTTTAATTTATTCAGGTTAGTATTATTCTTCTATGCTTGTATCCGTTTCTTCTGTTTCAAATATATCTTCAATAATTCCTTCTTGTTCATTTTCTACAACATCATCATTTAATTCTTCTAAAACTTCTTCAACTTCAGCTTCTTGTGCTTTTAATAACATTTCTCTAAATTGTGTTTCTGATTTAATATCAATTTTCCAATTTGTTAACCTTACTGCTAATCTAGCATTTTGTCCAGCTTTACCGATTGCTAAAGATAATTGATCATCTGGAACTATTACTTGTGCAAATCTTTCTTCTTCTTTTATATCTACAGCCATTATTTTTGCTGGTAATAAAGCAGAAGCGATATATATTGATGGATCTTCATTCCATTCAATTACATCTATTTTTTCTCCATGTAATTCATTTATTATATTCTGAATCCTTACACCTTTTTGTCCTACACAAGAACCTACTGGATCTATATCTGCATTTTGTGAATATACTGCAACTTTACTTCTATATCCTGGATCTCTTGATACACTTTTAATTTCTATCATTCCTTCATATATTTCTGGAATTTCAAATTCTAATAATTTTTTTACAAAATCCGGATGACTTCTTGAAACAATTACTTGTGGCGCTCCTTTTGCTCCTCTTTGTACATCTAAAACATAACCTTTTACTTTTTCATTCATGTTGTATTTTTCTGTCGGTATCTGTTCTTTAGTTGGCATAATTCCTTCTAATCTTCCTAAATCAAGTACTACTATGTTTGCATCTGATTTTTGAACTAATCCTGATACTATTTCACCTTTTCTCTCATTGAATTCGTTAAAAATCATATCTCTTTCTGCTTCTCTTAATTTTTGAACAATAACTTGTTTTGCTGTTTGTGCTGCTATTCTTCCAAAGTCTTTTGGCACTATTTCAATTTCAACAGTATCTCCTTCTTCTGCATCTGGATTTATTTTTTTAGCTTCTTTTATTGTTATTTCTGTATCTTCATCGTTTGCATTTTCCATAACTTCTTTTATTGAATATACATATGTTGCACCTGTTTGTTTATCCATTTCAACTCTAACATTTTCTAATGCATCAAAGTTTCTTTTATATGCTGTTACTAGTGCTGTTTCTATTGATTCTAATAAATATTCTTTTTTAATACCTTTTTCTTTTTCTAATTCATCTAATGCTAATATTAATTGTTTGTTATCTATTCCATCTCTTTTTTTCATCTTTTAAAATTCCTCCTTACAACTTACAAATTACCAGTTATACACTGTTTTTATTTGTGCTATATTTTTTCTTTCAAATTCTTTATCTTCAATAACTATATTATCTTTATCAAAACTTTGTAATATACCTTGATGTTCTTTTATTCCATTTTCATCTTTTCTGAAAAGTTTTAAATATACTTCTTTTCCTATATTAGCTTCTAAGTGTTTATCTTTTCTTAAAACCCTTTCAATTCCTGGAGATGATACTTCCAAGAAATATTGTTCTTTAATATAGTCTGCTGTGTCTAAAATCTCATTAATTTCATGGTTTACTTTTTCACAATCTTCTATTTCTATTCCTTCTGGTTTATCAATAAAGACTCTTAAAAAATAATTTTTACCCTCTTTAATGTATTCAACATCATACAAATCATAACCTACATTTTCTACCTTAGATTTAATTAAGTTTTCAACTCTTTCTTCTATACTAGCCAAATATATTACCCCTTTTCTTTTAATTTAATTACGAAACATTTTATATTTATTTCATAAATTAAGAGTGGGATTTGTTCCCACTCTTGCTACGTTTTTATGTTACATGTATATTATATACAATATCCTACGAAAAATCAAGCTTTTTCGTTAGTTTTTAATAGTTTTTCATTATTCTTTCTTATTTCTATATAACTTTATTAAAATTATATGAAGTTATATGATTTTTATAGTAGTATTTAAAATTTAATACTTCTTCTACCTTCTATATTGCTTTTAGGTTTTGTATCATATACTTTTTCAACACTATGTATTAAACTGTATACAAGTGCTGTTATAGGCACTGTAAATATCACTCCCATACTTGCTGCTATCGCTGCTATTGCATCTGTTGCAATTAATTCTATATTTAATATATCTGTTACACTTGTTTCATTCACCATATATAGTAACACTAAATTTATCGCACCACCAATATATGCTAATATCAATGTATTCGTCATTGTTCCTATTATATCTCCACCGATACTCATACCACTTTTAAATAACTCCATTTTAGATATTTCTTTATTTTTTTGTTTTATTTCTTCTAATGCCGATGCTATTGACATACCAACATCCATTGCTGCTCCTAATGAAGATATTACTATTCCAGCAAATAATAGGTCTCTGAAATTAAATACTAAATTCTGTGTATTGGCACTTAAATATACTGCTTCTTCTGATGCTCCTGATAATTTTGCTAAAAAACCAAATATTCCTGCAAATATTCCTGCTGATATGACACCTCCAGATGTACCTAACATTGCTGTTAATGATTTTTTATTAAATCCTGCTATTATTACAAATGTTATAATAATTATTCCAATAGCTGTCATAATAGTCATAAATACTGCATCTTTACCATCAATTATTCCAGGTAATAGGATTAAGAATATTGCTAATATAGTAACTATGAATGCAATTATTGCTTTCAATCCTTGTTTTCTACCAACAATCAATATTAATGCAAAAAATATTATGACCATTAAATATATATAATTTGCTCTTTCAACATTTTGAACTGCTGTTCCTACTATTTTAGAGCCATCTACAGTAATTCTTAATTCTATATTATTACCTTCTGACAATTCGTAATTTTCAATTTTACCATCCAAGTCATATGAAACCATGTATTCTGTTTCTACTACTTGATCTTCAAATAGACCTTCTAATATTTTCACTTCAATTTGTTGTATTTTTTGAACAAATCCTACTTCTTCTTTTTCATAAACATCTCCCACTGATATTACTTCAGCACTTACTACAAAATCTTCAGTAGTTGTTTCTGTCATATTTGTGACATCTGTAGATTGCATTATGTTTTGATCTGTATCCATATTTTCTAAATCCAATTCTTCTGCATAGGTATTCCCTACAAAAGAAGTTAGTAGTAATGCAAAATACACTACTACTATTACACTTTTTTTAAATACATTATTAATTTTATTATTAAACATATTATTAATATTCATTTAAACCACTCTATACTTCCTTATTTATTTTTTCAAATATTGTTATTTTATATCCAGTTTCTTTATATTCAGCTTCAAATACAACACTATCTACAATTTTCAAATCTTCAATTTGTGATATTTCATTATAAAAATCGCTATGCAAATCATCTACTATTATTATTTTCCCGTTACAATTTCCTATTAATGTTTTAAAATCATATGCAACTTCCATATTTGGTAAATATGCTTTATATGCCTCTTCTATTCCCCAATATTCGCTATTTATGAAATATTGATTTTGATTAGAATTAGTTGTAGCTACAATTCCTCCAACACCTATTCTTGTATAAATAATAATATCATCTTCACTTACATTTTTTTCTAAATATTCTACTGGTTTTATGTTTGTATAATCATAGTTTTCTTGAACCACATAAACCATATTAACTACAGACATAATCATTATTACAGAACATATACTTACTATCACTATCTTTCTTTGTTCTCTAGCTATAAAGTATGCCATTCCAAAAACTAATAATCCTGTTATCGTAAATAAATATCTTTCATAAAGTACTGGTGAGGCAATTAATGAAACTATTAACGCAACTAGTATTACTGCTATATATGTAATTAGTGGAATCAATCCTTTTTTATATTCTTCTTTTCTTCTAATACTTTTAATAATTAAGACAATCATGTATATTGCTAATATAGATGCTAATACTAATGCAAAAGTTGCATTCAATGTACCAAGATATTGAAAATTAAGTACATTTATTAACGTATCTGGAAATGTAAGTGTAATCCAAAATCCTCCTGATACACTTATTAATTGTTGTATAAACGCTATTAGCCACGGTATGTATAATATTACTTGTGCTGTTTCCGTTAAAATAAAAATTTTATTTATTCCTTTTGATGTTTCTTTTCTATTTTTTATCATATATATTACTAATGCAAAATTAACTAATCCCATACAAATAAGGGCGTAATAATGCATATAACAACTCATTAAGCTGAATAAACCAAATATTATCAAACTCTTTTTATTCTTATTTGTTATAAATCTATTTAAATAAATAAATGCTACTGTTACAAATAACATTGTCCATGTATACATTCTTATTTCTATACTGTACTGTAAAACAGCTGGCATGAACAGTATAAAGAAGGTAAATAACATCCCTACCTTTTTTCCAAAATCTTTAGAAATATGTGTCATCCCTAATATAGCTGTTATTATAACTGGTACTATAGAAAATAATCTATATATAATGATATTACTTCCAAATAAAAGTGATACAACTTTCAACATCCAGTAATATAAAATTGGATGTACATCATGTGATCCAATTTTCCAAATATCTACAAATGAGTGTGTTACTATTCCTACTGAATATGACTCATCAAACCATATATTAGAATGAAATGCTGGTATTAGCATTAATATAGTTCCAGCTATTATTATTAATATATGAAATATGTTTTCTTTTATAAATGTATTTATTTTTTCCATTTTTTCTCCTTCTTAAAAGCAAAATGATAGAATGTTGGTTAACACTCTATCACTTATTATCTTATTTACTTTCATCTTGTAATAAACTAGCAACAGCCATGTCATTTATTTTAATATCTCTAACGTGTTCAATCTTTTTCCATTTTGTTTCTGGTTTTATAATTGATTTTAAATTAATTAATAACCATGACCCCATAAATATTGGATAACACAATAATCCTTTTATCATAGGTTTAATTGGTCTTCCATCCAACCACATTGCAAACAATGCGATTCCCATTGGGAATACTAATGTTGGAATAACATATTTTAAAATATTTTCAATCAATTCAACTTCTGTCATCCCGTTCATTGCAAACATGATAAAATTAGTTGATAACAATATTATTGTTAATATAAATAATGGGATACTACCTATTATATATAATAATCCATCTAAATTAGCCATTTTTTTGTTTGTAAAAATAGATCCTGCTAATTGCTTCGTATATTCTTTAGCACATTGTATATGTCCCACTGTCCACCTAGATCTTTGTGACCATGATTGTCTAAATCCTGTTGGCTGTTCATCATATACTATTGCTTCTGTTGACCAACCTAATTTTTTTCCACTTATTATTGTTTTTAAAGAAAATTCTATATCTTCTGTTAAAGTCACAGTATCAAAACCTAGTGGTTTTATTACATCAAACTTAACCATAAAACCTGTACCGTTTAATAATGGTGATAACCCAACATTATATCTTGCTAAATGATAAAATCTGTGCATTGACCAATAGAATAATGCATAACCAGCTGTTATCCAATTGTCTGAAGGATTTTTTATATCTCTATAACCTTGAACTACTTCTTCACCTTGACATAACTTTTTATTCATACTTCTTATGAAATTTTTATCAACTATATTATCAGCATCAAAAACAAAGAATGCGTCATACTGTGCATTTTCTTCTATTTTTTGTTTTAAAAACCAATCCAATGCATAACCTTTTGTTTTTTTAGTTTCATCAAATCGTTCGTAAACAATTGCTCCTGCTTTTCTTGCATTTCTTGCTGTTCCATCTGTGCAGTTATCTGCAATAACATATATATCATATAAATCATTATCATAATTCTGATTTTTTAAACTTGTTACCAAGTTAGCAATAACAAACTCTTCATTATGTGCTGGTATTATTGCCATAAATTTATGGTCTTTCTTTACCATCATAGGCTTCTCTTTAAATTTAATTAATGATGCAATACTAATTATTACGTGATACACCCAAAATATTGTTACTATACTCATTATGGCTTCTCTTAAAATATATAAATAATCCATCTTTTTCCTCTCTTTTCAAATACTATATTCAATAGTATTATCTCACATATTCTATTATACTATTTTTACGTCAATTTTGCAATGTTTAATGTATATTTTATTAAATTCTTTGTAAATTTTTGTATCTTTTTGACTATTGATTCTACTCAATATACTTCTTTTCTTATTTTTCTGTCAACATTTCTAAACTTTTAATTACTTTTAATTAAAACCTATACTATTTTTTTCTTTAAATTTACCAAGACCAATAACTCTTACATAAACTATACCATATATACACTTAAAATATAATTAACTTATTATTATTATTTTATTAATTTTTTATTAATTTTGCTCTTTTATTTACATTTTTTTATTTACTTTATTATTTTTTATTTACTTTATTTTTATTTTAACTATCATAATATTTATATTACTCATATATTATTAATAGAGGTGTTCTTATGAAATTAAATTATAAAGTTGCTATAATTGGTGCAAGCGGATTAGTTGGTAGAACTGTTTTAAAGATATTAGAAGAAAAACAATTAAATTATTTTAACTACACTCTTTTTTCTTCTAAAAATTCTGCTGGTTCTAAAATCGCTTTTTTTAATACTAACTATGTTTTACAAGAATTAACTGAAAATTCTTTTAAAAAACGTTTTGATTATGCTATTTTTTGTGCTGGAAGTGATATTTCTGAAAAATTCATCCCTCTGGCAAAAGACTCTTTTTGCACATGTATAGATAATAGTAGCCTATTTAGAATGATTAACAATATACCTTTAGTGGTGCCTGAGATTAACAAACATACCATAAAAAAAGGCGATAAAATAATAGCAAATCCTAATTGTTCAACAATTCAAGCTGTTTTAGCATTAAATCCATTGCATGAAAAATATACATTAAAACGTGTTATATATTCTACATATCAAGCTGTTTCTGGTGCTGGAAAAAAAGGATTGTCTGATTTACAAAATCCTAACATAAACCCTGTTGCTTTCCCTTATAAAATATATAATAATTGTATTCCACATATT
Source organism: uncultured Clostridium sp. (assembly GCA_964370265.1). GTDB lineage: Bacteria > Bacillota > Clostridia > TANB77 > CAG-508 > CAG-269. Next base: position 9,817 of record CAYJIP010000016.1, on the reverse strand, counting down.
GATACATTTGTTGATGATAATTATACTCGAGAAGAGCATAAATTAATTAACGAAACTAGAAAAATTTTAAATATACCAAATCTACCTGTTACTGCTACAGCTGTTAGAATACCTGTTGAAAACTGTCATTCTGAATCTATTAATATAGAATTAGAAAATGAATTTGACCTATATGATGTTAAAACATTATTAAAAAATTCACCAGGATTACTTCTCTCTGACATTCCTGAAAAAAATATTTATCCTATGCCATCTATAGCAAACACTAATAATGAAGTCTTTATAGGTAGAATACGAAGAGATTATAGCGTTAAAAACGGATTGAATATTTGGGTTGTAGGTGATAATTTAAGAAAAGGTGCTGCTTTAAATGCAGTTCAAATACTGGAATATTTATCAAGTCAAAATCTATAGATTTTTATGTTTTTTAATGATATAATTAATCTAATATAAAATTATAGGAGTTACATATGACAAGTCAATTATTAAAATTAATAAAATCAGATACACAATTTCAAAACATTGTTTCAGATATTGTTAATCATGAAATTGTTTTATCAATGAAAAATATAAATCATCATTATAATACAAGTTGTTTTGAACATAGTTATGCTGTTTCATACATTTCTTATTTAATTGCTAAAAAATTAAACTTAGATTTCAAATCAATAGCTAGAGCTGGGTTACTTCACGATTTATTCTTATATGATTGGAAAAAACCACAACCAGAATACAAAGGATTACATGCTTTTAACCATCCTCAAATTGCTTGCGATAATGCTAATAAATATTTTAAATTATCTAAAAAAGAACAAAATATAATAAAAGAACATATGTGGCCTGTTACAACAAAATTACCTTCGTCTTTCGAAAGTTTAATAGTCACTTTTGTCGATAAATATTCTGCTTTACAAGAATTTTCCGAAGCACTTAATTTATCAATATTCAAAAACACTTCATTAAAAAATATTTACATATTTTTAAGCACTTATCAATCAACAATTTATTCATTATAAGCATCACTTAAACTTTACCTTCATTGAAAATATAAAGAAAAAGAAAATATAAAGAAAAAACATAAATATAACAACATAAATATAACAACATAAATATAACAACATAAATATAACAACATAAATATAA
>CAYJIP010000016.1:0-8574 GCA_964370265.1 uncultured Clostridium sp. | reverse complement strand
CAACATAAACAAATATCATTTAATATATATGTATATATATTAAAAAAGGATAAAATTTCAAATTGAAATTTTATCCTTTTTCTTGCTTATTAGCCCATTTATACATTTTAATATCTTTATATTTTTTTACAATTGTCCTATATTTATCATATTCTTCTTCCCATAATTCATCTGGTACATTTTCAAAAGCTTTAAATATTTTCTCTGCTTCTGCTAAATATATTACTTGTTCTTTTGGTGTCATTCCCTCATATTGCTTAGAAAAATCATATAATCTATCTAAAATCTGGTTTGCTTCAATAAACCCCCAAAAATCTTTAACTTTCATACCAAATAATCTTATTTGTAAGACAGCATATGCTATCAATACAAAAATTATAAATGCTAAAACATATATTACTATTAATAAATCTTCCATGACTACTATGCTCCCTTTTCAAACTCTATACCTAATTATATCATATCACATATATGTTTGCAAATTTCAACAAAATTTTTTTATATTATATTATATTATATTATATTATATTATATTATTTACAGTACTTATAATTTAATACAAATATTTTGATTTTACTATTTTCACTTTATTATATACATTTTTTTATTTTTATTATTTTATTTTTATTGTTTTATTTTTATTAATACTAATATATAATATATTAAATTGAATTATAATACAATTTAATATTATATTTATTTAAATTTTTAACAGATGGAGATCAATATGGACAAAAAATTCAAATCAACAAAAACAATTAGTATTTTAGGTATTTTAGCAAATATTTTTTTATTAATAATTAAAGCAATTATTGGTATTATTACTAGGAGTCAAGCAATGATTGCAGATAGTATGAATAGTGGAACAGATATTTTTGCATCCTTAATGACTTTTATAGGGAATAAAATATCTAGTGAACCTCATGATAGAAGTCATAATTTAGGACATGGAAAAGCTGAATATATTTTTTCTCTTTTCATAAGCATTTCTATGATTATCTTTTCTTTAAAATTACTTTATGATTCTATTGTTTCACTAGTTTTAGGAAATTCCTTTTCTTTTTCATGGGTACTTGTTATTGTTTCTATTATTACAATTATTATCAAAGGATTATTATATTTATACACAAAAAAAATATATTCTAAACATCCTTCAATATTACTTTATGCTAATATGAAAGATCATAGAAATGATACAATAATAACTTTATTCACTTTAATTTCTATACTTTTTGGATTATTTGATGTTTTTTGGTTAGATAATATTACTGGTATTTTGATTTCAGTTTGGATTTGCTATACAGGGATTAAAATTTTTATTGAAAGCTTTAATGTTTTAATGGATATAAGCATAGATGATAAAACTCTTGAAAAAATTGAAACTATATTAAGCGAAAATACAAATGTCCTTAGTGTGAAAAATATACTTTCAACACCTGTTGGTGATTGTCATTTAATATTTGTAACAATAACTGTTGATGGTAATATGACAACATTTAAAAGCCACGAATTAGCAGACACTTTAGAAAATACTATAACTTGTTTAAACAATGTTTATAAAACTGTCGTTCACGTTGAACCACATATTTAATTATCAAAATAAAAACTGTATTAGACTATCCCATATGGATAATTTAATACAGTTTTTTATTTTAATTTTAATTTTTATTTTGATTTTATTGTTTATCTTTTATCTTTAATCTTTTTTTATTGTTCTAATTAATGGCTATCTCTATTTCTAGATCTGCTTCTATCTACTTCATTTTCACTATCATTTTCCATTTCTGCTTGAACTTCTTCTTTTATCGAATCACTATCAAACATTTCATTTTCTTGTAATTTACAATTCATATCTTCTCTTACACGTTCTCGTATGTCATGCCTGTTATATGTATCACCTAAGTCACTATCTCTTAATATTTGTTCTACAATTTTTTCCACATATTGTTCATTAAACTCTATGTGTTGTCTTGCATTATTTTGATTTTCATCAAATTCACTTAATGATGTTTCTTTTAATGCTTTTTTCTGCTCATCAAGATTTTGAATATTATCATTTACAACTTCGTTTCTATTTCTATTCATAAATTCTTGAACTTCTCTGGTTGTAGGCATTATATGGTTTGCTTCTATTGGAATAGATATAGCTTCCTGATTATCTTGCCTTGGAGTTCTAATATATGATACATCTATATATCCATATTGCCCTATTGTTATTCCTAATTGATTTTCACCATCTAATTGATATATTGCTTTAGGTACTTCTTCAGTTATTTCACTACCATCTCTATTAATTGCTTCTACTTTTTTAGTAGGATCATTTCCATAAACTTGTTCCATACCTTCAATTTTCTCTGCTTTTCCTTCTTTATCTATACCTACCATTGAAAATTTCATATTCGAATCTTCATGTCCTATATCACTTGAATATACAACCGCTATTTTAGAATAATTTTTATCCTCTACCCCTAATAATTGCTGCATTGTCATTTGGTCTGTAACTCTTTCATTTGACTGAATTTCTTGTTTCAAATTCAAACCTTCCATTTTTTCCTCTGAAATTGCAGGCTCTTCTATCTCTGTTAGTTTTTCTATTTCCTCTTCATTAATACCTAATGCTTTAGCTATAGATTTTAACTTATCTTTTTCAACTTTATCTAAACTCAACAATTCTTCTTCATCTATCGAATTTAAATCTTTTACTAAATCTTCTTCCTCCAAAAACGCTTCTGTTAATGTTATTAAATCAAAACCATCTGATCTATTATTTGCTGCAACAAGATCTAAGTCTTCTGTAAAATATTTTTCTAGAACTATTTTTTCATCTTCACCATTTTGTATTTCTTCAATAATCATAAATAGTTCTTTTTCACCAATATTTTTAAAATTAACTTTCCCTACATATTTAACATCTAATATCTTTGGACTATTTTGTCTATCCATCGCCTGCTCATTATATTTATTTTGTAACTCTTCTCTTACTTTTATTAATTTAGATACTGTCTCTTCCATAAAACCCTCCTATTTAACTAATTTCTGCAATATAGTCATACTCCTTAACATCAATGATTTTAACTTTTACAAATTTATTTAATATATTTTCTTCACAATTATTTTTTATATATACTATCCCATCTATATCTGGCGCATCCTGCATTGTTCTTCCAATATAGTATTTTTTGTCAAAACTTAGTTGTTCTACTAATATTTCCATTTCTTTATTTAGATTTCTCTTTAGATTGTTTTTAGATATATCTTTTTGAACTAACATCAATTTATGATATCTTGATTTTTTTGTATTCCCATGTACTTGCTCTTTCATTTTTGCTGCTGGTGTTCCTTCTTCTTTAGAATATTTAAATACTCCTAGTTTATCGAATTTAGCAAATTTAATAAATTCTACTAATTCTTCAAAATCTTGTTCTGTTTCACCTGGGAATCCGACAATTAAACTTGTTCTTAGCACTACATTAGGGATTTTGTTTCTGATTTTAGTAATATTTCCAATAATTACTTCCTTAGTTGTATGTCTATTCATTTTTTTCAAAATATTATTAGAAATATGTTGAACTGGTATATCAAAATATTTTGCTATTTTAGGATTTTGAGCTGTTTCTTCTATTAATTCATCTGTCACATCTTCTGGATACGAATACATGAATCTAACCCATTTAATACCTTCTATTTTAGATATTTTTCTAACAACTTCTACCAATTTACTTTCTCCATAAATATCTATACCATATTTTGTTGTATCTTGTGCAATTATTATGATTTCTTTAATACCAATTTCAGCTAAATGTTTAGCTTCTGCTAAAATATCTTCCATCTTTCTACTTACAAATGGTCCTCTTATATATGGTATTGCACAATATGTACAATTCTTACTACAACCCTCTGCTATTTTCAAATATGCAAAATTTGTACCTGTGGTTATTGTTCTTCCTAAATATTCTTCTTGATCTAACATAGGCATAACTTGTACTTCTGATATTTTATCTGTATAGTTATGTTCTTGTATCTCTACAATATCTCTTTCTATTAGATTAGATATTGTTTCCCACATATTATTGTATTGATCTAATTTCAAAAATAAATCCACTTCTGGTAATGACTTAACTAAATCATCATAATATCTTTGAACTAAACATCCCATTACTATCATATATTTACATTTATTTTCTTTATATTTTATCATTTCTAAAATTGTATTAATGGCTTCTTCTTTTGCTGTTTCTATAAATCCACATGTATTAATAACTAACACTTCTGCTTGTGATTCATCATTTACAATCCTATATTTATGTTTTTTAAATTCTCCTATTGCCGCTTCTGTATCAATTAAATTTTTACTACATCCTAAATGCACAAATCCTACATTCATCATTTTATTTCTATTTCTCCCAATCTATATTATCATTATGACTACATATATGTTTTCTTGTTAATTCCATTAATTCAAGTTTTGTAAATCCTTCTATTTGTGTCTTAGCTCTATCTTTCTTCAATTCTTCTCTTAAAAGTCTTTCAATCTCATTTTTGTGCTCTTTATTTTTCATATCTATATAGTCTATTATTATTATTCCTCCAACATCTCTTAATCTAATTTGATGCGCTATTTCTTTTGTAGCTTCTTTATTTACTGTAAATACTGTTGTCTCCAAATCTTTTTTACCTGTATACTTACCTGTATTAACATCTATTGCTGTTAATGCTTCAGTTGGATCCACAGTTATAAACCCTCCATTTTTTAACCATATCCTATTTTTATTTAATTTAGCTATTTGTTCAGACATTCCATATTTCTCTAACAATTTATTTGTTTTTTCTTTTTCCAGTGAAACATTTATATATTCTTCAATTTCTATTAACCTTTTGATTTTCGATTCTTCTTCTTCATCATTTGTTATTATATTTATTTCTTCTTTTTCTACTAAATCTAACAATATTTTTTCAACAACATTTTCACTTGAATAAATTAATTGTGCATTTTTTTCTTCTTTTACTGTAGTACTTATTATTTTATTCCATTTTGATTCTAATTTTTTAATATCTTTTATTATTTCTTCTTTTTTACCTCGTGCTGATGTTCTTATTATATATCCATTCCCAGGTTCTGCATTTTCTTCTACTATTTTTACTAATCTTTCTCGTTCTTCCTGTTCCTCTATTTTTTGAGATACAGTTATTATATCTGTATTTGGCATAAATGCTACATATTTTCCTGTTATGTTAATATGTGTAGAAACTCTTGCACCTTTTTTCTGGTTACTATCCTTTTTCACTTGAACTAATAGTTGTTGCCCTACTTTTACTAATTTTTCAATTGTTGTTTCTTCATTTTCCATATCAACATTTTCTTTTTTCACATCTACTTTAGGTAATATATCTTTTAAATGTATAAAACTGTTTTTACCAGTACCGATATCTATAAATGCTGATTGCATCCCCTTTATTACACTTCTAACTGTGCCTATGTATATATTTCCTTCTTTTTTCGAATCTTCATCCACACCTTTATAGTATTCGATCAACTTTTTTTCCTGTATAACTGCTATTTCTTTTTCGTTTTGTGCATTTTTTTCAATTACTATTGTTATCATTATTCCCATCCTCTATTTTTATCTTTTTGTTTTTATACTATTTATATTTTTTATATTTCTAATTGATTTTATTCATTGCTTTTTCTATGTTTGTTTTTAATATTTCAATTATTGCTTCACTTGACTTTAAAACTGCTTTTTCTAATATTTCTGCTGATTCTTTAGATATTTTCCCTATAACATGTTCTATTAATCTATCCTTATCTTCTGGTTTTCCTATACCTATTCTAATTCGAGCAAAATTTTGTGTTCCTATCATTTGAATAACAGATTTCATACCATTGTGTGTACCTGGTCCTCCATTTTTCCTTATTTTAACAACACCTTCTTCAATATCTATATCGTCATAAATTACAATCAATCTCTCTACTGGTATTTTATAAAAATGCATTATTTCTTGTATTGATTCACCACTTAAATTCATATATGTTTGAGGTTTTAATAATATTACTTTTTCATTCTCCATAATACCTTGTCCATATAAGCCTTTAAACTTATTTTTATTAATTTCTATCTTATTAATTCTAGCTAATTCATTAATAGCATCAAACCCAACATTATGTCTTGTATTTCCATATTCTTTTTCTGGATTTCCTAATCCAACTATTAAATACATACCAAATCCTCTTTCATTTTAATTTATCTTATTCTTCTTATTTATTTTACCCTGTTTCCTTCAATTTTTCAATACTTTTCATATATTTCATTAATAAATAAAAAACCTTAATTTGACTTAATATAATCAAACTAAAGTTTTAAATTTTGTTACTTAATATTCACAGTACCCTAATGTTTCAATCATTACTTTTTCATAATCTGATTTTTCAAAAACTTTTTCTACTAAAGGAGTATATTTTATACATTTTATGTATTCATCATCTCTACCCTTATGCGGACAAATGAAAAAACGATTTAATGTTTTTATGGCTTTTTTATCTACTAATCTTAAAAATGTTATCACCATATTGTATAGTGTGACATTTTTGTTTTTCATAATCTCATATATATTACTAATATTCAATCTAGCAATATATACTTCATCAATTATACTTTTTGAGATTTGCCATTTAGTAATCATAACATGTTCATTGTTCGAAAAACAGCTAGTATCAATATTTTCTATTTTAGTTTCCACTTCTACAAATATATCTGCATTTCTAATAGTTTTTCCATCTTGCTCTACTGTCATTATTAATATAAAACCCGTATTGCACAGAGAACTTGAATTATAAAAAATCCATTTTACTGATAAGTCATCATTTATTTCGATACTCTCTAATCTTAATGTAGTATTTTTTTCTACATGTCTTTGAATCTCACTTGTTTCTTTAGTTCTTAATATTGTATCTGCTTTCATCTTTCACATCTCCTCTTGTAATCCCTTTGTTGTCATTTCTAAAAGAGTATTTACTCTCTAATGTGTATTATATCACATTTTCTATTTTATGTAAAACAAAAAAGACATTAATATTTATTCAATATTTTATGTCTTTTAAAATTTTTCTATTTTTGAGCATCAATATCATCATGCTTTTGTAATGATTTTTTGAAGAATTTAGCCATGTGCATTATAGAATCATTTGCTAAATTTTCATTAACTTCTGCTACAAGTGCTTTTCCACACTTCAATTTCGAATATTCTTGTATTTCACTAATAAGTTCTTTTTCTTCTTCTGAATCTATTACTATAGCAAACATTTTATCATCAACTGCTTGTTCAAACATAGATTTATCATTATACCCATTTCCTATAACAATATATCCTTTAGAAGGTTTGACCATACTGTGAATTTTTTTAACAGCATTTCCCTTACTTATTTCTTTTCCTGTAATATCAATCCTATAATTATTTTGTTCTTTTATCGGAAATTTAGTTTTATCAACATGTCCCCAAAGTTGCAATCCTAGTAATTTGCTATTAATTTCTTTCATATTTTCTTTTGTACCTACTAAAGTTATTTTTGTTATATCTTCTTTTCCTAATAACACTTTTTTAATGTCTGAGCAAATTTTCACAGTATTATTTTGTTTATAATATTGTACTACATCGCTATCATCTGATATATATATTCTTTCTCCATCTGTAAATCTAATATATTTTTCAGATATGTTTTGTTCCTTACAATAGTGTAAAATTTGTTTGACAATTCTATTATCTAACTTTTTTAATTCTAAAAATTCAGATTCTAATGTATGGTACACTCCACCACCATTATCTCCAATTATTATTTCTGGTAATTTTATATTGTTTTTGATAAATTTATTTTTAATATCACCTATTGTTCTACCTGTTATAGGCACAAAAAGCCCACTGCTTTTTTCTATGTATTCTACAATTTGTGGAAGTCTTTCATCTTTTAAGTTTAATGTTCCGTCAACATCTGAAAATATTATAAAATTATATTTACTAAAATCAACTTCTTTTCCCATATATTTACCTCTGCAATATTATATTACAATACAATATTATCTCTTTATTACTTTAATTTCAAGCTATTTTATTAAATTAATTTAATAATTCAAATAAAAATACCAATACTAATTAATATTAATATTGATATTTACTCGTTTATGTTATTTTATTTTTAATTTACTTTAAAATATATGTTATATATTTTTTCTAATATTTTCTTAACAATTAAGCTTTAATAATTACTTGTTGTTTAAATTGAATTTTTACTTTTTAATTCTAATATTTGTTTTTTTGACAAAGTTGTAATCTCTGTGATCTGCTCAATACTCATATTGTTTTTTAGTAGCTTTTCTGCAATCTCTAATTTTTCTTGTTGCATTCCTTCAATTCTTCCTTCTTCTTTCCCTTTTTTTATTCCTCTTTCTATTCCTTCATCTAATCCTCTATCATAGTTATTTTTCATTGCATCATTATATTTTCTTTTATCATCTTCTTCTCTTTCAATATATTCTAATATATCTTCATCTTCTACTAATTTTTCTACTTCTTTATATAATT
>CAYJIP010000015.1:0-34808 GCA_964370265.1 uncultured Clostridium sp. | reverse complement strand
GACGATGACGATGACGATAATGACAATGATGATATAGATGACCAAGATGATGATAATGACAATGATGATATAGATGATCAAGATGATGACAATGATTATGATGATATAGATGACCAAGATGATGACAATGATTATGATGATATAGATGACCAAGATGATGATAATGACAATGATGACATAGATGACCAAGATGATGATAATGATTCTGATGATGGAGATGATGATTAATATAAGAATGAAAAGGTGGAAAGGTTCCGCCTTTTTTATATTTAAATAGGAAACATTAATTGTTAAGAATACTATTGCAATTAATTTGAATTATCACTATAATATAATAAAGAAATAAAAGTTGTAAAAAAATATAAACTACAGAAGAAATTAAGGAGAACAAATGAAAAGACTAATAAGGATAAGCGTAAATACAGCCGTTCTATCAATTATACCAATATTATCGTGGTTTGCACTAAGCATAATAGTTGATAAGAATTTAATAAATGTATTTACATTAACATATCCAATACAATTTATATGGTGCGTTTTGAAAGCAGTATTTGGTACAGGAGCAAATATATGTAAGGAAAAAGAAGGTAAATCAGGTGCTGTTTTATCAGGAATAATCTTAGGAGCAATAGTTGGATTTATAGTGTTTTTTAGCATAGGATTAAACATAGATTCATATATACAATTTATGAATATGGAAGTAGAGATATATAGGGATTTCGCAATATATGTTATAACACAGTTATATATTCAATTAATATTTGTATTAGTATTAGAAAAATTATATTTTGAAGATAAAAATAAATTAGCTAATAAATATTGCATAATATTAAATATGTTGAATTTTGTTATACTAATAATTACATCACTAATATTTAAAGAAAATATGTATATAATAGGGATAACATTGACTAGTATTGCGATATATACATTGTTTGTGACGATAAAGCAATTTAAAAAATTCAAGTTAACACTAAATATAATTGCTTGGATAAAATATGAATCTTTAGAGATCTTTAATAATTTAGCATATTTTTTAATATTTCTTTTTGGATTAAGTAATGCATTAGAATTTGGAACAGAGTTCGCATTTGCAATTAACTTTGTTGCATTAATAACAGATGCACAATGGGATGCTTTAATGAGTATAGGTATAATATCAAAAATAGATATTAGCAAAAAAATATTCAACTATAAAGAACATCTAATGAATGCATATAGGCTATTATTTTTCTTAATGATAACAACAGGAATAATGTTTATAGGACTATACAGTTTTTATGATTTGAATTTGAGAATAACAATAATATTTTTGATGTTAGAAGCAGTATCATTCTTGTTATACCCGATAACAAATTTAAAAACAAATTATTTACAACTAGAATATTCACCAGTTAGAATGACTGGTAACAAAATAATATCTAGTGTAATAAGATTTGCGTTATCATTATTAAGTAGTCCATATTGTACAGCAATAGGACAAATTGCTTCAACAATTTATCAATATATAACAGTTAATATTATATTTAAATTGAATTATAAGCTTAATAAAAAAGGTGAAATTGTAACAAAGACTAAACAAAAATATGAAAGAAAAACATTAAAAAAGATATATAATGTATAATATATGAAATAAGGTATGAATATAAAAGTAACGTGAAAGTAAAATGAAAATATTCAAAATGAAAATATTCAAAATGAAAATATTCAAAATGAAAATATGTAAAATAAAAGTAAATAGAATAAATGAAATATAATAACATGATAAATCAAATGAAAAAAACTCACTAATGTGAGTTTTTTTGTTCAAAATAAGCTTTAAGCTCAGATGTTAAAATCCATTTATCATCATCTAAAACTGAATCTAAAGTAAATAATGTGCCAGAAGCTGTTTGAAGGTAAATAACATTAGAATCAGAAGTAACATCTTTTAAAATTAAACCTTTTTCAAGAAAAAAATTTCTATTAAATGTTGAGCATGTAATATATGGTTTTATCCGACAAACTTCTTTACCAATTAAATCTGATGTAAGCCTATAAGAAGATATATTATTAGAATCTAAAAAAGATGTAATAGATTCAATAATCGGTGTATACTTCTTAAGTTGATAATCATAAGATTTTGCTTTGTTTAGTGCTTTGTTAATATTCATAATGTGTCTCCTTTACAAAATGTAAATGTTTGTACTATTTTAAAATTTGATTAAAATAGGAATATAAAAATCGATAATAATATTATATCATTAAATTTAGTTAAAAGCTAGATTTACATAAAAAAATAAAGAAAAAAGAAAAAGACATAATTATATGTCTTTTTCTTTTCTTTTTTAAAATAGCGGAGTTGAAGTTTTACAAGAGCTGTCTATAGAACCCGTTGTTTGTAATAAATGAAGACCATTCATAACATAAACTCCATAATGCCATTCTAAATGAGTTGCTTGTCCAGGTACACTATCTCTTAAGAAAGATGTATATCCACCTGCACCCATGTTATATTCATTGCAAGAAGCAAGGAATATTTGTTGCTGAGTAAGATTTGGTTCATCTTTCCAGTTTTCAAATGCTTGTGATAAAACATATGCACCAGCTAATATATTTGATTTTGGATCTAATATATTAGTTATATTCAATGTTTTTTCAAGAGTAGAAAAATGGCAAGAGTTAATTTGGAATGCTCCATAATTTGAACCACTGACTGCATTAAAATTAAATGTACTTTCAATAAACATAATTGATAAAAAAAGTTCATAATTCAAACCATATTGTTGACAAACTTCATAAGCATATATTTGATATTCAGGAGCTAAATCAATGTCATAAATTGGTACAGTATTATCTGTTGGTATAACAAAATCAGTATTTTGTTCAACAGGACTACTTGTGACATTTGAATTTCCTAAATTTTGCGGAAGTTCATCTGTAGTTTGATGTTCTTGATTTTCAATAGTTTCTACTTGTTCATTTGAATTTGCCATAGTAGTAATTTCTGAAGTTACAATTTCATTATTCTCAGAAACTGTATCTTTGTCTAGTGCAACAGAAGAATTTTTTAAAAATTCAATAGTTGTTGTCATACTACTGACCAACTTTAGGTGTTCTGTATTTCTTGATTTTTCATATTTAAGTAAAATAGGATTTTCAAGTACGTCAAGTTTTTGAGCACTTGACGATGAAGTTGAATCAGAACGGCTATCAGTTGCTGAAATTAATAAATGGCCACAGAAAAATGTAAATATAGTTAATATCAAAATTGTTGAAAGAAAAGATGTAAAAGTTCTTTCTCCATTTTTGTTAATAAAAATATGTTTTTTCCGTGAAATGCTAGTACTTCTCAGGGGTGATTTTGTGTCTTTCATTAAGCATGTTCCTCCTTGTGACACCCTACAGGGTGTGTAATAAAATAAAGTATTTGCATATAAAAGTATAACACAAAATACAAAAAATGTCAATAAAGTAAACATAATAAGCATGTACATGATATTGATTTTATGATATAATTATACAAATTATAATAGAAAGAGAAGATAAGATGGATGCAATTAATAAATTAGAAGAATATGGTTTAACAGAAAGATATAAAATAGAATCTACAATGTACAAAGAATATAAGTTGGCAAGAGTTATAGCTCAATATAAAGGGTTATACAAAGTGGTTACTGATAATGGAATATTTCCAGCTGAAATATCAGGTAAATTACAATATGAATTAGAAGAAAAAAGTATGTACCCAACAGTAGGGGATTTTGTTATGGTCAAAGTATTAAATGAAGATTCAAATTTAATTATTCATAATATATTAACAAGAAAAAGTATTGTTGAAAGAAAGTCAATATCAGACTCGAATCAAATGCAAGCAATAGCGGTAAATATTGATATAATCTTTATATGTATGTCATTAGATAACAACTATAATTTAAATAGATTAGAAAGGTATTTAGCAGTAGTATGGGATAGTAAAGCTAAACCTGTAATAATATTAACGAAAGCAGATTTAAGTGAAAATGTTGAAAAGTGTATGTTAGAAGTTGAAAGAGTATCCTTGTATTCAGATACTATTGTTACAAGTATGTTTGATAAAGAAACAATAGAAAAAATAGGGGAATATTTAAAAACAGGTATAACAGCTGCTTTTATAGGATCATCAGGAGTTGGTAAAACAACAATAATTAATGACATAACAAATAATGAGATTAAAACTCAAGAACTTGGAAAAGCCAATAAAGGAAAACATACAACAACAAATAAAGAAATGTATAAATCTAGATTTGGAGGTGTAGTAATTGATACACCAGGAATGAGAGAAATTGGTGTAGATAAAGTAGATTTGTCGAATTCTTTTTCAGATATAGAAGATTTAGCTTTAAATTGTAAATATAGAGATTGTACACACACAGTAGAAGAACAGTGTGCAATATTGGATGCAATAAATAGAGGTGAGTTAGAAGAAAGAAGATTAATAAATTATTTGAAAATTAAAAATGAAAATAGTTATGAAGGCCTTAATTCTAAAGAAATTGAGATTAAAAAACATGAAAGAATGTTTAAAGATGTGGGTGGAATGAAAAATGCAAGGAAATTTATTAAGAACAATAAGAAAAGATAAAATATATGACAAATATTAAATTTATATTGCTAAATAATAGTTAATATGTTATAGTATGCTTTGAATGTTTTGAATGTTTTGAAAGGGGAAAAGTATGGAAAACGAAGTTAAAAAACCAAATTTAGGAGTAAAAATAGCAGTTTTTGTAATAACAGCAGTAGTTGTATTCAGTGTTATGATGGTTGTATTAAATGCAGATAAAATTTTAGAAGTTTTAAATGGAAATAATTTAGAATCAGAATTAACAACTATGACTAATGAATTAAATTCATCTACACCTATGATGGTAGATCAAGTTACAAGATTAGATAATGCTTTAGTTAAAAATGGAGATACAGTAGTATATAATTATACTATAATTGGATATTCATATGAAGAATTAGTTGTATTATTTGATGAAGCAACAAAAGAAACACAAAAAACAACTTTAGTTAATGCAGCAAAAACAAATCCAGATTTAGAATATTTTAGAGAAAACAAAGTTAACTTAGAATATTCTTATAGAGCTGAAGATGGACAACATTTATTTGCAATAGAAATACCAAGTGAATTATTTGTGTAATAAAAAAATTAAAATAAAAAATAAAAAATTAGAATAGTCTAAGAAATTAGAACTACTCTAATTTTTTTATTGTAGTTTAAGTTGGAAATTCAATTAATAAAGTTAAATAATAATAAGTTAAATATTGAAATTAACATAAAAACATGGTAAAATAGTCGTTATAAATTTATTAGACAAATTAATTTTTAATTAAAAATTAAAAGAGATTAAAACAGGAAAGGATTACATTATATTAAGACAATTGAGGAGAACATTATGATAGAAAGAATTTTAGGAGTATTAAATCAGTTTTGGAGTGAAAATAGTATTGTTATTGTTATGACAGTAATTAGTATATGTATCATATTAATTTCGTTAAAAATAATTAGTGTATATATTAAGAAAAAGCAAATTGAAAAGATTAAAAAAAATATTCGGAAAAGTGTTTTAAGAAGTACTAGCAAGCAAAACAAAATTATATTAAATAAAAACAAGTCAACATTTACAGGAAAAGAATTTAATACATTTAGAAGGTTATTTATAAAAAACATTTATTATGGCATGGACAAATATGGTCGATGTAATGGAGCTACTGGAAAAGTAACATTAAGAAAAATAAATAAGATGAAAAAAAGTAAAAGAAAGTCAATAACTCATATAAAACTCCAAGGATGGCAGAAAAACGAGTTAGAAGCTATTCAAATATACAATAGATGTCATTGCATATCATATATATTTGAAGGGGATAATAAAAAGCATAATTTATTTGTTGGAACCCGGTTATTAAATGAAGAAATGATTTTGACTGAAAATATAATAAGAAAATATATTGAAAAAACTAAAAAAGCTGTAATATATAGGGTGATACCAATATATGTACGGAGTAATTTAATACCAGAAGGAGTCCATATAGAAGTAGCATCAATTCATGACCAAGGTAAAAGTTTTTCAATGAATCAGTATATTTTTAATCGCCAAGAAAATGTTAATATTAATTATTTAACAGGTGAATATCGTATTGCGAATAAAAAAAATAGGAAACTATAATAATGTAATAACTGAAAATAAGACTAAAACTAGTATTAAACGAGTTTTAGTCTTATTTTTACTCTAGCTACAAGCATAAAAAACTATATTATAATGCAAACCACACAAAAAACAAGGAAGTTATCCTAAATGGATAAGAATAGTTTAGCCATAAAGTAGTATAGGAAAAATATTAAGAGAATGAAAATAGAATGCTATATAACTAAAAATAAAAAGTATAAAAAAATAATATAAAATATTGTAATAAAAAAATATTAGAGATATAATACTTGTGTAAGATAAATATATGTAATGAACATTGAAAACTTAATATCTTTAGAGAAAATATATAATATTAAGATGTGAGTAATATATATATATTTATCAAAACGAGCAATGATAAAGACAAAAAAGTAAAAAATAAAAAGATGAAGACAAAACAAAAAATACGAAAGAAAGGGAGAAAAAATGAAAGAAAAAACAAATCAAATTTCAAAACAATCTAAAGGTATTACATTAATAAGTTTAGTAATAACAATAATTGTACTTTTAATATTAGCAGGGGTATCAATAGCAATGTTAACGGGAGAAAATGGAATATTAACACAAGCAACAAAAGCAGCAGAAGAAACAGCAAGAGCAGCAGCTAAGGAACAAGTAGATGTTGCAATATTAGGAAGTTATGATAATCTTGGTAAAGTAAATGAAGAAAGATTATTAGAACAATTATGGGAAATAGCAGATGAAATAACTGGGACAGAAAGTGGAAAGATTACAGAAGGTACATTAGACATACCAGACAATGATTATCCAATTAAAGTAACAATAGATGGATATGATATAGAAGTACAAAAACCAGATAGTATAGAAACAGGTTCAACAAAACCAGAGGTATTTTTACCTGAAGGAGGAGTATTATCAACAGAGGAAACAGAAGATGAAATACAAGAAGGTTTAGTAATGACTTTAGCAGGAAATGAGTATGTATGGATTCCAGTACCAGAAAGTATATTTACAACAGCAACTTCAAAGACTGATTATACTAATATAGAAGCAGATATACATACATATACAGCAGATTATAGGACATCATTTACAGATACACATGCTGAATATAATACAATAAAAGAAGATGTACTAGAAAGTATATATGATAATAACGGATTTTGGGTAGGAAGATATGAAGCAGGAACAGAAACTTTAAGAACAAGTAGTTCAGCAGCTTTAACATCAGTAGTAATAAAAGAAGGAGCATATCCATATAATTATGTAACAATAGGAGAAGCACAAGAGCGTGCACAAACATTAAGTGTATCAGGGAAATATAACGCATCATTAATGTTTGGATTTCAATGGGATTTAATACTTAAATTTATGGAAGTATCAGGTAATTTAGGTTCTGATCCACAAAATATATTAACATCTAATAGCACAAGCATAGGAAATTATTATAATACATTATATACAATTAAAAAAGGTAAATATTCAACTGATGATGGTGATAGTTTTTCAGATGGTACAAATCAAAGCAAGACATCAAATACTAGTTGGTTATTGACAACAGGAGCAACAATAGAGGCTATACAAGGAGGAAGTAATGTAACAAATAATGTGTTAAATATATATGATGTAGCAGGAAATGTATTAGAATGGACATTAGAAAAAAGCTCTGATTCAAGTTTTCCGTCTGTTGATCGTGGAGGTCTTTACTTCAACGGTGATTCGAACGGTCCAGCAGGTAACAGGTCCTACTGTAGAAGCAGAGATAGTTACGACTACCGTGGTTTTAGGTCTGTACTTTATTAGTAGTACTGATAGCTATAACCGTGATTATATCAAAGCTTAAATTAGAGTTTATATTAAATTTTGAATTTTAATAAAGAAATTTTAAATACTAAATCATGTGTAAAAAGGTTAAAATTAAATAAACACAAAGTGGTTCGAAAATTGGTTTTTAGCAAAATGAAATTTTGCAAGAACCAATTTTTTTACTTATTTGTTTATATAAAATTTATATGAATTTATTTAATATTTTATATCAATTTATGTTAAAATATTAAATAAGTTTGAAATAAATTTAAAATAAAAAAAGATTGGAGTTTAAGTTATGAATGAAAAACAAAAAAGAGATTTAGGTATGATATATGATGGTAATTATGACGAAGACTTGATAGAAGAATTAACAAAATGTAAAGATATGTGTTTTGAATTAAATCAGTTAAAACCATCATTACATGAAGAAAGAATAGAGTTGATTAAGAGAATATTAGGTAAGAGTAAGAGTATATTAGGAATTCAAAGTCCATTTTGGTGTGATTATGGATATAACATAGAAGTTGGAGAAAACTTCTATGCTAACCATGGATGTACATTTTTAGATGGAGCAAAAATAATTTTTGGAGATAATGTTTTTATTGGCCCTAATTGTGGTTTTTATACAGCAGGACATCCAATAGATTTTATTGAAAGAAATAAAGGATTAGAATATGCTTATCCAATTAAAGTGGGTAATAATGTGTGGTTTGGAGGAAATGTACAAGTATTACCAGGAGTAACTATAGGAGATAATGTAGTAATTGGAGCAGGTAGTGTAGTTGTTAAAAATATACCAAGTAATTCTGTGGCAGTAGGTAATCCTTGTAAAGTGGTAAAAAAGCTATAATCTATAAGATGAAAAAAATAGAATAAAATAAATATAGATAAAACTAGAATTGAATAAAAATATAAGGTATACTACTAATAGTTTAGTTTGAATGTATTAGGAGAATAAGATGAATAAAATAATTTGTAGAGTGATTGGGGTTATAATGTTTTTGATAGCAATTGTTTTTGTTATATTTGTACTTAATAACCCACAAATAAGTGTTAATATAGATAACAGAATTATATATATAGGATATGGAATATATACTTTTATAATGTTATCTTTGCTATTTAGTAGTTTTATAAAATCAGACAGACATAATGAAGAAAAAGTACTGTTATTAAATAAAACAAAACATGGATTTTTAAATGCATTATTTGGAAGAATGGGAATAATAACAATTTTATTTTTAGCTCAGATAATAGTGATATTAATGTTATTTAATTCTTTTCAGGAATATAGTGATTGGATATGGATGTTCATGTCATTTTTGTCAGCGGTTATAGTAATTAATATTATAAATAAAACAGATCAATTAGAATTGAATATGTTATGGATTTTATTAATAATGTTGGTACCATTTATAGGAGTACCATTGTATGTATACATTAAAAATGATATTGGTTATGGAAAAGTAAATAAAAAGATAAATAAAATATTAAGTGAAACTAGATATTTAAAACAAGATGAAAATGTGAGTTTTGAAATAAAAAGTAGAGATAAGCAAATACATAATGTAGCTAAATATACAATGAAATATTTTAATTACCCAGTATATAAGAATAGTTCTATTAAATATTTTGCACTAGGTGAAGAGAAATTTGAAGAAATGATAAAACAGTTAAAAAAAGCGGAAAAATACATTTTTTTAGAATACTTTATAATAGAAGAGGGATATATGTGGGGGAAGATATTAGCAATATTAGCAGAAAAAGCTAAACAAGGTGTTGATATCAGAATAATTTATGATGGAACATGTTCTTTTTATACATTGCCAAGCAATTATCCTAAAAAATTAGCTAAGTTAGGAATAAAATGTAAAATATTTGCACCATTAACACCCTTTGTATCAACACATTATAATAACAGAGATCATAGAAAGATATTAATTATTGATGGAAAAACAGTATTTACAGGTGGAATTAATTTAGCAGATGAATATATAAATAAAAAAGTTGTAAATGGTCATTGGAAAGATACTGCTATTATGATTAAAGGAGAAGCAATTGATACTTTTATACTCATGTTTTTACAAATGTGGAATATATACGAAAAAGCAGATTTTAATAAATATTTGCATCAAACTGAAAAAATAAAATCAGATGGATATATATTGCCATATGGAGATACACCAACAGACAAACATAGATTAGGACAAAAAATATATTTGAATATATTAAATACAGCAGTAGAATATGTACATATAATGTCTCCGTATTTGATATTAGATAATGAAACAATTTCAGCACTTAAATTTGCAGCAGAACGTGGTGTTGATGTAAAAATATTATTACCACACATACCAGATAAAAAAATAGTATATGCGATAGCAAGAACATATTATATGGATTTGATTAAAAGTGGAGTAGAAATTTATGAATATACAGAAGGATTTGTACATGCAAAAATATTTGTAAGTGATAATATACAAGCAGTTGTTGGAACAATAAATTTAGATTATAGAAGCTTGTATCATCATTTTGAATGTGCAACATATATATATAATAATACAAATATATATGATATAGAAAATGATTTTCAAAGAACATTACAAAAAAGTCATATTGTTACTACAGAAAATCTTAAAAAAGATAATATTTTCTTTAAAATATATGGTATAATAGCTAGGATATTTGCACCATTGATGTAATTATGAGCAAAAGAAAAGTAAATAGGAGGAAAAATGGATATAATAGAAATACTAAAGGTAGTATTATTAGGGATAATAGAAGGGATAACAGAATGGTTACCAATTAGTAGTACAGGACATATGTTGTTATTTGATGCAATAATGCCATTAAACGCAAGTGAAGAATTTAAAGAAATGTTTTTTGTTGTTATACAATTAGGAGCAATACTTGCTGTTATAGGAACTTTTTGGAATAAAATGTTTCCTTTTAAATTTAGTGGAAATGATAAAAATAAAATAAATGATAAGAATGATAAAAAAGATGAAGACTTAAAATTAAAAGCAAAAAGTAAAATTATAATAAAAAAAGAAACATTTGAATTGTGGTTTAAAATAGTAGTAGCTTGTTTACCATCAGCAATAGGAATATTTTTAGACGATTACTTAGAAACATATTTTGGGACACCAATAATTATTGCAGCTATGTTAATAATATATGGTATATTATTTATAATAGTAGAAAGATGGAATAAAAAAAGGAATCCAAAAGTAGATGCGATCGAAAAGATTACATATAAAACGGCTTTTTTAATAGGGATATTTCAAGTGTTAGCAATGATACCAGGTACATCAAGATCAGGAGCTACAATAATAGGAGCTCTAATATTAGGAGTATCAAGAGTAGCAGCAGCGGAATTTACATTCTTTATGGCGGTACCAACAATGTTAGCTGCAAGTGTATTTAAATTATTAAAATTTGGATTAGCATTTACAACAGCAGAAATAATAACATTAGTAATTGGTATGGTAGTAGCATTTGTTGTATCAATATTTGCTATAAAATTCTTAATGAAATATATTAAGAAAAATGATTTTGAAGTATTTGGATGGTATAGAATAGTTTTAGGAATAATTGTTTTAATATATTTTGGAATAGTTGTTTAAAATATAGAAATATAAAATAAAAGATTAAAAGGAGAATTAATATGGATGCAATAGATATGATAGTAGAAAGAAGAAGTGTAAGAAAATATAAGGAAGAAAAAGTAAGTCATGAATTGTTAACAGAAATAGTAGAAATAGCAAAATATGCACCATCATGGGCAAATTACCAAATTGCAAGATATACATTTATTGATAATGAAAACAAAATAAAAAAAATAGCAGAAAAAGGTGTTAAAGGTTTTACGTATAATGTTAAGACATTAGAAAATGCAAAAGGTGTTGCTATTTTAAGTTATGTAAAAGGTAAGAGTGGAAAGTTTGATCCAAGTTCACCAGAATATATAACAGAAAAAGGTAATGAATGGGAAATGTTTGATGCAGGAATAGCATGTCAAACATTCTGTTTGGCAGCACATGCAAAAGGTGTTGGTACATGTATATTTGGTGTTATAGATGATAATATAATTACAGAAGTAGCTGAATTACCGGAAGAAGAAACTGTAGCAGCTGTAATTGTATATGGATATCCAGATGAGAAACCAGAAAAAACAAAACGAAAAGATGTAGAGAAATTAGTAAGATTTAACTAAAGTGATAGAGAGGTATTAAATGGAATATTTAGATATAGTAGATAAAAATAACAATTTGACTGGTAGAGTTGAAACAAGAGAAAAAGCACATGAAGAAAGTTTGTATCATAGACATGCTAATATTTGGATATTTAATGAAAATAAAGAAATATTATTACAAAAAAGAGCAATGAATAAAAAAACAAATCCAGGAATGTGGGCTAAAACGGGAGGACATGTTGATTCAGGTGAAACTGTAATTGAAGGATTAGTACGAGAAGTATATGAAGAAATTGGTTTAAAAGTAACAGAAGATACAGTTACTGAAATAGAGGTAATGAGGTTTGATGGAATTAAGTCTAATCATTTTTCACATGAATATTATACAATTACTAATCTTGGCTTAGACGAATTTTCTTTAAATGATGGAGAAGTAGATGAACTTAAATATATGAAAATATCAGATTTAGAAAAAGAAGTTGAATCTAAAAATATGGAGTATGTTTTTTCAAAGTGGAAATATGAAGATTTTAAAAGCAAAATGGAATATTTTAAAAAAGAATTAAGTATATAATGAAAAAATAATTGAAAATAGAATAAAAAAGATTGTTAATGAATAAAAATGCAAATAAATAAACATCAATTTAATATATAATTGATGTTTATTTGTTGTATATAAGTTTCGTGAAATCATTAGATGTTTTTAAAAGTACAATATTTTATAAATATTTTTTTAACTGTTCAACACTGTTTTCTTGAAATGAAACAAAAGTATTAAGGATATTGTGTATATTTCCATCGGGGTTTGGATTAGAATTAGCTAATTTTCTGCCTTCAATAATTCCCATGTTCATTCCTTGTAGTAACATTTGAGCTATCTTGGAATCACTTTTATTATCTAAAGTATTCCATTTTATACTCATCCAACCTATAGCTTTTTGCATAGGATTTAATTCTTTAGGGAATTTATCATATTTTTGTAATTCTAAATCAATATCATTTAATATATCATTATACGCAGAGTATTGAGAAGCAAGTTCTTGCTTTAATTTTTTATCACAAACCTCCTCACTTATAGTAGAGATTGAGTCCATTCCCATTTTAATTCCTTTTGTGAGTTCATCTAAAATATATTCTGGTCTATCCATATTATCATCCTTTCAAAGTAATTTTTAATAGTATACACAGAAAATATATAGATATACGTAGATATTTGTTGTTCACAAAAAATTCACAAATAAAATTAGCACTTAATATTGACAAGTGCTAATTTATAGTATAAAATAAGTCCAGTTAGCAAACAATAATATAGATTGCTAAAAGAGGTGATGAATTGTTAGATAATAGAAAAAAAAGAATATTACAAGCAATTATTGAAGAATATATAAATACAGCAGAGCCAGTTAGTTCTAATGCTTTATTAAATTCTTGCGGATTAGATTGTAGTAGTGCAACAATTAGAAATGAAATGTCTGAACTTGAAAAAAAAGGATATTTGGATAAAACACATACATCAAGTGGAAGAATACCTTCTGCTAAAGGATACAGATATTATGTGGATGAATTAATCAAAGATGATAATATTAGTCTAGAAGAAATTAAGTATATAAGTACTAAATTAGAAACGAAAATCAATGAAATAGAAGATTTAACAAAAATCACAGCAAATACTATATCCGAGATAACACATTACACTACACTTTTAATTGGTCCAAAAACGACTAATCAAATAATTGAAGAAATAAAATTCTTATTATTAGGAACAAGAATGTTAATGGCAGTTATATTAACAGACACAGGATTAGTAAAAGAAACAATTATAAAATTTGATGAAGATATAACAGAAAAGCAAGTTCAAAATATGAATTACATATTTAACAATAAATTAAAAGGTCAACCAATAGAAACAATAGATAGACCATTAGAAGAATATATTTATGATGAAATGACATATAGTATAAAAGTAATTAAACCAATAATAGAACAAATAAAAAAAATATTGGAAGAAGAAAAGATATATTTAGAAGGAACAAATAAATCGTTTGACTTACCAGAATTTAATAGTTTGGAAGTAGCTAAAAACTTTGTTAATATATTAGATACTAAAGAAGTTGTAAGTGATATGTTAAACTCAGGATTTGCAGAAGATATTAATGTATACATAGGTGAAGAAAATGAAAAAGAAGAACTAAAGGATTTTAGTGTAGTAACTTTTAAACATAAAGTAGCTGGAAAAGATATGGGAACAATAGGAATTATTGGACCAAAAAGAATGGATTACTCAAAAGTTATTTCAGTAATGAAATATATAAATAAAAAAATGAAAGATTATGAATAAAAATATAGAAAGAGGTAAAACATGAGTGAAAAAGAAAAAAACAATGTAGAGGAAACAGAAGTAAATGATACTGTAGAATCAAAAAATATGGTACCTAAATCAGATTTTGATGATGTTCAGGACAGATATAAAAGAATATTAGCAGAATTTGAAAATTTTAAAAAGAGAAGTAGTAAAGAAAGAGAATCATTATATAATTCAATAGTTGGAGATATAATTGAAGTATTACTTCCTATAGTAGACAATTTAGAAAATGCTGTAAAAGTAGAAACACAAGATGAAAATTATAAACAAGGTGTTGAATTAGTTTTAAAACAATTTAGAGATGTTTTAAAAGCTAAAGGTGTTGAAGAAATAGAAACAGTAGGAACAACTTTTGATCCTGAATTACATGAAGCTGTGAGTAGTATAAGTAATCCAGAATTAGGAACAAAAGAAATAGCTGAAGAATATAGAAAAGGTTATAAAATTGGAAATAAAGTTATAAGACACTCTATGGTTGTTGTAGCTAATTAATTTAAAACAATATTAGAAAAATAGATAAAAAAATTAGAAATAAAAACGAATTAAAAGAAAAATAGTTATTAACCTTCAAATGAAAATTTATAGCGGAGATTCATTTGATGAAATATAAAATAAAAAATTAAAATAAATATATAAATAATAACTTAGGTCCGCAGAAAGTTATTAAAAGAAAGGAAGTCATATAATGGGAAAAATTATAGGAATCGATTTAGGAACAACAAATTCATGTGTATCTGTAATGGAAGGGGGAGAAGCTGTAGTAATACCAAATGCAGAAGGAAATAGAACAACTCCATCTGTAGTAGCTTTTTCACAAAATGGAGAAAGATTAGTAGGACAAATAGCTAAACGTCAAGCTGTTACAAATCCAGATAACACAGTAATATCAATAAAAAGAAAAATGGGAACAGATGCTAAAGTTGATATTGATGGAGATAAATTCTCTCCACAAGAAATATCAGCAATGGTATTACAAAAATTAAAAGCTGATGCTGAAAATTATTTAGGACAAAAAGTAACTCAAGCAGTTATTACAGTTCCAGCATATTTCAGTGATAGTCAAAGACAAGCAACTAAAGATGCTGGTAAAATAGCTGGTTTAGAAGTATTAAGAATTATAAATGAACCAACAGCAGCAGCACTTGCTTATGGTATGGATAAAGAACATGAACAAAAAATATTAATATACGATTTAGGTGGAGGAACATTTGACGTTTCAATACTTGATATTGGAGATGGTGTATTTGAAGTTTTATCTACAAATGGTAATACAAAATTAGGTGGAGATGACTTTGATGAAGCAATAATAAATCATTTAGTATCTGAATTCAAAAAATCTAACGGAATAGATTTGAAAAATGATAAAATGGCTATGCAAAGATTAAAAGAAGCAGCAGAAAAAGCTAAAATAGAATTATCAGGTGTTCAACAAACACAAATAAACTTACCATTTATTACAGCTGATTCAACAGGACCAAAACATTTAGATATAAACTTAACAAGAGCTAAATTTGAAGAATTAATTAGAGATTTAGTTGAAGCTACAGCAGGACCAGTTAACCAAGCAATTAAAGATGCCGGATTAACTGCAAATGATATTCATAAAGTATTATTAGTTGGTGGATCTACAAGAGTGCCAGCAGTTCAAGAAGCTGTTAAAAGAATAACAGGAAAAGATGCTGATAAAGGTATAAATCCAGATGAATGTGTTGCTATTGGAGCTGCAATTCAAGGTGGAGTATTATCAGGAGATGTTAAAGACTTAGTATTATTAGATGTAACTCCATTATCATTAGGTATTGAAACTTATGGTGGTGTGTTTACAAAATTAATCGAAAGAAATACAACAATACCAACTAAAAAGTCACAAGTATTCTCTACAGCAGCAGATGGTCAAACATCGGTTGAAATTCACGTATTACAAGGTGAAAGAGAAATGGCAACATACAATAAAACATTAGGAAGATTCCAATTAACAGGAATACCAGCAGCACCAAGAGGAGTTCCACAAATAGAAGTAACATTTGATATAGATGCAAATGGTATAGTACATGTGTCTGCTAAAGATACTGCAACAGGAAATACTCAAAATGTATCAATAACAGCATCTACTAATTTAACAGATGAAGATATTGATAAAGCTGTTAAAGATGCAGAAGCTCACGCTGAAGAAGACAAAAAGAAAAAAGAAGAAATCGAAGTTAAAAATAATGCAGAAAGCTTATTATATAACAGTGAAAAAACATTATCAGAATTAGGTGATAAAATAAGTGGAGAAGAAAAAGCTAAAGTTGAAACTGAAATAGAAGCAACTAAAAAAGCTTTAGAAACTAACAACACTGAAACAATTAAAGAAGCTACTGAAAAATTAACAAAAGTATTCTATGAAATGAGTGAAAAATTATACAAAAATGTAAATGAAGAAGCTAATGCTGAAACAACAACAGAAGAAGCTAATGATGGAACAGTTCATGATGCAGAATATAAAGTAGAAGACGATAATAAATAATATAAAGGGTCTAGGAGAAAACTAAAACTCTTAGACCTATTTTAAAATAGAAATAGGAGAAAGCTATGGCTGGTAAAAGAGACTATTATGAAGTTCTTGGTGTTAATAAAAATGCAACAGATGATGAATTAAAAAAAGCATATAGAAAACTTGCAAAACAATATCATCCTGATGCAAATATGAATAATAAGCAAGAAGCTGAAGTCAAATTTAAAGAAGTAAATGAAGCTTATGAAAATCTGTCAGATTCTCAAAAACGAAGAATGTATGATCAATTTGGACATAATGGACCACAAGGTTTTGGAGGTCAAGGTGGTTTCGGCGGAGGTCAAAGCGGATATTATTCATCTGGATTTGGAGACTTTGGAGATTTTGGAGATATGGGAGACATATTTTCATCAATCTTTGGAGGTGGTTTTGGTGGAAGAACATCAAGCAAAAAACAAAATGGACCACGAAAAGGTGCAGATATAAACTTAACAATGGAAATAACATTTGAACAAGCGTTTTCAGGTATTGAAAAAGAAATAACTATTACTAGAAACGATACTTGTGATACTTGTCATGGAACTGGTGCAAAAAAAGGTACAACAGTATCGAAATGTGGTACTTGTCATGGAACTGGTCAAGTAACACAAATTCAAAATACAATACTTGGACAAATGCAAACAAGGAGAACTTGTAACGTATGTGGTGGAACAGGTGAAATAATAAAAGAACCTTGTGAAACTTGTAGAGGAAAAGGAAAAGTAAAAAAACAGCCTAAAATAACTGTGAAAATACCTGCAGGTATTGATGATAACCAAACAGTAGTACTTCGAGGAGAAGGAGAGATTGGTGAAAAGGGTGGAGCAAAAGGTGATTTATATATAACTACTAGAATTAAAAAACATAGTATTTATACTAGAAAAGGAAATAATGTCTACTGTAAAATTCCAGTAACAATGACACAAGCAGCTTTAGGTGCTGAGTTAGAAATACCTATGGTAGATGGAACTAAATATAAATATAATATCTCGGAAGGAACACAAACAGGAACAAATATAGGTCTTAGAGGAAAAGGATTTAAAGCAGTAAATTCAAATCTACAAGGAGATTTTATATTTGAAGTTATTGTTCAAACACCTAAAAAATTATCAAAAGAGCAAAGAGAATTATTAACTCAATTAGCTAAGACAATGAATGAACAACCACCAATTAAGAAAAAAGGTTTGTTTAGTTAAAATTAAAATATAAATTAAAATATATAATATAAAAAATATAAATCAAAATATATAATGTAAAAAATATAAATTAAAATATATAATGTAAAAAATATAAATTAAAATATATAATGTGAAAAATAGAAAATGTAAAATAAAAAGAAGTTTGAATTATCAAACTTCTTTTTAAATTATTTTTACAGCCTTAAATGAGTTAAGTGATTGCTAAAACACAACGTACATAAAATTTTTGTTTTAATGCAACACCAGGTGTTCGATCAATAACAGTTTTAGATACAGGTAATTCAGTAGCTGAATCACTAATATGATTTTTACCTCTTGCGATATAAAACTTACAATCATTAGATTCTTTCAAAAAATATTCTTGACTTAATTCAAAGTACCCATTATCAAAATTAGAAATGTTAAATATAGGATGTTTTTTTGAAAATTCTTTAGATATTTTTGAATAATCAGTTTCCGGATTAGATTCGAATAATTTGTATAATACCTCAAATAAAGAGTCGTAATGACTTCCAAAAGGTAAATGAGAGGTAACATTGGAGTTTCTCTCAAAAGATTCTACAGTTCTTTTGGCGTCATTAAATGTCCTTGGGAAAAAACTTTTCAATGAGTTATTACAAGACGGTAAACCAGTAAGTTTATTAATAGATAAAGGATATTTTGAAATATAGAAACCTCCATATTTTAATATACTTTCAAATATTCTTTTAAATTCATCCGTTTTAGTATCTTCAGAGTATTTTAAAGTTTTTCCATTATTCCGTCTCCCGAATTTTTCAGAAAAAGTACTATTATCTAGTGTTCCGTTTGGAGATAAACAACCTACAGGAACCCATATAAAGGTACTATTATCTTTTATTCTACTAATTGTATACCCGTTATTCCAAGAAAATTTATCAAAAGAATATCCAGGTGGTATAGGTGGTGTTTGAAAGTTAGTAGAATAAATGTGAGTGTCTTCTAATTTGATTGTACAAATATTAGTTTGAGTGTTGTGATTTATTGAATATAGAAATGGAGAGATAAGGTTTTCTCCTAGCTCTACATAATTTCCATCAGAATCTAAATAACCAAAATTTTTAATTATTTTTCCTTCTGGATCTGTAAAAATTAATTTTTTTGCTGCTTTCATAATGTGTCCTCCTAAAATGTCTAGCAAATATTCATGTCTATCAATAAATAGTATATATGATTTACATAAAAAAGTCAAATTGATGCACATAGAGAATAAGTATAGGTAGAAAATCTAAAACACTAGTTTCTTAGGTTTCAAACAGTTCAATCTATTGTTTTTGTAATAGGAATATGATAAAATGTTGAAATATTAATAAATAAAATATTGAAATAAAAAAGGGAAGTTTAATTTAATGAAAAAAGTAATTTTTAGAATTATACAAGGAACTATATTCGTAATATTATTATTTTCAATAATGGTAATAGCATATTTTCTATTAGTTGATATATCTACTAATCTACCTGAGGAAATTTCTGGAGATATTACAATTGAGACAAGAGAGTTTATGGGTAGAAATATATATGTTATATCATCTAATGAAGAAAACGTAGTATCAAATGACTTGGATGAAGATGAAAATAATATTAGTGGCAATATTAGTGATAATATTAATAAAATAAGTGAAAACGATAGCATAAAAGTAGACAGTAGTAATAATTACATATTGAGTGAAAATATTGAAGAAGATAATACTCTTTCAAAAGAGGAAAAAGTAATAATATATTTTCATGGAGGTTCATATGTATCAGAAGCTACAATAGATCACTGGAAATTAATAGAAAAGATAGTTCGAGATACAGGAAATACAGTAATACTTCCAGATTACCCATTAACACCTAAATATACAGATAAAGATGTAGAAAAAATGGTAACAGACTTGTATAAAGAACTTGTGGAAAAATACATACCGGAAGATGTCGAGATAATACTTATTGGAGATTCAGCAGGAGGAGGGATAGCATTAGCACTTGCTCAAGTGGTTGAAGAAATGGGAATAAAAAGACCGTATGAAACAATATTAATTTCACCATGGTTAGATATTGCTTTAGACAATCCGAAAATAGAAGAAGTAGAAGAATTAGATCCGCAATTGAACAAAGAATTATTACAAGTAGCAGGTCTTGCATATATTGGTGTGAATGAAAAAGAAAGTGTTTGGTCAAGTCCAATAAATGGGGATTTTGAAGGTTTGAATAAAATAACTATACTGACAGGAACATATGATATATTAAATCCAGATGTAGAAATATTAGAAAGAAATATTAATAGTGTTGGTGGTGAAGTAGAAATACTTGAATATCAAGGAGCAACACATGTGTGGTTTATAGAGAACAAAGGGGATAAAGAGCTAATAGACGAAGGATATATGGATTTTATAACAGCTATAAACAATTAAGAAAGTGAGTGGCCTATGAGAAGAAAAAGAGATACACAAGTTTGGAGAAAATTAGATAATTCAGCTAAAATTTTTCCAATAGCAGGAGGGAAAAGATATAGTACAGTATTTAGATTTTCAGTGATTTTAAATGAAACGATAAATCCAATAGTACTAGAAAAATCAGTTAAAAGTGCATTAATTAAATATAAATCATTTAATGTTAAAATGATAGAAGGTTTTTTTTGGTACTATTTTGAACAAAATGATAAAAAAATAATAATAGAACAAGAAAAAGATTATCCATGTAAATATATAGATCCGAGAATAAACAATGGATATTTGTTTAAAGTAACATATTTTGAGAACAAAATAAATATTGATATATTTCATTCCTTAACAGATGGAAATAGTGGTATAACATTTTTTAAAGAAATAATATATACATATTTAGAGTATATGTATCCAGATGTTTTGAATGACGAATTAAGAAGAATGAGAAAAATTGAAGAATTTGATACAGAAGATAGTTACATACAAAATTACGAGAAAGATGTAAAAACATCTGATAAACCTAATAAAGCGCACTTATTAAAAGGCAAAAGAATACGATTAGGGGCAATTAGTGCTATACATCAGATGATTAATGTAGATGATATAAAAAGGGAAGCGAAAAAACAAGGTGTGACAGTAACACAGTATATGACTTCTGTTTTGATTTATGCAATATATTTAGAAAACTACTTGAAATACAAATCAGACAAACATATTAAAATATGTATACCGGTAAATTTAAAAAAATATTTCAATTCAAAAACATTATCTAACTTTTTTTCATACATAACAGTAGAAGCAGATATGAATAAAGAGGGAATGAACAAATTTGAAGAAATAATAAAATTTGTTCAAAAAGAATTTGTTAGTAAATTAGAAAAAGAAGAAATTTTAAAAACTATGTCTACAAATGTAAAAATTGGTACAAATCCATTTATAAAAGTCACACCGTTAATATTGAAAAAACTATTTGTTAGATTAAGTTATATTCAAATAAGAAAATATACAACAACAACATATTCAAATATAGGAAGAGTTGGTATAATAGGAAATTATCAAAAATATATTAAAAGTTTTTTGATGCTAATAGCGCCAGAATCAGTAGAAAAGATAAAATGTTCAAGCTGTACATTTAATGATGAAATGGTATTTACATTTACATCGAATTTGAAAGATAATAATATAGAAAAAAGATTTTATAATATTTTGTTAGAAAAAAAAATCAGAGTTGAAATAGAAAGTAATGGGGTGTTAGATGATATATCCGAAGAAAATAAGTGCTAGAACTAGTGATAAAATAATTAAATATTTAATGATAGCATCGATTATAGTGATGTTGTTATTGATATTAATAAATAAATTAACAACACCCAATATACCATGGGCAGCGTATGCGAATGCTGGTATAATTTATACATGGATAACAGTAGTATATTCAATAAAGAAAAATATAAATATAGCAGGTCATGTACTACTACAAACAATAGCAATATCAGCTTTAAATATATATCTGGATTATGCTATGGGATTTAGTAAATGGTCTTTAGAAATAGCAGTACCTTCAATAATTATAATTGCTAATATAACAATGTTTGTACTTACAATAGTTTCTAGAAAAAGGTTTATCAGATATGCAATTTATCAATTGATAATTATAATACTTAGCATGTTGCCTCTTGGATATTTAACTAATAATATAGTAGAATTTAAAGTTTTAGGAATAGTCGCTGTATCAATATCTATAATTAATTTTTTAACAACGTTAATTTTAACAGCAAGAGCAATGAAAGAAACAGTTATTAGAAAATTTCATATATAATCTATAAATTATCTAATAAAACAAAAACTAAATAAAGCATAAAATTAATAAGAGAAAAGAGGAAAAAATGGATTTTTATAGAAATACTTTTGTAGAAATAAATACATTAAATATAAAAGAAAATATCAAAAAAACAATAAAAAAGATGAATGAAAAAAATGAAGAGGCATATGAATACTATTTTGGAGTAGTAAAAGCCGATTCGTATTCACATCAAGGGATTCAAAGTAT
Organism: uncultured Clostridium sp.; assembly: GCA_964370265.1. Taxonomy (GTDB): domain Bacteria; phylum Bacillota; class Clostridia; order TANB77; family CAG-508; genus CAG-269. The sequence goes on along the minus strand of CAYJIP010000015.1, from coordinate 12,040 downwards.
AAAAGCTATAATAGAAGCTGGTGCCAACTACTTAGCAACAGCGACACTTGATGAAGCATTAGAAATAAGAAAAGAAATTGATGAAATACCAATTCTATGTTTAGGGTATATACCATACCAATATTTGAATGTGTGTGAAGAAAATAATATAACAGTCACAATAACAAGTATTGAATATTATAAGGAAATCGAAAATCTTAAGAATATAAAAAATAAAATAAAATGCCATATAAAATTAAATACTGGAATGAATCGATTAGGAATATCAAATAAACAAGATATGGATTACATAGTTAATAACATAAATAATGCTAAATTTGAATTAGAAGGTATATTTACACATATATATGAAGCTTCAAATGAACAAAAATACTTAACACAGATAGAAAAATTTCAAATATTAACACAGGATGTTAATATGGATGAAATTAAAATAAAGCATATTGCAGCAAGTGATTCTATGGTTAAATATAAGAAGCTAAAAAGTATAAATGGATGTCGAATGGGAATAAATATGTATGGATTACTAGATGATGAATTTAGAGAAGAATTAAAGAGTACATTTTCATTAAAAAGTGAAGTAATACAGATACATGAATTAAAAAAAGGTGAGATTATAGGGTATGAAGCTGATTACAAAGTAGAAGAAGAAATTGAAAGAATTGCAATTATACCAATAGGGTATGCGGATGGAATAATTAGAAAAAATACAGGGAGATATGTATATATAAATAATGCAAAATATAAGATTGTTGGTAATATTTGTATGGATATGTTATTTGTGAAAGTAGATGATAATGTTAAGCTACATGACAGTGTTGAAGTAATAAAAGATAAAAATCATATTATAGAAATAGCAGAACATTTAGATACAATAACATATGAAGTGATGTGTTCGATAGGGAAAAGAGTACCAAGAATATATATTTAGATTGAGTGATAAATATGAAAAAAAATGAATTGAGTCTGGTAGTTAGAAAAGAAAATAATATTGATAAAATATTTAGAAGTATAAGAATATTGTTTTTTAATAAAAATTTAAAATATTTAAATGATATTGATAATTTATTTAAAATAAAAAGACCAGATATAAAAAAAATAGTTATACCAGAAGAGTAATTGTATATATTAAAAACAGATTGAATAATGTATGCTTTCTGGAAATTTGACAGTAAGTGAGGAATAGTATATAATAAGAAAAAATATAAATGAATGTAGTTTAATGGAAGAACAGACATAATAGTCAAGTGTAGGTTCAAATCCTACCATTCTACAACCACTAGGTTTATAGTGGAAATGAGGATGCTTACTACAAAATGGATCATATTTAAGATATGTATAAGCTTAATACACTTATAAGGCTAACAGTGATTAGTAATCCATGTATTAAAAAAAGCAAAAATATAGTGTTTAAGAAGATAAACATTATACACAGTAGTAAATATAGGATAATTACCTATATTCCTCAATAAAGCGAGAAACAAAATGTTTCTCGCTTTATGCTTTAATATATATTTTTTTCTATCTTGATTTTCTCTTAAAAAGTTGCAAACAACCTTAAATCTTGGTACAATAGAATTGTTAAAATAAAATAAGGAATGTAAAATAAATTATGGAAAAAAATAAATTAAAAAATATCAAGGATTTTAATTTTGAAGAATTAAAAGAAGAATTAAAAATAATAGGAGAAAAGCCATTTAGAGCAGAACAAATATTTAAATGGATACATCAAGACAAAGTGAAGTCCTTTGATGATATGACAAATTTATCTTTAGATTTAAGAGAAAAACTAAAGAATAATTATGATATATGTAATTTTGAAATAATAGGAAAGTTTGAATCAAAAGATGGAACAATAAAATATTTGTTTGATTTATTAGATGGTAATGCGATAGAAACAGTATTAATGAGATATAAGCATGGGAATACAATTTGTGTTTCAACACAAATTGGTTGTAAAATGGGATGTAAGTTTTGTGCATCAACAGGAGTTGCTTTTATAAGAAATTTAACATCAGGAGAAATTGTAGAACAGTTAATAGCAGTAGAACAAGATACGGGTGAAAGAATATCAAATGTTGTATATATGGGGATAGGAGAACCACTAGATAATTATGATAATGTAATAACATCTGTAAGAACAATAAACCACCCTAAAGGATTAAATATTGGAGCAAGACATATTAGTATATCAACAAGTGGGTTAGTACCTAAAATATATCAATTAGCAGAGGAAAAAATACCGTGTACATTATCAATATCACTTCATAGTACTACAAATGAAAATAGAAGTGCTATGATGCCAGTAAATAAAAAATATCCAATAGAAGAATTGATAAAAGCATGTAGAGATTATTTAAGTGTAACAAATAGAAGGATATCATTTGAATATGCTTTAGCTAAAGATAATAATGATAATTTAGAAGATGCTAAGAGATTGATAAAATTAATTAGAGGAATGAATGCACATGTTAATTTAATTCCAATCAATAAAATAGAAAATGGAGATTATACAAAATCAAGTAATGAAAATATAATGAAGTTTAGAGATTATTTAAATGATCATGGAATAGTTGCAACAATAAGAAGAGAATTAGGTTCAGATATAGATGCAGCATGTGGACAGTTAAGAAGAAAAAACCTAGATAAATAAAAACAAAAAATAAATAACATAGAATAATCAATGAATATATTCTTTTATTAGAAATAGTATAAAATATATGATATAGTAATATACAAATAGAATAAATAAAAAATAAGAATAAAAAGTAAAATAGTCTAAGGAATAAAATATAATATTCAAAGGAGAAAATAAATGATATTTAATGAGATAAAAGATTTGTTACCATCTTTAAACAAAATAAAGGTATATGCTTTTGTAGGTCCATCTGGGACTGGAAAAAGTTATAGGGCGCAAATGGTAGCAAGAGAGAAAAATGTAAAATACATAATTGATGATGGGTTATTAATTTCAGGAAATCAAGTTGTTGCTGGAGAATCAGCAAAAAAAGCATCAACTAAAGTTGCAACAGTTAAAAGAGCTTTATTTTATTCACAAGCTGAAAGAGATGTTATATCTAAAGCTTTAAAAAAATACAAACCAGAAAGTATACTACTATTAGGGACATCTGATGGTATGGTACAAAAAATAGCTGCAAACTTAGGACTTCCAGAAATATCAGATACAACATATATAACTGATATAGCAACACCAGAAGAGATGAAAACAGCTAAAACAATAAGAATGACAGAAGGTAAGCATGTTATACCAGTACCAACTTTTGCAATTAAAAAAGATTTTTCAGGATTTTTATTAGATCCATTACAAATTTTCAAATCTAAAGGAAAAGGCCAAGAACCATATATAGCTGAGAAATCAATAATTAGACCGACATTTAGTTACTTAGGTAATTACACAATATCTGATGCTGTTTTCAGACAGATATTAATACATTTAGCAGAAGAAACAGAAGCTATATATAAAATATTAAAAACAAGAGTAGAAAATTATGGTGAAGGTGTAAAGTTATATATGGAAGTAACAATAGTATATGGGTTTAATGTTGTTGACGGGTTAAATGATTTGAAAGAAAAAGCAAAAAATGAGATAGAAAAGTTAACAGCTATGAATGTTGTAGATTTAAAAGTAGTAGCTAAAAATATATATGTACCACAGAAAGGGGATAAGTAATGTCTTTTATTGTAGCAATTGACGGACCAGCAGGATCTGGAAAAGGAACGATAACAAAATTAATAGCAGATAAATTAGGGTTAGTAAATATAGATACTGGAGCAATGTATAGATGTGTTGCATTAAAATGTATTCAAAATAAGATAAAAAATACAGATATTGAAAGCATAGAATGTGTATTAGAAAATATATCAATAGAATTAAAAAAAGAAAATGGAATACAAAAAGTATATTTGGAAGGAAAAGATGTTTCAACTGAAATTAGAACTCCAATAGTAGATGCTAATGTTGCAATATATGCTGCTTTAAAATGTGTTAGAGAAAAAATGACACCAATGCAAAGAAAAATGGGTGATTCACAAGATTTGATAATGGAAGGTAGAGATATAGGAATAACAGTATTTCCAGATGCAGATGTTAAAATATATTTAGATGCATCTTTTGAAGAAAGAGCTAAAAGAAGATATAAACAAAACAAAACAAAAGGAATTGAATGTACATATGAAGAAGTATATAATTCAATTGTAGAAAGACATAAGTTAGAAACAGAAAGAGAACTATCACCATTAATGCAGGCAGAAGACGCAATATATCTAGATTCAAGTAACTTGAGTATAGAACAAGTTGTAGAAAAAATAATTGATATTATTGAAAATGTAAGAAGCGGAGGAAAATAAGATGGAAAAAATAAAGAACTTTTTTAAAATAATTGCAAGATTTTTTGTAAGAGGAGGAATATATATATATTGTAAAATAGTATATAAAGCTAAAATAAAAGGTTTGAAAAATGTACCTAAAGGAGAACCATTAATATTTTGTGGAAACCATAGAAATTATGTTGATCCACCTTTAATTGTAGCAACAGCAAAAAGAAATATAAGATTTATCGCAAAAGAAGAATTAGGTAAAAATCCTTTTTTTGGTTTTTTAGGTATAATATTTAATGGAATTTATGTAAAAAGAGATTCAAAAGATATAGGAGCTTTAAAAGAAGTCTTAAAAGGATTAAAAAAAGGTGATTGTATAGCTATATTCCCAGAAGGAACAAGAAATGGTTTGGAAAAAGGGGAAAAAGTAAAAGGTGGAGCAGCATTCTTTTCACTTAAATCTGGTGCTAGAGTAATACCAGTAGGAATAACAGGTGGTATGAAAAAATGGGAACAAGTTGTTATTACATACGGTGAGCCACTTGATTTCAAGGATTATGATGTTAAAGATAAAGAATCAGTTGAAAAAGCAACAGAGGTAATAATGAAAAAAGTATTAGAACTAACAAAATAAATGTAAAAAAATTGAAGGTAAACATAGTTTGACAAATTACATAAAATATTGTATAATTTATAGTAGTTTTTAAGAGAGATAGACGTTTTTCAAAAAACAATGAAAAACGTCTTAGTTATTGCCGTATATTACCCTTTTAAATGGAAATAATGGTAAGCAACGGTATAAAAACAAATTAATAAAAAAGAGGTAGAAAATGAATAATCAAAAATTAAGAAACATAGCAATTATAGCTCACGTTGACCATGGTAAAACAACATTAGTTGATGGATTATTAAAGCAAAGTAGTGTTTTTAGAGACAATGAACAAATTGACGAAAGAATAATGGACTCAAATGACATTGAAAAAGAAAGAGGAATTACAATCCTTGCAAAAAATACATCTGTAATGTATAACGACATAAAAATAAACATAGTTGATACACCAGGACATGCTGATTTTGGTGGAGAAGTAGAAAGAGTTTTAAAAACAGTTGACGGAGTTTTATTATTAGTAGATGCTTTTGAAGGTGCGATGCCTCAAACAAGAGAAGTATTAAAAAAATCATTAGCACTAGGATTAAAACCAATAGTAGTAATAAATAAAATAGATAGACCTGGATCTATACCAGAAAAAGTTGTTGATCAAGTATTAGAATTATTTATAGAATTAGATGCAACAGATGAACAATTAGATTTCCCAGTTGTATATGCATCAGCTAAAAATGGTATAGCTAAAATGGATTTAGCAGATGAAACAACAGATTTAAATTGTTTATTTGAAACAATTATAGATATAATTGAAGCACCTGCTTGTGATGAAGAAGGACCAGCGCAAATGTTGGTTTCAAATATTGATTATGATGATTATGTAGGAAGAATATCAGTTGGTAGAATTGAAAGAGGAGTTCTTAAAGTAGGAATGCCAGTTTCAATTTGTGGTAAAGAAGAAAAAGTAACTCAAGGAAGAATAGTTAAAATATATACACATGTTGGATTAAACAAAGTAGAAGTTGAAGAAGCTAAAGCTGGAGATATAATAGAATTAGCTGGATTACCTGATATTAATATAGGTGATACAATATGTGATTTTAATAATCCAGAAAAAATACCATTTGTTGACATAGATGAACCAACAGTTTGTATGACATTTAGTGTAAATAACGGACCATTTGCTGGTAAAGAAGGTAAATATATTACTTCAAGACATATTAGAGATAGATTATTTAAAGAATTAGAAAGAAATGTATCTTTAAGAGTAAAAGAAACAGATTCAGCAGATTCATTTGAAGTTTTTGGTAGAGGAGAATTACACTTATCAGTTTTAATCGAGAACATGAGAAGAGAAGGATTTGAATTATTAGTTTCAAGACCTAAAGTTGTTATAAAAGATATAGAAGGTGTAAAATCAGAACCGATGGAACGTTTACTTGTAAATGTACCAGATGATGCAGTAGGAACAGTTATTGAAAAACTAGGAAAAAGAAAAGGTGAAATGACTAACATGGAACCTGCTGAAATAGGACATACTAAAATAGAATTTAAAATTCCAGCAAGAGGAATTATAGGATATAGAACAGAATTCTTAACTGATACAAAAGGTGAAGGAACAATGAACTCTATATTTGATAGCTATGAACCATTTAAAGGTGAAGTAATATCACGTGTAAGAGGAACTATAATAGCATTTGAAAAAGGAAAATCGGTAACTTACGGATTATATAATGCACAAGATAAAGGTGATTTATTTATCGGAGCTGGTGTTGAAGTATATGAAGGTATGATAGTTGGATTAAATGGTAGATCAGAAGATTTAGTTATAAATGTATGTAAAGAAAAACAATTAACAAATACGAGATCATCAGGAGCCGATGAAGCTTTAAGATTAACACCACCAATCGTTATGTCATTAGAAAAAGCTATTGAATTTATTCAAGATGATGAATTAGTTGAAGTAACACCAATGAATATTAGATTAAGAAAGAAAACTCTAGATAGTAAAGTTAGAGAAAGAGAAAATAAAAATAAATAATTAGTTAAATACTAAAGAGAAATTCAGGAGATTTTATATAAGATTTCCTGAATTTTATACAATGTTAGGGAATAAATAATATGTAATTATTAAATATAAAAATAATTAATAAAATAAGAAAGAAGTGAGTTTATGTCTAAAAAAGATATAATACCTAAAAAAAGAATAGGTAGAGCATCTGTTGCGATTAATTATGCAAGTTTACAAGCGGAAACAAAAAGTGAGTTTGAAATAAGACCATATATATCGTTATTAAGTGAAAGTATAAATTTTAAAAATGAATCTACGACACAAGCATTTCAAAAACTTTTCGATCGATATCCTGAAGCATTGAAAAAAGATATCATTATTAAGATTTCGCAAAATAAAAGTAGATATTTGGACTTTTCAATTGAAGAAATGCTACAAGTTTGTAATAAACGAATAAAGCAAAGATGTGCTGAAAAAACAAAGAACAGAGACGAAGAAAGATAATTAAGGTGGAAATTGTGAGTAAAGAATTAAAATATAAAACAGTAAGAAACAATAGAAGGATGAGAACTATTAAAAAAGATGGGACAGTAAATTCAAATGAATTAATTCGAAATACAAGTAATTTTATAGATAGAAAAAAATTTGCAAAATTTGCAAAATATCAAACAGAGTTAAGTTTATTGCTAAAACGTATGCCAGAAGAAGAAGCATATTTAGAATTTTTTAAATGTAATCCTAATTTGCGAAATTTAGATGTTATAGGGAGTTTTGCTCAAATAAGTGGGAAAGCTTTTCCAGTATCATATGAAAAAATGAAAAATGCATTAAAAGAAACTATATTAGAAGATAAAAAAAGGATAGCAATAAAAAAACGTCAAAGTGAATTATTGAAACATTCCTTAAAAAGAACTTTGCAGAAAAATGATAATAATATTGAGTTATCAGTAAAAGAGTTTTTGAGTCGAAATCCAGAGACTAAAGAGATTAAAAAATTAGAAAAGATATTTGAAGAAATATTGAAACAAAATTTAAACCAAACAAAAGTTAAAAATATAAGTGAGGAAAAAGAAGATGGATATTATGAAAGATAAAATAATTGAAGATATAAAACAAGAAGCTTTAGAAAATAAAGTTCCAATAATAATGGATGATACATTAGATGTTATTAGAAAATATTTAATTGAATATAAGCCTAAAAGAATATTAGAGATTGGAGCCGCTGTGGGATATTCAGCAATAAGATTTGTTGAAATATTAGATGAAAATGTGGTGGTAGATACGATTGAAAGAAATTTAGGGAGAATAGAAGAAGCTAAAGCAAACATTGCTAAAATTGGATATAATGATAAAATTAAACTATATGAAGGTGATGCTGTAGAAATATTACCAACCTTAATGGATAAATATGATGCTGTATTTATAGATGCAGCAAAGGGGAAATATCCATTTTTCTTAAAAGAGTCATTAAGATTAATAAAAGAAGAGGGAATAATATTTGCAGACAATATTTTATATAAAGGTTATGTGTTAGGTGAATATAATGAGCATAAACATAGAACTGCTGTAAGAAATTTAAGAGAGTACATTAAAGATGTAAGTGAAAATCCAAATTTAGAGACAGAAATAATAGAAGTTGGAGATGGACTTGCTATTAGTAAAATTAAATAGTTGAATATTATTAAAGAGTGAATATTATAATTAAATATTCACTCTTTTTATAATAAAATATTGAAAAAAAAATTTTGTAGATATATAATGAAAAATAGAAATAGGAGGTTGTGATGGAATATTTACTATTATTTTTAGAAGGAATAATAACATTTATCTCTCCATGTTTATTACCAATGATACCTATATATGTTTCATATTTATCAGGAGAAAAAAGCCATGAAAAGCAGAAGTTTAGTATTATTAAAAATTCTATTGGATTTGTAATAGGTTTTTCTATAGTATTTATAATATTAGGAGCTTTTTCTGGAACAATTGGAAGTTTTTTTAATGAATACCAAATGATGATAAATATAGTGACAGGAACAATTGTTATAATTCTTGGAATTAATTATGTTGGTATAATAAAAATTAAATTGTTAAGTGGAACTAAAAAATTCAAAGTAAAGTTAGGAAAAATTAATTTTATAAAATCAATTTTATTCGGTATGATATTTTCAATAGGATGGACGCCGTGTGTTGGAGCATTTTTAGGAGCTGCATTGACTTTAGCAACACAAACTGGATCTACACTACAAGGAATGACACTATTATTAGCATATTCAATTGGATTAGGAATACCATTTATATTATGTGCGGTATTATTAGATAGAATGAAAAGTACGTTTGATTTTATAAAAAAACATTACAATATAATTAATAAAATATCAGGAATATTATTAATTATGGTAGGTGTATTAATGATTACAGGCCTGATGCAATCAATATTGTTGAAACTTAGTTTTTAAAGATATTGATACAAAAGAAAAATAAAAAACTAATATATGATTAATCTATGTTGAGATGGAGGTTTATAATGAATAAAATGGTTAAAAAAATAATTCTAATTATAATTTTAATTTTGTTTATAGGAGTAATAGCAGGTGCTGTGATTTTATATGATGAAATAAGAAATGATTTTGGAAATACAATATTGGAAAATGAATTATCAAATAATAGTGAAAATAATAAAACACCAGCAACAGATATAATAATTACAAATTATGATGGTGAAGAAGTTAAGCTTTCTAGTTTATATGGAAAACCGATAGTAATAAATTTTTGGGCATCATGGTGTCCACCGTGTGAAGCAGAATTACCAGAATTTGACGAAGTGTATAAAGAAATGGGCGACGATGTTAATTTTATAATGCTTAATATGACAGATCCCATAACTGAAACAGTAGAAAAAGTAAAAGAATTTATAGTAAAAGGTGAATATACATTTCCAGTATATTTTGATGAGAGTGGAGAGGCTTCACGTACATATCAAATATATGCTTTGCCAACAACCATGATTATAGATAGAGATGGAAATATAGATCAAGTTGTAAGAGGACAAATAACAGAAAATAAACTTAGAAGTATGATAAGTGATGTAATATAATGAGTGAATAAAGAGTCAAGAAAGAGTCAAGAAAGAGTTAAAATAAAAATAAAACAAGTTAATATCAAAAGAGATAACTTGTTTTATTTTTATTTTTGTAACTTTAAGTTACAAGTTGTAAATTATTATGAGTAAACTGTAATTTAAATATTTTATCCAATTAGCATAGGACCAATATTTGTAACAGTACCAGCACCAAGTGTTAAGATTATATCATTATCCTTAATATTGTTTTTGATATATGAAACACATTCATCAAAATCTGGTATATATTTAACATCTTTTCCAATTTCTTTAAGTTTTAATTCTAAATCTTTAGAAGAAATGTTATATGTATTTGTTTCTCTTGCAGCATAAATATCTAGTAAAATAATATTATCAAAAGTAGATAATGAATCTGCAAATTCGTTTAATAAATTAAATGTTCTACTATATGTATGTGGTTGGAAAACAATCCAAGAATTGTTGAAATTCTTATTTTCTAAAGCTTTTGCTGTAGCTTCTATTTCTGTTGGATGATGTGCATAATCATCATAGATACTAACTGAATTATTTATTTTTCCTTTGAATTCAAATCTTCTATTAGCTCCAGTGAATTTTAACAATCCATTTTTTATATCTTTTATATTGATACCATAAGAATGAGATAAAGCAATACTTGCCAAAGCATTATAAATATTATGGTATCCGGGAACTCGTAATTCAATTTTTTCTAAAAGTTTGTTATTGTAATATAAATCGAAACTAGAAAAACCATCATTATCAAAAGCTATATTTTGTGCTGTAAAAGTAGAATTCAAATTATTAATTCCATAAGTAATTATAGTTGATTGTGTATGTTTCGATAATTCTATACAATGAGTATCATCACCATTTATTACTAATAATCCATCAGTAGGTAATAATTCTATATATTTTTTGAAAGCTAATTTGATATTATCAAAAGTTTTGAAATAATCTAAATGATCATTATCTATATTTAAGATTATTTCAGCTTTTGGTGAAAATTTTAAAAAGCTTTCTACATATTCGCAAGCCTCTATAATAAAAGTTTCACTATTTCCAACAAGATAGTTTCCGTCAATATTTTTTAAATAAGCACCTACTTGAATAGTAGGATCTTTTAATCCTTCAATGAAGCATAATGAAAGCATAGATGTAGTAGTTGTTTTTCCGTGAGTTCCAGATACACAAATTGAATTTGTATAACATCTAGTTAAGTCTCCTAAAAAATCAGCTCTTTCAATAGTTGGTATATTAAGTTCTTTTGCTTTTTGCATTTCAGGGTCAGTTGATTTAACTGCAGCTGAATAAATTACAATATCACAATTTGCAATGTGTTCCAAATTGTGTCCTATTGTAATTTTGGCTCCTTTTTCTATTAATGTTTTAATAGAATCTGAATCATTTAGATCTGATCCTGTTATATTAAATCCCCAGTTGATAAGAATTGCTGCAATTCCGCTCATGCTTACACCACCAATTCCTATCATATGTACATTTTTATATTTCTGAATACTAGTTATATTAGGCATTCTGTTCACTCCTTTTAATCAATAGGTGAATTATATAATGTATTTGAAAAAATTTCAAGGTTTTCAAGAGAAAAATATATTAGAATCATAGGTGAAAACTAACAAAATAAATTAAAAAGTATTTTAAAATATAAAAAAAAGATAAAAAGTTGCTAAAATTTGTAAAAAAAGAAGGAAAAAAAAATTTGGTGTGGTATAATATAAGTATACGGGAATAAAACAGACTTGTTCAAGTATAATTAAACAAAAAGAAAGTGGGTGCACACACATGCAAATTACAGACGTACGTTTAAGAAAAGTTAATTCAGAGAACAGAATGAAAGCTGTTGCCTCTGTGACATTTGATAATGAATTCGCAGTACACGATATTAAAGTTATCGAAAGTCAAAATGGATTATTCATAGCTATGCCAAGTAGAAAAACTCCAAACGGAGAATTTAAAGATATAGCTCATC
>CAYJIP010000014.1:0-42386 GCA_964370265.1 uncultured Clostridium sp. | reverse complement strand
AAATAATTACTGATTTAAAATTGTTTGAATTAAATTTTATGATTATTTAAATTAACTCTTAAAATTAATTGAATTAATTAACTAGATTAAAAATACTTAAAATATTGAAAATCTTATTAAAAAACAAAATGTTTCAATGTTCATAACATAGTTATATTTTAAAGTGATCACATTATATATTCTTTTTTAATATATGTCTAGACTATTTCCTACTATGTTTCTCAATATTATATATTAGTATTTATTATTTTCGTATATATCACAAAAAACATCTTAAATATATCAAGATTTTATCTTTCAATTTAAAATGTTTTTATTTTTTATTAATTTTTTCACAATAGCTTTTTCTAAATTTATTTTTTTATTTTTTATTCTTCATAGTAGCTTCTACTAATCCTACAAAAAGTGGTGATGCATTGTTTGGTCTTGATTTTAATTCTGGATGGAATTGTCCAGCAATAAAATACGGATGTTCTTTAATTTCAACTATTTCTACTAAATTTCCACTTGGTGATGTTCCTGAAATACTCATCCCTGCTGCTTCTACTTTTTCCTTATAAGTATTATTAAATTCATATCTATGTCTATGTCTTTCAGATATTTCTGACTCTCCATATACTTTTTCAGCTAATGAATCTTTTTTCAGTATACATGGATATGCACCTAACCTCATAGTTCCACCCTTTTTACTTACATCTTTTTGCTCTTCCATTATATGAATTACTGGGTTTGTTGTATTTTCGTCTAATTCTGCTGAATGAGCATCTTTTAATCCTAATACATTTCTACAGAATTCAACAACAGCCATTTGCATTCCTAAACAAATCCCTAAAAACGGAACTTTATTTTCTCTTGCATATCTTATTGTTTCTATTTTCCCTTCAATTCCTCTTGTACCAAATCCTCCAGGAACTACTATACCATCTATACTAGCAAATTGTTCTTTAACGTTTTCACTAGTTATATTTTCCGAATTAACAAAATGAACTTTTACTTTTACTCCATTTTTAAATCCTGCATGATATAAGCTTTCTGTAACTGATAAATACGCATCTTCTAATTCAACATATTTTCCTACTATAGCTATATTAACTAACTTATCTGCTTCTATATTTCTAACATTATTTATCATTTCTTCCCATTTAGTATTATTTGGTACATATTTTTCTAATCTTAAATGATTACAAGCTTCTCTAGCTAATCCTTCTTCTTCAAGCATTAATGGTACAGCATAAAGATTATCAGCTGTTCTATTTTGTATAACACTTGTTTTCCTCACATTACAAAATAAAGCTAATTTTTCTTTTATATTTTCAGGAATATCTTGTTCTGTTCTACAAACTAATACATTTGGTTTTATACCTAAACTTTGTAATTCTTTTACAGAATGTTGTGTTGGTTTTGATTTTATTTCATTTGAACCAAATATATATGGTAATAACGTTACATGTACATATAGGACGTCTTCAGGATTTTTTTCTAATCCTACTTGTCTTATTGCTTCAATTATTGATAGACCTTCAATATCACCAACTGTTCCTCCAACTTCTGTTATAACTATATCTGTTTCTGTTCCTTCAAAACCATATATTTTTTCTTTTATTTCATTAGTTATATGTGGTATTACTTGAACTGTTTTACCTAAGTAATCTCCTCTTCTTTCTTTTTCAATTACATTTTGATAAACTTTTCCCATTGTTACACTTGATATTTTTGTTAAATTTTCATCAATAAATCTTTCATAATGTCCTAAATCTAAATCTGTTTCAGCACCATCATCTGTAACAAAAACCTCTCCATGTTCATATGGATTCATTGTTCCTGGGTCTACATTTATATATGGATCTAATTTTTGTATCGTAACACTATATCCTCTATTTTTTAATAATCTACCTAAAGAAGCTGCAGTAATCCCTTTACCTAATCCAGATACCACTCCTCCTGTTACAAATATATATTTTGTATTCATAAATTCCTCCTTAATAACTAAAAAAAGACTAAAAATTCCCCACGCCAAAAGCGGTTTTTTTTTAATCTACTGTTATTTTATCATATTTATATATTTTTTTCAACATTTTACATATTTTTTATTATAAATCTTAAATTTAATCCATAAAATATTTATTTATATATTTTTATTATATATTTTTATTTTGTATCTTAATTTTAAATTTTTATGATATACTATAACATATATAAATAAAAAATATATAAATTTCAAATTAGGAGGTATGTATGTCTACACCACATAATGAAGCTAAATTAGGTGAAATATCAAAAACAGTAATAATGCCAGGAGACCCTTTAAGAGCTAAATATATTGCTGAAAATTTTTTAGAAAATGCCAAATTAATAAATTCAGTTAGAGGAATGTTCGCATATACTGGAAAATATAAAGGGAAAGAAATAACTGTTATGGCTCATGGAATGGGAATGCCAAGTGCTGGTATTTATTTTTATGAATTATTTAAATGTTATAATGTTGATACAATTATACGAATAGGATCTTGTGGAGGATATAAAGAAGATTTAAAATTATTTGATATTGTTCTTTCTGAAAATGTTTTTACCGAAAGTACTTTTGCACTTTCTTTAAATAATGATGATTGCCACATAGCTAGTGCAGATAAATCATTAAACAGTGTCATAGAAAAATCTGCTGAAAATTTAGGTATAAAAATATTTAAAGGTAATACTGTAACAACAGATGCTTTTGATGTATATATGACCGATGTTAATAAGTTTTTAGAAAGAATTCCAAAGGACTTTAATCCTTATGCTGCTGAAATGGAAGCATTTGCTTTATTCTATATAGCAAAATTGCTTAATAAAAAAGCTGCATGTTTAATGAGTGTTGTTGACTCTAAATTTATAAAAGAAATTGCTACACCTGAACAACGACAATTAGGTCTAAATAATATGATAAATATAGCTTTAAATTCTATTTAATCATTAATTCTTAAAAATTTTAGAATCAAACGAAAATAGGAAAATAATTTAAAAATAATTTAAAAATAAAAAAACCACCAAGTAATTGGTGGTTTTAAGGGTTACAACCCTTTGAATACAATAGATAAATAAATTTGGGGAGTGTTTAAATTTTAATTTTTTGTAGTTATGAATATATGAACGAGACCAGACAGACATTTTTTTTTACTTATCTATTATATCTTTGATTTAATAATAATCTCAATTGAAATTATTTGGAAAATTAAATCTTTATATACTATACCATATAAAATATACTTTGTCAATGTTTTTTTGTAATTATGTATACTTCTCTTTGTTATTAACTTTTTTTATTTATATATCTTCTTCTACATCTAGTATTGAATATATTTCTTTATTATCATTTAATTCTTTAATATTAATAATTACACCTTCTCCGATAACTTGTCCTCCTATATTTTGGACTTTTTCTTTAATAGCCTTAATAGTGTTACCTGTTGCGTAAATATCATCAATTATATATATTTTTTTTCCCTCATATTTATCTTTATATAGTTTTGGTAATTCTAAATAATCTTTCCCATATTCTTTAACATATTCTATTTCAGCCTCAACAACTGATGGTGGTAATTTACCTTTTTTTCTTACTGGTATAAATCCAATTCCTAATTCTTTTGCTATAACACTTCCTAATACGAATCCTCTCGCTTCTGGTGCAAGTATATAGTCTAATTCTAAATTTTTATTTTTTATATCTTCTAAAAATTTATTTATTATTTCTTGGAATAAATCTTTGTCCATTATTAATGGTGTTATATCTATAAATTCTATTCCATCAATAGGAAAATCTTGTTCTACACGTATTTTCAATTCATTTTTCAACTCATTTTTTAATATTTTCATATGTACTCCACTTCTATTTTTATTTTTTCATATTTTATATTTTTTATTTTCTTAGTAATTTAAAAAATCTTTCTTCTTTTTCTTTTAAATCACTTGAATCTTTAAATTTGACATCTCCACTATTTGATTCTAACATATTTTTTCTTTGTAAAACATCTTTTAAATGTATCGCTAACCTCTTTGATCCTTCGAAGAATTCTACATCTCCTAATACTTCTTTTATTTCTTCTTTTATTAATGGATAATGTGTACATCCTAATACAACATTTTTGATACGCCCTTTATATTTCCCAATGTTATTTGTTAAATTTTCTAAAATCTCTTTTTTTGTTCCATTTTCTATAACGTCGGCCAATCCAATACAAGAAACCATATTGGTTTTATTATTATTGTATTTTTCAAATAGTTCTGCGAATTTCTCACTTTCTAAAGTCCCCTTTGTAGCCATTATTAATGTTTCATCTTCATATGCAAAATCATATACCATCTTATATGCTGGTTCAATCGCTACAAAATTTATATTTGAAAATTTATTTCTTAAATACTTAACCGCTTCTGCACTTGCAGTATTACATGCTATAACTATTATTTTTGCACCTTCATTCATTAAATATTTTACATTTTGTTCACATATTTCTATTATTCTATCTTTACTTTTATCTCCATACGGAATATTTTTAGAATCACTATAATATATATAATCTTCATTTGGTAATATTTTAATAATTTCATTTAATACAGTTACTCCACCTATTCCTGAATCAAATACACCTACTTTTTTATTATTCATATATCTATTATGAATATTTGTTTTAAATATCCATTTACTCCTTCATATTAATTTATTATTTTTTATCAATTCATTTTTCTTTTTTATATACACAATTATTTACCTAATATAATTGGTTGTTATTGGATTTTCTTTTTTAGGAAATGCAATATTAGCTTTTTTCCCTGCATCTATACATTTTAACAACCATGCCATATTATGACCTAAGTGTCTCATTGTTTGCATTCCTTCTTCATCTCTTTTTATTTCTTCTGGTGTATTTCCATATACAATATTCCAGTATGACGAAGAAACGATTGGCATGTTACTTATCGCAAAATATTTATTAATTTCATCTAATGAAGATGTTCCTCCTGCCCTTCTACATGTTGTTATACTTGCTGCTAATTTATTAGAAAATATATGTTTTCTTTTAAAGAAAACTCTATCCATAAAAGAAGATATACTTCCTGATGTTGCTGCAAAATGAACAGGAGATCCAAATATGTACCCATCTGTTTCTTCTGCTTTTTGTAAAAAAACATTTACTGAATCATCTATAAAGCATTTACCTGTTTTAATACAAGCCTTACAACCAATACATCCTGATAATGGTTTATTTCCTATCCAAAATATTTCAGTATCTACATTATTTTCATTTAATATTTTTTCAATTTCTTTTAAAGCTGTATATGTACATCCTTTTTCATTCGGACTACCATTTACTAATACTATTTTCATTCTTCCCACTTTCTTATATAAGTATAATTTATATTTATAATTCTTATATCTATATTTTATAATTTACATTTTTCTATAACTCCCACTTTATACTTTATCTCATGCAAATCATATATTCTCAATACATTATATTCAAGTAATTTATTCTTTATTATTTAAATATTTTTGTTGTTTTATTATTTTATTATTTTATTATTTTTTTATTTTTTTATTTTTAAATTTTTCACTCATTTATTTTTATATTATTCTATATCATAATTTATATTTCCAATTTAACTACTTATATTCTTTTAATCATATATTTAACAATTTTATTGTATATATATTTTTTTCTGTTGTCAACTCAATTTTTTCCAAATTTATCTTGATATATTTTTAAATTTTTAAACCATAATAAGAATATATAAAAGGAGGTTTTATGAAAAATTTTATTAAAAAACTATTGTACATTTTTAGCATTTGTATCTTAATGCTATTCCTACTCTTTAATGTTACTTCACACGCTGCTCCACTTACAACTATGACAACTGATCTTTCTTCTTCTAATATTAAACCTGGTGAAAATGTCACTTTAACTGTTGATTTTGGTCAAAACATGGGTGCATACACACTAGACTTTGCTTATGACAATGCTTTATTCGATTTTGTTAGTACAGATGGTGGAACTTTTGATGATAATGGTACTCGTGTTAGAGTATTCTTCTTCGATTCAACAGGTGGAACATCACCAAAAAATTCTATGCAAATTATTTTTAAAGCAAAAGATAATTTAATAACTACTGTCCCTACTGAATTTGCAATAACGGCTGAAGGACTAAGTAATAGTGATGCTTCTGTAGTTTTTGATGATATAGGTACACCAATACTTAAAGATATCGTTATTGAACCAAATTATTCAGCATACAATATGGATTTATCTTTTACAGGTGAAGTTATTGCTGATTTATCAAAAGATATGAAATTGTCAATTACATCTAGTTTAGGAAAACCATATTCAAATACTAGAATACTAGTAGAGGCTACTTCTACATCAAGTGGAACTGCAATATTATATGCACAAAACAGTGCTGGTGATAAAGTAAATATCTTAGAAAGTGGATATGGTGATGCTGCTGGTGATTCACTAGGTGGTGTCAATGTTGTAAAAGATGTAAATCTAGAAGGTATTTTCAATGCTGCTGGAACTTATTCTTTAACATTTAAAATTATAGATAGAGATAATGCTGATGCTGTGATTGCTGAAAATACTTTTAATGTAACAGTTGTTGATGATCCAACCACTTTACCTGATACTACAACTCCTGACAGTACAGTTCCAGATACTACAATAACTGAACCTGAAAATACACCAACTGAACTACCAAAAACTGGTGTTAGTATCTACGCATATCTTATCCCATCTTTATTTATTTTAATATTATCATATTTCATATTTAAAGTTATTTTAAAACAACAAGATTTAGAAAGAAGGGAATAAATTATATATAGTTATTTGTATGGATTTAAAATTTATTTAATCTTTACTTTCTGCAAATACCTATATACATATTTTATTGGTATTTATATGAATTCTTTTTTTAATAAAAACCCAGATATTAATTCGAGACATGAATCTTCACTACAAGAAAAAGGTAAGCATATGATTACAGATGTAGATTTAAAAATTAAAACTAAAAAAAATAGATTTATACTTTTAAATTATCTAATAATTGTTTGTATCGTAATTTTATCCATATATATTATTTATGATATGTATTTAGAATCAAATATTAAAACAATTTCCTCTGATTCTAATTATTTAGCAACTAGAATAAATAGTGAATTAAATATTCCAACAGATGTAATTAATAATACAAACGTAAATTCATCTCAAGAATACTTTGGAAATTTTTTAGATAATTCTTATGATAATCAATTAAACATTTCTGATTCTATAAATTCAAATTCTAGTAATAGGATTATTGATGAATTGATTGATAGTGAATATTTAGGTTATCCTGTCGATTGCAAATTAAGTATTCCTTCCATTTCTTTAGAAACTCTCGTATTATCAGAATATACTGAAACATCTTCCGAAATTTGTGTTAGTAAATTTTGGGGACCTGAACCAAACACTGTTGGTAATTACTCTATTGCTGGCCATAATTACATTAGCCCTAATATGTTTAAAAATCTTTCTAAACTAAATATAGGAGCTGAAATATATTTATCTGATAATACAAATGGAACTTTCATTTATGAAATTTATGATATCTTTAAAGTTCACTCTTCTGATACCAGTGTTTTAGAAAGTACATTACCTAATACTAGAGAAATAACTTTAATTACTTGTGTAAATTACACTGATTATAGGTTAATAATTAAAGCTATTGAAATACCATAATATTTTCCTTAACAATATTAATTAAAAGGAGTTTGTATGAATCGAAATATTAATATAAAAAAAATAATATTTTTATTAATTTTAATTTTGTCACTTATTGCTTTTAGTATTTCTATATATTTCACTTTAATACATTCAAGTAATGCAAATGATACAAAAATTGGTATTGAAGCATTTCCTGAATCTTATCAACCATATTTATATGAACTTCAAAAAAAATATCCTGAATGGTCTTTCACTCCTATTTATACTGGATTAGATTGGAATTATGTTATAGATAATGAAAATAAATTTGGTGTAAACTTAGTGCCAAAATCATATTCTGACAGATGGAAAAATACTACACCTGGAGAATACAACATTGAAGTTGATGCTGGTTGGGTTGATGCTTCTCGTCAAGCAGTCGAATATGCGATGGATCCTAGAAATTTTTTAAATGAAGTTAGAATATTTCAATTTGAGGAATTATCCTATGATACATCCACAGGTAGTATCGATGGGATTGAAAAAATACTTTATGGCACTGAATTTTATAATCGTTCTGTAAGTTATTTAGATGCTTGGGGTAATAATATATCTACAAATGCAACATATTCATCATTAATTCAAAAAGCCGCTCAAACCTCTAATGTTAGTGCATATCACCTCGCCTCTCGTATTAGACAGGAAGTTGGTCCATTTCTTTCACATAGCTCTATTTCTGGCAACATATCTGGATATGAAGGTTTATATAATTTCTATAACATAGGTGCTACCAGTTCTTCTGAGCCTATGGGTGCAATTTTAAATGGATTAAAATATGCTAAAAATGGAAACGGTGCTTCTACTGCAACACAAACCAAATATTTAATACCTTGGAATAGTAAAGAAATATCAATTACTGGTGGTAGTATATTTATTGGTTCTTCATATATTAATTTAGGACAAGATACAGTTTATCTCCAAAAATTTCATGTTGTAGATAATTCTGGCGGACCACTTTTTTGGCATCAATACATGACAAATGTACTTGCTCCATATAGTGAATCTAGCACAATATATAAAGGTTTTGCGAATAATAATTTATTACAAAACAATATCTCTTTCTCTATACCTGTTTATGATAACATGCCTGATATTCCTACAGAAAGTCCAAATATTAACCCTAGTGATTTTGTTAATGACAATACAGAAGTATTTGCAAATGTTGAAAATACTTTAAATATTAGAACACAGCCAACAACTTCTTCTGAAGTTATAACAACTGTCACAAAAACAGACTCACTCACTAGAATAAAAAAAGGAATTCAATCTGGTGATTTATGGGATAAAGTAATTTTAGAAAACGGTATAATTGGTTTCGCTTTTTCATCATACTTAACCGATTTACCTGATATACAAATTACAGACATAAATATCAATTTAGAGTCTACTACTCTAAATGTTGGTGAAAGCACACAATTAGATATTCAAATTACACCTGCAGAAGCTAGTGATAATAAAGTTGTTTTTTCAACTAGTGATTCAAATATTTTAACAATTGATCAATCCGGAAATATATTAGCTATAAATCCTGGAAATGCAACAATAACCGTAAAAGCCGAGGAAAATAACATTTCTAAAAGTGTAGATATTACAGTTATATCAAAGGTTACTGATTTAATATTAAACACTTCTAATTTAACTTTAAACATTAATGATTCTTTTAAATTGGAAGCTACTATAGTTCCAAGTAATGCTTCAAATACCAATGTAACTTTCAACTCTTCTAATGAGGATATAGCAACAATAGATTCAAATGGAAATATTCTAGCATTAGCTAATGGTAAAACTGATATAACTTGTACAACAGTAGATGGAAATATTACAAAAATTTTACCAGTCTTTGTAACTATTGAGTTAACTACTGATGAACTACAATTTGATGAAACTTTAAAAATAAGTAATGGCCAAATATCTGGATTTAATCACAATAATATGAGTATCTCTGCTATAAAAACAATGATAACAACAGACTATAATGTACACTTTTCAGATCATAATGGTAATGTTTTATCAGATGATTCAAAACTCGGTACTGGCTCTAAAATACAGATATATTCCAATGAAAATGTCCTTTTATCTGAGTATACAGTTATACTTTATGGTGATGTAAATGGTGATGGTAAAATTGATAGTATTGACCTACTTGTTCTTCAAAGACATATACTAGAACTAGAAAAATTAGCAAATTCATTCTTAATATCAGGAAATATATCTAAAAATGGAAAGAATCCATCTTCACTTGATTCATTACTCATTCAAAGACATATTTTAGAATTACAACTTATTTCTCAATAAAAAGGAGTTATATATTATGAGATTAAATATTAAAAATATATCAAATATTAAAAATTTCAAGATTACTAATGCTTTATTTAAAATCTTTCTCACATTACTTTTGAGTATAACTATATATGTTTTTATAAATTTTCAAAATGATAATATATCTTTAGCTAATGAACAATTTAATTTCACATTAGATAAAAACATTATCGAAATTAACGATGATTTTAATATTGATTTACAATTTATTAATGACTCTGTAGCTTCTTTTACTATTAATATCTTTTTTGATAATTCGAAAATATCATATTTAGAAAATGTCGAAAACTCTAATTATATTGATAATAAGATTATTTACACTTGGACTGTAAACGATTTTAATAATTTAAAAACTGAACTTTCTTCTCTTCCCGCTTTTTCTTTTAAAGGTTTAAATAATGGGTCTAGTATTATTTATATTACAGGTGAATTTTATGATATTAACGGAAATATGTTAAATATTTCAGATGAATCACATACTATTTTAATTGGAACTGCCTCTAATGAAATAGAACACAATATGGAAACACCTATTAGTTCAGAAGTACAAACAGAAAATTATAATAATTCAGTTAGTTTAGATAGTTCAAATTCAAATTTACAAGTTATGAGATTAAGCGAAGAAGGTATATCTCCCACCTTTTCACCAGATGTTTATGAATATTATCTTACTACAAATCAAATTTTAAATAATATTGATATTACTGCTATACCTGAAAACCTAAACACAACTGTAAACATTTCAGGAAATACTAACTTAGTAAATGGCTTAAATATAATTACAATTGAAGTTATTTCAGAAGATACGTTATCTAGTTCTAGATACATTATTAATGTTACTAATACAGATAATATAGATTCTTCTAATGTAAATTTAGAAACTTTAGCTATTGATGGTTATCTGATTTATCCAAATTTTGATAATATGACTACTAATTACGATGTTGAAGTAAGTTCTACTACAGATTTTATAAATATTTTAGCAATACCTGAATTAACCACTTCAACTGTATCCATTAATAATCCTACTGAATTAAAAACTGGTAATAATTTAATTGAAATTTCTGTCACTGCTCCTAATAAATTTACAACTAAAACGTTTTACTTAAATGTTTATAGGAGAAATGAATTTGAAGAGAACGAATATATTAATCAACAAAAATATCAAACCGAACAATTACAAACATTATTAGCTAATTCGCCTGTAAATTATACTATTCCAATTGATACTAATGATTTTTCTGAAAATTCGCAAGATATCAACAATATTAATCCACAATCTGGTTCAGATATTTCTAATGATGATGTAAATTCCACTTCTAATTCTAACAATGATACATCTCAGAATTATATATTTTTATTGATATATTTTATACTTATTTTATTTATAGTGTGTACTTTTATATTAAATAAAAAAAATAAAAATAAAAGTAAAAATAAAAGTAATTATAAAAATGTAGACAAAAGTATAGATAAAAATATAAATAAAAATATGGATAAAAAATAAATATGATACTATATAATATAAAAAAAGAATAGATATTAACTATTCTTTTTTGCATTTATTATATTTCATATTTTTTATCATTTTGTATATTTTCTAAAAATGTTTCTTGTGGTAATGGTTTATCAAAATAATATCCTTGCGCTTCATTACAGCCTAGCTTTTTTAATAGCTCCGCTTGCTCTTTTGTTTCTACCCCTTCTGTTACTACTTTGATTTTTAACCTGTTTGCCATTTTTATTATTGACTCAATAATAATATTTGCTCTTTCTTCTTGATTATCTAAGAAACCTTTATCAATTTTTATAACATCTGCTTTCAAATCATTTAATCTGTTTAATGATGATATACCTGCACCAAAATCATCTATTGCTACTGAAAATCCTAATTCTTTTAATTTGTCAAACTTTTCTCTTATCATTTCTTTTTCTTTAACAAACGCACTTTCTGTTATTTCAATTTGAATATCTGATGTTTTTAAATTATATTTATTTAATATTTCTATCATTCTTAATGGTGTCATATCATCAATTAAGGTTATTCCAGAGATATTTACTGCTATTATTGGCATATCTAAATTTCTATTTACATCTAACACTCTACAAACTTCTTCAAATACATAATAATCTAAATCTGTTATAAATCCATTTCTTTCAAAAACCGGAATAAATTGATCTGGATATATCATTTTTTCACCTTTTGCAATCCATCTAACTAACGCTTCTGCACTTGCCATTTTCATTGTTTTCAAATTTACTTTTGGTTGATACACTACGACAAACTCTCTATCTTCCATTGCTTGCTTCATTGTACTTACGATATTATTTTCAATTTCATATTTCTTTTTCATTTTTCTATCAAATATATTAAATGTATTCTTATATGATTTTTTACCTTCCATTCTAGCTATAGTTGAAAAATCTATCATTTTTGTTATTTGTTCGGTTGGATTTGATACTATATACCCCCCAATTGATAAACTTATATTATATGTTTTAGGCAATTCCAATCTTATTCCTGAAACATATACTATTGCGAGTTCTTTTATAGTTCTTTCTAATTCTGTTTGCTCATTTTTTATAACCAATATAAACACATCATTTTCAATTCTACAAACTAAACTTTCATCTTGGTATTTTTCTTTCAACTGAATTGCAACACTTCTAATTATGTTTGATACTTTTTCTGCACCAAAAGTATCTTTTATTATTTTTAAAGAATCAATATCAATTGTTACTATTATATATTCATTTTCTTTAGCATTTTTTAATAATTTTTCCATTTTTTGATAAAAAATAGCTAATGAATCTAATCCTGTTAACTTGTCTATACTTGTTGCTTCAATTAATCTTTTTTTCCTTTTATTCCTAATATATATGACAATTACGGCAATTATTAATAGAACTATTATTATCATTAATATAATTTCAACTATATATTCTTGTATAAATTTCGAAAACGTCATAGATATTTGAAAACCTTCAATTTGATCAAATTCTAATTGTTTTATATATGCTTCATCTATTCTTTCTATCATTATGTTGTATACAGAAATATAATTTTCTCCTAGTTGCGTATTTATAAAAAATCTAATTGGCAATTCTAATGATGTAGTATATACTTGTGTATCTTTAACTGTTATTAATTCTAATAATGCATTTGCTTCTGCTTGTGTTGCTATTATTCCTTGTAATTCTCCATTATTATATTTTTCAATAACCTCAAACATATCTGTATATATCTCAATTTCGAATTGGTTGAAATATTTTTGTATTTCTTCCTCATCAAAAGTATCATAATTCAATATACCTAATTTTCCAATTTTACTATCCAATTCATTTTCAGATATTATAGTATCTTCTACTTTTAATGTTACAAAACTTATTGAAGAATATGGATCTGTCACTCCAAAATATTCATTTTTAAATTCTGTGTCTTCTGTTTGTGAAAGAACTATATCTGACTGACTATATATCTCTCGTATCTCTTCGTTTGTATTTTTACTTGTGTCGTACATAAAATATAGTATATTAAAATCGTATGTAATTGCAAAATCTTCTATTAACTTTATTGCAATCCCATCCAAATTTCCTTCATCATTTATATATGATATGGGTCTTTGGTTTATATTAACAGCTATCTCTACTGTATTATTGTCAGAAACACTATTAAAATTCAGTTGTTCTATCTCAAAATCTCTTTGTGCTAATATTGTATCTTCATAATATTTATCATGCATAGAATATAAAACTAAAGGATCTTTCTCTTTTATTTTCTTTAACGCTTCATCTATTTCTGTAACAATGTAACTATTCTCATTTGTTGACATTACATATGAATCAATCATCCCAACTACTGCTGTTGTCTTTAATCCTTCAATGTAATTTAATGAACTAGTTAAATAATAATCTCCAATTACTGGTTCAATAGTTTCTTCATCATTAAAAATATATTCCATGGATATATTTTTTCTTTTTAAAAATTCTTCAAATGATTGCAAATATCCACTATATGTTACTGTGAATATATTTTTTCCATTCATTGTTTCTTCATCATCATATAAAGTTTCAAACTTTTCATCAACACATACTAGAATTTGTTCTATCGCAAATACTTCTTCACCGAAATAATATTGATTTTCTCTCTCTTCAGTTTTTGTAAGAGGAATGAATATGTCTATTTCACCGTTATTAAGTCTTTCAATATTTTCTGCATATGTTCCTTCAATAAATTCATAACTATGATTTGTATAATTATCAACCAAATTTAAAACATCATATCCGTATCCTTTTCGATCTATAGAATTAATATTTTGAATAACATTATAGTAATTTACATATCCAACTTTTACAACAACATTTTCTTCTCCATATGCATTTGTTCCTATCATTATTATTCCTAATGCTACTATAAACAAAACTATTATTAATATAACCTTTTTCATCTTTTCCTCCTAAATACACATATATTTAGTATCTATATCCTTTGGCTTTTGTATTTCTTATTTTAATTTTTATTTTAATTTTTATTTCTTTAATTATATATTAACATTTTTTACTTTTCAATAAATTTTAATAATAAAACAAAAAACATCAATTATATTAAATTGATGTTTCCTTATTTATACTTATATTCACTTATACTTATATTTATTTTATATAGCTTAACATTTCCGTATTCTCAGTTAGTTTTAATTGATAACAATATTAATATTGCTTCCTCCTGTTTTTTCTTTTTTAATAACTATTTGTTTATCTATTCTATCCTTTAGTTCTCTTACGTGAGATATTATACCTATCAATCTACTACTTTCAGATAGTGAATATAATGTTTGTATTGCTTGATTTAATGAATGTTCATCCAATGATCCAAATCCTTCATCAACAAACATTGTGTCTAATTTTATTCCTCCAGATGTTGATTGTATTTCATCTGACAATCCCAATGCAAGTGACAATGAGGCTTTAAATGCTTCTCCGCCTGACAATGTTCTAACACTTCTAATATTTGCATTATAATGGTCTATCACATCTAATTCTAATCCTGTCTGACTTCTATTACCATTTTGCTCTACTTTTCTTTTCAATTCATATTGTCCATCTGACATAATCATAAACCTTGTATTTGCTCTTGCTATTATTCTATCGAAATATGTCATTAAAATATATGTTTCTATATTTATTTTTTCTTTACCATTTATATTCCCACTTGCAGTTTCTGAAATCACTTTTATTAATGAATATTTCTGCTCTGTTTTTTCTAATTCTTTAAACTTACTCTTTAAATTTTCTAATAAACTTATATTTTGTGTTAATGCAGTATGTATATTTTTACTTTCTTCATCTATATTTTTCCTTTTTCCTTTTAATTCTTCTATGTCTTCTTTTAATTTAGTAATATCGTGTTTTTTTTCATCATGTATATTCTCAGATAATGTTTTAACTCTTTCATTAATAACTATATATTCATTATTAATTTTTTCTAAATCAATTTTAGCTTTTTCATATAAATTTTTAAGTTTTTGCATTTCTAAATT
This sequence comes from uncultured Clostridium sp., assembly GCA_964370265.1. Taxonomy (GTDB): domain Bacteria; phylum Bacillota; class Clostridia; order TANB77; family CAG-508; genus CAG-269. The sequence goes on along the minus strand of CAYJIP010000014.1, from coordinate 26,758 downwards.
ATCTTTTTGTATATCTTTTTTCGCATCTTCAATATTTGAAAAACTTAGTTCTTTTTGTATTATATCAATATTTTTATTTATATTAATAAACTGCTCTTTTACTCTTGCCCCTTCTTCCTTCATCTGCGAAAGTTTCTCATTATTAATTTTAAATAGTTTTTCCTTTTCTTCATTTAATACTACTAATTTTTCATAATCATTTTTCTGCTTAATTAACTTATTTTTAATCTGAACATTTTTTTCCAACTCATGATTAATACTATTTATCTCTTTAATTATTCTATTAACTAATTTTTCAATATCATTTTTTGTTTCCTCATCTATATTTTTAAATAACTCTTTTACTTTACTTTCTATTTCATTATTTAATCTTTCCACTAAATTTAAAGTTGCATTTGTTCTTTGAACACATATATTCGCTTCTTTGTCCGCTTCTTCATATTGTTTTTTATATACCTCAATCTGAGCTTTAGTCGGTGCTTCTGGTGTAACTTTAGCTTTTAATGGATGTTCTTTTGAACCACATACTATACATGGTTTTCCCTCTTCTAGTGATTTTGCTAAAATTCCTGCTTGTTCTTTTAAATACAAGTCGTTTGAATCATCGTATTGTCTCTTCATTTTCTCTCTTACTTGTATTTTTTCTTTTGCGATATTTTGAGATTTAACTAATTTGTTTTCTTCATCTTTAATTTCAGTTATTAAACTATTTAAATTTTTAAATTCTTCATTTCTTTGATTTAATTTCAATTCTTCAACATTTAATTTTTCTATTTCAACTTTAGAATCTGAAAATTCTTTCAACATATTTTGATACCTTTTCAGTGTTTTTTCATCTTCTTCATTTGTTTTTATTAAGTCATTTACTTCTTTCTTTAATTTTTCCAAATTTAGTATAACAGTACTTTTCTGCTTATTAGATTCTTCAAGATTACTATATTTTTGTAATTCAAGTGTTTTTTCTGATATTATCTTTATATATTCTTCTATTTTAGTTTGTTCTCTACTTTCTTTATCAAATATATCTTTAGCAATTTTCAACTTACTATTTATTTCTATAAGCTTTTTCTCATTAATATCTAATTCTATTCTTTGCTTTTCAATTTCACTTGCTTTTTCTAAAATCTTATTTGCTTCAATATGCTTTTTTTCTAATTCCTTTATTTCATTATCTAATATTAAATTTTTATTATTATCCATTTTTATTAACTTATTTAATATTTCCAATATATCTTTTAAAGGCTTTTCATTTGATTTGATTTTTTCAATCTCAACAAAATATTCTGATTGTGTCTTTTCATTGCAATTAATTCCATCTATATATTGATTAATACTTCCTTTTATAGTTTTTAGATTAGATGCTAATATCAATTCATCTGATTTTATCTTATCTTGTAATATATCAAATTTTTTGGTATTAAATATTTTCCTGAATATTTCTTTTCTGTCTTTAGTATCTGCTAATAGTAATTTTAAAAATTCACCTTGTGCTATCATAGAAATTTGTGTAAACTGACTTCTATCAATCCCCATTATTTCAATAACTGCTGCAGTTACTTCTTTTACTTTCGTAATAACTTTTTCAACATTATTATATTCATCTAATATTTGTAACTCCGCTTCTGGTGTTTGCTTTATTAATCCATCCCCTCTTTTTGATTCTCTCATATATTCTGGATTTCTTTTTATATAATATTTCTTCTTATTATATTCAAATTCCAATTCAATAAATGTTGGTATTTCTTTATCTGCATATTTACATCTAAAACTATTTACATCCCTATTGTTACCACTTGGACCACCATAAAGTGCAAATGTTATTGCATCAAATATAGTTGTTTTTCCTGCACCTGTATCTCCTGTTATTAAATATATCCCTTTTTTTCCTAATTGTTCTAAATCAATTTCTGTTTTTTTAGCATATGGTCCAAAAGCAGAAATTACTAATTTTAATGGTCTCATACTTTTTCCTCCCATACTTTTTCTATTATAGATTTCACATATTCTTGTTGTTCTTTTGTCATTTCATCATTATTTTGAATATTGTATAAATCCGCAAAAAGTTCAAAAGGTGTTTTACTTTCAACATATTCAATATTACTAATGCTACCACTCATTTTTGTTCTTGTATTGTCATAATCCAATTTCATTATATTGGGATATATAGTTCTTAGTTTTACGATACCATCAATTATATCCTCTTCATCTGTTAGTGTTATATGTATATAATCATCTGTATTTGTATTTTCATAATATGATTTATCCGTTATATCCATATATTTTCCTTTTATTTCCCTCAAATCCCTTAATGGTTTTAATTCAATTTCAGAAATATCTATTTTTTTAGTTTCACTTTCAACATCTACTATTGTCAATGTTTTCCTATGTTTCGATTCTGCAAATGAATATTTTAGCAGCGTACCTGAATATCTCATTTTGTCAAAAAGTACTTTTTGCGATCTGTGAATATGCCCTAATGCTATATAGTCAAATTTTTCAAATATATTGCCATCAACATTATCTGTACCACCCACAGATATATCTTCTGAATCAGATTTTATCGCACCTGTTACAAATTGATGTCCAATTAAAATATTTACCATGTTTTCATCAATTTCTATTTTATCAATAATATATTTCAGTGCATCTGTGTATGAATTTATTTTCTCTTTCTCATACTCACTACAATATGCTCTTACTATACTTGGCTTTACAAATGGAACCAATGAAAATTTAATATTTTCTATTTCAACACTTTTTATATCACCTTCATATGCTGGTGATATATATATATTACTATCATCTAATATTCTTGAGCAAAATGCTAATCTTTCCTGTGAATCATGATTACCACTTATTGCTAATACTTTTACTTCCATTTTTTTTAATTCATATATAAAGTCATCAAAAACACTAACAGCTTCTGTTGGTGGTATTGATTTATCATATATATCTCCAGCTATCAAAACTATTTCTATTTTTTGTTTTTTAATAATATCTATAACTTGATTTAATATGTATTTCTGATCTTCTATCATCGAAAATTCATTAACTCTTTTTCCAATATGTAAATCCGATAAATGTAATATTTTCATATTTATTCCTCTCTCTTTTCAAATTAATCTCTACATTATATTTTTCTACTTTATATTATCAAATTTCAAATATTATTGCAATTAATATTTTGTTATGCTATATTTATATTAATATCATACAAATGAAAATATCACATACATTTAATTGTGTAGAAAGAGGTAACATATGAAATCAAAAGAAAGTTTTCCAATTATTTTATTAGGTATAATAGTATTTCTATTAATAGGTACAATTATTTATCTGTATACTATTATACAAACTGATAGAATTAATAACGGTGAAGAAAATATTATTTCTTCAACAGATTATTCTTCTAAATTAGATATAGACAGAACATATTATTACGAAAATATTGAATATGATGAAAGTGGTTACAAGGTTGTTGAGATTAGATATATTGTAAGATTATTAGATGCTACAACTGCTGAAATCGAATATATTCACATACCTTCTGGAGGATTACCTCCAAAATTAACTGGTACTTATGCTGTTTCAGATAACATCCTAACAATTTATACAAGTTATGAAGATTATTACGGTTCAGAAAGTCCCTCTGATGAAAATTATCCAAAAATAGTTGAGCAAGAAGATTCATTTACTATTCTTGAAAATGGTTATTTACAAGATACAGATAATGAAGATATAGTATTGAAATAGTTAAATAATTAATAAGAAAACAAAAAAGCTCTCTAAAGAGCTTTTTTGTTTTCTTTCACTTACCACTATTTTCTAATCAAAAAAATATATTTTTTTTATTTATGTTTAGACTTTCCTTATATCCAATATTATTCTTTAAATCTATACTTTTACATTAATAACTTTCTTTTGCAAAATTTGATTTTACATAAAATGTATGTTATAATACCATATATACTTTTTGTATTTTAAATAAACAACTTTTACTTACAAATGGAGGTTTAAGATGAAAGATTCTTCAAGATCATTAGCTAAACTTATTATACCAATTCTTTTCGGTATACTTCTTTTATACTTTTGGATCTACGATTTATCGAACCCACTGCCAAGTATTGGCAATTCAACTACTTATGAATGTGATGTAATTCACCATGAGTCTGGAATTTCTATAGAGATTTCATCACCAGGAGCACTATTTCATAATAATAAAATTTATGAAATTCAAATTTCCAGTGATTCAACCACTCATGAAAATTTACTTCATTTATATGATTTAGATGATAACGAACTTTTATATGCACATGAAAGTGTTAATTTTCCATTCTACTCAAACTTTTCTATTTCACAAGATAAAAAACTTGAATATGATATACATGGAATTTTAACGTCATCATTCTCATATTTTGAAATTTTTGATTCTTTTGAAAATGAAATTGCATATGCCAAATTTTATGAAGATCAACCAGAAAAACAAATTTTTGATATGAATCATACACTTATAGCAGACTATCATTTTTATGATGAATCAGAAAATTATACGGTTAGAATTATTCCTAATGAGACTCTGACTAATGAAAGCATTTTGCTTATTATGGCTTCATATTATTTTTATCATTATCATTATATTAGTTGAAAAGAACCCGTTAACCTCAGAGTTAATGGGTTCTTTATTTAATTTTATAGATTCATCATAAATTTCACAGCTGGAGCTTTTTTCATACCTACACTTTCATATAACTTATGTGCACCATGTGCATCTTCAAAACAATTTAAATATATAGAATTAAATTTATTATTTTTAGCATATTCTTTAATATATTCTAATATTTCTTTCCCTATATTTTGTTTTCTGTATTCTTTCAATACACACACATTAAAAAGTTCTAAAGCTGGCTGAAATTCGAATGTAAATAGATTTATTTTATATGCGGTTATACTCCCTACTATCTTACCTTCTATTTTTTTTACAAATATTTTATAATCTTCATTTTCCATATATCTATCATATATTACTAAGTCATTACTATTTCCAAAACAGCTATCAATTAGTTCTTTGTATTGTTGTATATCTTCTTTTCTTAAAATTTCTATCATATTACACCTCTCTCTTTATATATATTTATTTAAATATTATCATATTATATTTAATATGTAAATTATTTATATATATTGTAAAATTTATCCAATCCATTTACTTTTATGTTAATTTGTAATATAATCGTTTTGTAAACTATTGTTATTGACATACATGTATGTGTGTCAACCATTAGATGATTATTTAATTAATAATTATCAAGGAAGGAGAAATCATTATGAATAAGTCATTTTTAGCGAATCCTGCAACAAATTTCGAAGAAATTATTAGTAAATTAGCTCCTTACGGCAATAATGCAAAAATATGTTTATCCTCTGTTGCATTACAGTATCCTGACCGAGCTGATGAAATTTTTAATTTTTTAAACGAACACAAAATCTATGGAGCAGATATTAAAAATTTATGGTTATCACTCGCAGCTAAGGACACTTCTAAGTTTGTAAAATATATTTTATTTTACATTAATAACCATTATTCTGTTCAAGAATTATTGAATTTAATCAATATATTAAGAGAGCTATATCCTCATAATACATATGTTTAAATTCCAGATAAGTAGAACCTGTTATTAGATATTTCTGATAACAGGTTCTACTTATTTATAATATATATTCCGTTATATTAATTAATACATAATTCTAATTTGCTTGTTGAGCATTTATCATTAGCTGAATATAATCGATTTCTTTACTATATGACGGATTATCTATATTTTCATCCCACGAAACACTTATTTCGTAAACATGTTTTTCTTGTGTTGTATGTTTCAATAATCCACCTTCTGCAGTATATGTATTCTCTCCACTTTCAGTAAATTCGCTTAAATATGTAGCTGTGCTACTAGTCGTTGTTGTTACTGGTTTAATAGAATATTGCACTGGTAAATTTTCTGTTGTATATAACATGATTTGATATGATTGTGATACTTCACTTGTTGTTGTGTCGTCATAATTTACTATTTCTACTGTGAATTTTCTAGTTTCACCTGGTGCCAAATCATCTAATATTATTGTATCATAATTTGTATATACTCCATCTACATAAAAATTAGCTATTTGTACACTACTAGATACTGTTACTTCAGAACTATACCTTGCATATGTAAGTGTTATTAAAGATCCTACTATAACAAATAGTCCCATCACTTCAATTAGTTTTCTATGATTAAATTTAACTCCACCAAACATATCATTTAATGTATTTTTAACATTATCTTTATTTATTGCAATTTTTCTTCTATATACATTACTTTCTGTATTTTCATTGATCATTAATTTTTCTTCTGCTTCATTTTCTACTTCTCTGACTATTGTTATTTTTCTAATTCTTCTAACTTCGAAAATTAATAATATTGCAAATAGCACTATTATTTGACAATCCATTATTGTCTGTCCATTTTCAAATACATCTGCGACTTTACCTTTTACATCTTCACTCAAAATCATATGTTTATTTTCATCTAAACTTGAATCGTATTCTGCTATATATCCGCCTTCAACAACATCTACTACTCTTTGCATTTCGAATTCTTCATTATTATATATAAGAATTATATCACCACTTTGATAAGTTTCTGACTCGATTGTTGTTATCAAATCACCTTGCTTAATTTCTGGATACATTGCATCTGAATCATCAATTAAAAATGACAACCCTAAAAATGATGGTAATGTATCTTTCCAAAATATTTTATGTGCTATTACATATGTATTTATGGCTATAATCATTATAAAAATTATTGTTAAAACTCTATTTGTTTTAACATTTTTTTTATTTTTTCTATTTCTTCTATTCATTATTCTCTCTTTCGTATTTTATCTCTTTATTTTTTATATTTTATCACAATATTTCTATATATTTCTATAAATTTCTATAAATTTTTATATTTTTTTATACATTTTTATAATTTTTTATGCTTTTCTATATTTTTCTATGCTTTTTTTATATTTTAATGTTTATTTATCTTTTTGAATACATCTATATTTTCTTTTATTTCTTTTCTTTTTTGATTTTTTGATTTTAGTACTATATATTTTTAACAACTATAAAAGTTGAATAGAAATATTGATTTAAATATTTTTATTCAACTTTTAATATTATTTAATATTTTTTGTATTCTATCTTTCTTGTAACTCTTTCTGTTTATATATTTTATCTAACCCTATTTCATTTATTCGATCTTTATATTTTCTTAATATATACTTGCTTAATTTTATTGGATTATTTGTTAATTCATTTAGTCTATCGACATCTTTTACAATAATTGTACTTAAAAATTCTTGAATTTCTGGAGTGTCAAATTTATCTCCTAACAAAGATATTGCATATTCAACTTTATCTTTTGGAATTTGTAATTCATTCCAATTACAATACTGTTCAATATTTTTAAGATTTTTATTTATACTATAAAAACAACTTTCATTAATCATTTCTTTAGGAAGTTCTTTTTTATAAAATGTAAAATCACAAAATTCATCGGAAGTATCCCAATCAAGATATCTATACTCGTTTTTTTCCAACATATCTATGCAATAATTCAACCCTTCATGTCCATGCAAAATATCATGTACATCAAATCTTGTAGTTTTATATTTTTCCAAACAATCTTCTCCATCTACTATTCTATAATTTTGTGAGTATGAATATTTATGTGTATTAGGTAAGAAACTATCTAACTGTGATTCTTTATGTACTAATCCATGTATTAAAAAATTAGGTTTATTATCTTTATTCGCATGATTTACAGGTCCCACAGCTGTTGAATAACTAACTGGCATATCTTCTGTTCCTATTTTTTTAGATGTCTCCTCTAAAAATTCTCTGAATTCATCAACAACTTGATTATTCACCTTTTTTGCAACAATCCTTATATCATAATCGTTATCTTTTTTTCCTATATATTTGTTCATATCTGCCATTGATCCTACTACAAATATACTTTTTATATTAGAATTTTCTTTAAATCTTTCTTCAAATTCCTTGTCTACCTTTTTTGTAATATCAAAAATTAAATTTTTATTCATCTGAACTCCTTTACTTTTTAATAATTATTAATGGTATTTCCATCTCCTCCTTTGTAATACCTGAATGATATGCTTTAAACTCTTCTTCTCCTCGTTTGTATCTTAAACATTTATCTGCAATACTTATACCAATATAATCTCCTATATTATCTAATACAAGTTCTTTATTTATTTCACCTCCAAATATATTTTTTTCTAACACTTGATCTTTAGTATATAGAACAAAATATTCTGCCCAACGCTTTTTAAATTCTTTCTCAAAAATTTCTTTTTTTACATTTGATTTAAGTTTTATAGAAAAAGCCCTTTCTTCTATTCCTGTTGTTCTTTCTAACATATTAAATATTTCTGGATAATCTTCTAATATTATATATTCAACATCTATCAAACCATGATCTGCTGTAATGATATATATTGTTTCATCATCAATAATTTCATATATCTCTTCAATTATTTTCTCTATTTTCCTTATTTCTTCTTTAACCTCATTACCTGAAACTCCAAATCTATGTATTGAACTGTCTGGTTCTTCATAATATGAATAGATGAAATTTTTTCTATTATTATTTTTTTTCAGATCTTTATCAGTTAATGTTTTTTGTATAGATTCTTTCATTTCTTTTAATGTGTTTACCGGGTTATTTTTATCATATTTCCAAAAAATATGTATATCATTTAATTCATTTTTCTTGATTTTTTGAAATATGTCTTCAAATTCCAAATCCTTATTTTTAGAAATATCATTTTTACTTATATTATTTGTATCTTTAATTATATTTCTAAATACCGATATTGTTTCTCCATATTCTTTAAAATACATATCCCAACCTAACCAGCCATGTTCACTTGGATACTTAGCAGATAATATCGATTTTGTAGCTGCTACTGTCGTTGAAGGAAATACAGATGTAAATACTGTTTTTAAATTTTTCACCAAAATACTATCACTACTAATATTATGATTTAATATGTTCATACCTAGTCCATCAAATACTTGTAGAATAACATTTTTATATTTTCGTTTTTCAAATTCAGAATCTAGTATTTTTAATGTTTCATTTTCTGTTTTAACATCCATATATTTTAGTATTGAATTACTTAAATTTACTAATGTATTTCCATCTTTGGGTATAATATGTTGATTTGGATTTAACATAATTTTTCTCCTTCTTTTGTTTCTCTATATTAGACAAGTTATATTGTTAATATATTTTATTCTCATCTTTATGTTTTATGACTTTATAGCATTCTTTTATTAACATTCTTTTTATGTTCTTTTTTTAATTAATAAATATTACTATACCATAATATTTATTTTTTTAACATATTATATTATTTCTAATTTAAATTTTCATTATGTATATTATTAATTGTTTGTTTGACATTTTATGTAAATCATGTTATACTTTTATCTATGAAACTAGCGAAATTCCAAATATAAACTTATATTAGAATGAAAGGTGATTTTTATGAACTTATTAGCTCACAATTTTTTGCATTTACCAAGAGGTACATCTTACCGGAATTTTAAAATTTTTCTGCAAAATCTAGATTTAAAAGAGTCAGACCTGATAGAAATTTTAAAACACTTAGATTTCAAATTTCCTGTACATATTATGTCTTGTAAATATGATAAAATGAATAGACAATTAGAGATAACGTTAGAAAAGTCTGTTTCACCTACTTTTTCAGTAGATGCATCAACATTCCATTCTTTCGATCCCATGATTGTTCTAAAAAAAAGTGTCTCAGAATTAACAGTTCACATGAATATAGAAAATATATCTTCAAAATATATAATCTATAGAAATGATACGAAATTAGAATTAAACTTAATTTCTTCTACTGTGTATTCACATGACCAAAGACATTTTAAAATTGAATATAATGAAGATTCTGTTTCAATTGTTCTTTTTGAACTTGGACCTAATTTAACTCAAAATTATTTAAAAGCTTCAATTCAATTTTCTAAAGTTTTTATGAAAAATTATTTAAATTTTCATGAATTGTTATTATTTTTTTTATCAAAACAATCTAATAATTTTAAAATTTATGATATATATTCTGAAATACTCAAAATATATAATATAAATAATTCGAATTTGAATGAATTGTTAAATTTCACTATATCTTATGGCACGCACTTAAAAAATGCTCCTCATCTACAAGAAATTATCTATGATAACGACTGTATTACAAGCTATGTTATAACTAAACTTCTTTCTGATAATACTAGGCCAAACATATATAATTTACAATTAGTTGAATATGAATCAATACCTTGCCGTTTGGAGATTAAAGAGGTAAAAACTTCATCTATAACTGTTTCTATTTGTGATAATTACTGGAAATTTATCTCTGATGATTTAATAATCGAATATATTGATGAAAATAAATCATTTAATATTTCATTCAAATTTACTTTATTAAATGTAAAAAAATATGATTTATTTGCCAAATTATTAGATAACTCTGATTCAATTAGTGGAAGCTTTATTGATACAATTTTTAGTATTATTGGTGAAAAAAATGAGAATCAATTTTTATCATTTAATTTAACTGAAAATGAAATTAAAAATTATGATTTTCATGTTACAATTGAAGAATGTAAAAAAATATTTTCATCTGAATTATTAAAAAAGGAAAATTTAAAAAATTTATTATAATTGCAAAAAAATCGATAAGCTTTGCCTATCGATTTTTTTATATGTAATGTAAGTAAATATATACTTTTATTTTGTATATTTTTTGCTTTTATTTTAATGTTGGATATTTTAAAGTACTTATTTTACTAAAGTCCCAAATAGTTGGATCTAGTCCTAATGTATTTTCATAAAAATCAGCTGTTAAATTATTTTCTTCTATTACAATTACATTATTAATCTCTCCTGTTGCTTCTATACCTGTTTTTTCTGATACTTCATATACATTATTTACTTTTGCATATGATGAATTACTTGGTGATATAATTTTATATACATCTTTTTCTACATTTTGAACTTGAATTGCATTTTGTATATTTCCATTATTTGTTTCAAATCCACCAACTATACCTCCATTTTCTGCTCTGTCATCATCATTTTGAGGTCTTGCTATTTGCATATTAGAAACTATGTTTATTATTGTTGTTGAATCTCTTGAAGCACCTACAATTCCACCTGAATGAGTTTTAGTTGTTGTTAATTTTCCTTCTGAATAAATATCTTCTATTAGTGATGAATGTGCTCTTCCTACAACACCTCCACCGTAATATAAATTACATGTTAAATCTATATTTATTATTTCAGCTCTACTAAGTATTACATCTTGTGCTTTTCCTACTAATCCTCCAATTTCATTCTTTCCAATTATTGCTATATTCTCTAATTTAACATCCTTTATTGTTGTCTTTTCGCTATATCCGAACAATGTCCCAATTTGATTGTATGATCCTGCATTAATAGTAGAGTTTTTGACATTTATATTTTCAACTAGTGCTCCTTCACTTGATTTTTGCGCTATAAATCCAAATGTTGTATTTGTTACACTTGCATTTGCTGATTCTATATTCAAGTTTTTAACAGTCCCTGATAAATTTTCGAATATAGGTTTAGTTAATCCTGTTATTGTATAATTTCCACCATCTATTATTCCACTAAATGTTCCAGATATAATTGGAGTAGATCCTGTTTGTGTACTCAAATCGATATTATCAGCTAAAACATATTCTGCTTTTAATGCTAATGGGTCAGTCGTATTTGCTATATCTATTAAATCTTGTGCACTATTTATTTGAATTTTATTAATTATATATATAGTTTCTGTTATTTCATAATTATTACCTTTTTCATTTCCAAAAATAGGTAATTTAGCATTTATATTTTGAACTTTAATATTATCCACTAATGAATTTTCTACTTCATTTGATATCAACGCGATATCATCAGATTCTATATATATGTCGTCAAATACAATATTTTTAAAATGTCCGTATACTGTTTTATTAAATATTGCTGAATCTAATCCAGTAATTTCATATCCATTACCATCTAGTAATCCTACAAATGTATTCGCTATATATGAATTAGTTTCCATGTTTACTGCTATTCCTGAGAAATCTATATTATCACTTAATATATATGATCCCCATTCATTATTGTTTACTACTTCTATTAATTCTTGTACTGTTGATATTTGCTTCTGATATGTCTGTTGATATGCTGTCGAACCTTTATCAAAATCTTCTGTATTATGTTTTATAGTATTGTATAGTAAGTTTCTTAAATTATTTGATTCTTCTCTATTTCCAAATTTAGCATCTTGTTTCATGGCTTCTGTATACATTTCAATTACTATCTCTGCATCGAAATGCTCTAATGTTGATAAATTATTTTCTGCTTCTTGCCATCTTTCCATCTTGTATTGTTCCCATGTAATTTCTGAATTCCCTGTAGCTATTCTTAGTGCTTCTAAATCATTTTCTGATTTACCGCTATGATATGCTATACGCCCTTCTATTCCGGCTACTGCTAACATTTCATATCCTGTTCTTTTAAAAGTTGCTCCATCTGTTACTTTTTCGTTATTATGTGGGTGATACCATAATATTTGATAATGTGTACTTCCTCCATATGTATTCATTCCTTGAATTGCTGTGTCTTTAAATACTAGTCTATTATCCCATAGGTCTTGCATTGTTTTTAAATTCATTGATTCGATTTGCTCAGCTGTTACTTCTACAAATTTTGATATGTTTGTATTTATATTTGCAGTCTCATATATCTCTCCCGCTTCATTTGTATAATATACTTGTGTTACAAGTTTTGATTGCTCTTCTGGTGTTAACTTTAAAAATGCTTTTCCTGCTAAATAGTCTAGTAAATATAGTGTATCATACATTCCATCATAGAATGAATGTAAATTCTCCTCACCATATATTCTATCTAATTTCAGATTAACTGTCATCCCTGAAGTTGTTGGTAAATCGTATCTCAAATTTGGAGTTGTATGACCTTCTGCCATATTTTGAGCTATATTATAGTCTGCATGATCTTCTGCTCCAGTCCCTATCCTTCTCCAATTCCCATCGTAAAAATATCTTCCATCTTGATTGTGTGCTGTCTCATGTGTCCATACACTAAATAAGAAGTCTGTTCCTAGCAATGAATACGATACCCAATATACATCTGTTCCATTTGCATATGCTCCTGAACCATTTGCTGCCATAGCCATTCCTATCGTATCATTAATCCATTTATACATTGGATCTTCAGTTTCCCCTAATTCTTGAGTTCCTGGATTTGGAGCTGCTTCTGGAAAATTAAATCTTGTATCATATTGTATATTTGTTCTTTCATTTAACCATTTTTCTGCATTTGGTTGATATGATGCTGATACTTCATAAAAATTGAGTATCATATCCGCGTAGTTATTTATTTGATTTTCCATTTCTTCTATATTTCCATCTAAATATAGTTGGTATCTGTTTAAACTTCCTATAGATATTTGTGTTGGTCCTGATATTATATATGTATCTTCTTGTGCTTCTTCTGGTGCTGAAAGCATTGGCAATAAAATGTGATTTCTATTATTTACATGATCCCATGCTGTCCATCTTACATCTTTAAGTTCCTCAGCTTGCATTTGTCTTTCCACTAATATTCCACCAAACTGATTTCTAAACCAATCATCTGCATCATTATTTAACGCTAATTCTTTTATTTGCTGTTCTAAAAAGTCTTTAATTTCTTTATTTTCATAATGTGTTTTTAATATATCATTATAGAAACTAATTGATTGATTTTTTTCTCTATTTTTTTCACTTGTTCCTAGTGTTTGTTTAATTAGATATTCTGCGTCAATATTACTATCTGAATATATATCACTTTCCCAAAATACTATGTCTGAGAAATCTTCTGATATTCCTATATCAAAATTATAGTATCTATCAAAATAATTTGCTGTATAAATTATTTCTTCTAATCTCTTTTCTTCTAATAAATCCATTTTAATTTTATTAGATATATTTACACTATCATTAGTAAGTGTATATTCCTCCATTGCTTCAAATATATTTCCTACTTTTTCTTCTAATTTTAGCACAAAATATTGATTATAATAATCAACATATAACCTATCTTCTATTTCTGGTGTAACACTACTTATTTCAGATAAATAATCCATATTAACTACTTCTTCTAATATTTCATTATATACACTATTATCATTATTAAATACTAATTTTGTATAATTATACTTAATGTCTAATTCCGATATTATATATACTGCCACTGCATCTAACATTTTTTCGTATGTTACTTCATATTCTAAATTACTTCCATCTTCAAATATAATTCGTATTTTACTAATACTTGATTTAGTATCATTGTTTAACCCTACAACTAAATTTCCTGAAATATCTATAGGATATATATTTTTGATTTTTGATTTATTTAAAATATCATCTTTACCTATTTTATTCCCACTTAAAATTATTGTTTCAGAATCTAAATACGGCATTAATACATTCATATTATGATATGCTATTTCTAATTCAGAATTATATGTGCTAAGATTAGATACATAATTTAAGTTAGGTATTAATACATCATTTATCGGCTCATTTATTTTATTGGTACTTTCTTTATCAATTCCTATTAATCTTGGCATTTCTCCATTTGAATTAATATCATTAATAGCCCAAATCGAAGCATCCCATCCTAATGAATTTAATATAAAATCTTTATCTATACTTTCTCTGGATATGTTTGTTATTTCTGAATTATTATTATTTATCAATGTACTTTCTGTTAATGAATATACATTGGAAAAAGTATAATATCCATTTCCAAATATTTTATGACCATCATTTGTATCTTTACCAGTTGCAAGAGAGATGGAATTTTTTATTGAATCATCCGAATATCCTCCATACCCAACAAAACCTCCACGTGCATTAGTCGCTGTATTTTGTAAAATTATATCTGCATACACTTTATCTATAGTTGTTTTACCATATATTTCGCCTATAACACCACCAATAGCATCATATGTTCCTTCTACTTCTCCTTGTATGTATGAATTTTGAATAAATACCTCTCCTCGTTGAATTCCTATCATACCACCAGTTCTTTTACCACCTTTTATTGTAGTATTTGATATAGATGATTTTTCAATAATAACATTGCTATTATTATTTAACGTTGCAAAAAATCCTCCTGCACTTGATCCGTTATTTAATGTGGAATTTTGAATATGCACATTCGAAATTTTAGTTGTATTTTCTGTTTGAATACTTAATATAGCTTGACCTTGTATATTTGCATCATCTATAATTAAGTTTTCAACAGTTGCACCATTTAAGTTGTTGAATAACGGTTTTGATAAATTTGATATTGTATATCCGTTTGCATTTAAAGTTCCACTAAATGTGTTTATATATGTAGCTGCTGATGTATTTATATCATTAGCATCTAAATCTTGTGTTAATGTTATATTAGCTGATTGATCTTCTGTAATCATTTTTATTAGAATTTCAAAATTAATATTTAATGCTATTCCATTATTAATTCCACCATATTTAACTATTGTTCCTTCATGTTTTGAATCTGTGATTGTGACACTGTTATCAATATCTAATGTTAAATATAGTTCATTATTTTTTTCTTCAAAACTAATAACATCTGCATATCTTGTGTTATTTTGAAAATCTGTAACTTGTACAAAATAATCTTCATCATTTAATTCATTCACATTAACTTCATCTAATTGCTGTGTAACTCCATTTACATTTTTAAATAAAATAACTGATTTTATTTCTTTTATTTCTATATATTCTTTTTTTATATCTACATTTTCATTAATTAATTCTTCACTATATTCGTTTTCATTTAATGTTAATTTGTTAGTATCTAAGTCATATACTGAACCTATAATTATGTTATATTCTTCACTTGTTGTTGGTGTGAACTCAATATATTCTGTTCCTTTTAATATATTATTATTTGTATATATCTCTGTATTTCCATCGTTTATTGTTACATAATAGTTTATTACTGCTTCGTCATTAACTATATCAATATATACTCTTATATCTCCATTTTCTAATTTTGTATATCTAAGTTTTTCCGCTAGTGGTCTCACTTTTAATATTTCTAATTTTAATGTTTGATTAATATTTTCTATATAATTATTTTCTAATTTTATATCACTTATAACTATATCTTTTACTCCTGATATATTCTCTGCTGTCATTTCAATATAATATTTATTTATTTCATTACTTACTAGTACATCATATTCTAAGTTATTTATATTAACTTTCTCAGGTATGTATGTTGAGTCATTTGTACTGAAAAATTCTATTCTATATTTTTCACCTTGTTCAAAATATATTTTATCATTTCCGAACAAGTCTGTAATTTTCAAATTATTAAATACAAAATTATATTGTTCTACTAATACTATTTTATGTGTATACAACATAGTATTTTCTACAATTGTACCTAGATTATCTCTTTTATGTTTACTAGTAATTTGAACATCATATATCTCGCCTACTTTAATTGGTATACTTATATTATTTATTCCTGCTAACAAATTTTCATTTATTATTTCGATATTATTTTTATCTTTAACTATAATTCTAGATTCAATTAATGCCTCTTCATTATCAAAAATTTCAAAGTCTAATGTTATTGTTTCATTTGTAAAATCTTCATCTATATCAATATCACTTATCATTGGATCATCTTTTAATATTTCTATAATTTCTTTTGAATCAACCAATATTTCTTCATTATCATCAAAAATAACTTTTGATATTTTTACTTCTTTTTCTCCAGATATAGTTTCATTAAAGTTTACTATACATCTATACTTTCCTTCTGATTTTTTAGTTGCATCAACTATTTTATCGTCAATTACAAATCCTATAACCTCTTCTTCTTTATTAGTTTCTATTGTTAACTCTATTGTTACACTATCTTGTTTTTCAATATGTGTCTTATCAATATTTATGCTGGTAACATTTGCAATTCCTACAATATTAAATTCTCCTGAGCTTAATATTTGATTTTCTAAAATATTTCCTTCTTTCAAAGTATATGATGCTTCAAATTTGTATTTATAGCTACCTTCCGTATATGACTGTACACTTATTCTTTTATTTGTATCACTTTTATCTAATATAATTTCTTCTATTGGTACATCATTAATATCAGTTATTACTAATTTTATTGTATTAAGTGTATTGTCTAAATCTTGAATATTAAAACCAATATTCAACTCTTTTCCATCTAATTCAATCACTGAATTTATATCATTTACACTTGGTTTTTCTTTAATTACTTCTATAATATTTTGATTTGCTAAATCTATATTTGTACCATCAGAAATTATAGCTTTCTCTATTTCAAATGCAATTTCTCCTGTTGTCGTCTGACCTTTAATCTTAGCATAATATGTTTTAGTTATTGAATTATTACTAGGATTATATATTTCTCCATTTTCTTTTTCTACTAGGGATATTATTTCTCCATTTATCTCTACAGCTGTAGGTCTTATATTTCCAACGATTTCAAAATCTATTGCTATATAAAATTCTTCGTTTTTTGCTATTTCTACAATATTATTATATTCTTTATCCACAGTGAGTGTATTTTTCAATTTTATAGTATCTATCTCATAATCAAATTCTTCTCCATTTTTTGAAATCTCTATTGTTCCATCTTCTAAAACTCTAAATTTATATATACTCGTTATACTTATATTATTATTTATATCATTATCAATTGTGTCTGTATCTATATTGAATTCATATGCTAATTCAACTGTATATTCTGTGTTAGTATTAACTTCTACTTCAATCTTGTTTTCTCCGTTTTTAATGTGATCTACAAGTACATTTTCCTCTACTTTGTTAATACTTACTTTAGATGTTAAAATAGTTGCAGCATCTATATTATTAAAATTAAATATTACTATCTTTTTATTTTCTGTTGAACCTTCTGTTATATTAAAATCTGATATAGTTGGTTCTGATTTTAATATTTCAATTTGAGCTTTAGCATTAACTCTATATGTTTTTCCATTAGACAATTTTATTTCATTAATAACTATTTCTTCAATTCCAGATTCATTATATCCTTCTAATTCTATATAATATAGGTTTGAATATTCATTATATGTAAATTCAACATTTTGTCCATTCAAAACTAATTTTTCTATTTTGTAACCATAATTATTTGTTATTCCTATTTCTAAAATAACTTTTTCATCTTTTTCATAATATATCTTTTGTAAATGAAAATTGGCACTTAGGTTGTTTAATTCATTTTCTTCAACATTTTGTTCTAATTCCCCTAAATCTTCTAAATCTACAGTTCCGTCACCATTTACATCTAAGTTATTATTTGTATTTCCATCTACATCATTATCTGATGAATTTACATCATCTTCAGATTCGTTTTCGTCATCATCTAGTTTAGATATGTCTATATTTATATCTTTTTCTAACTTAATCAAATAGTCTTTTAATATATCAACATCCTGTTTATCTATCTTTCCATCATTATTTATATCATTCTTATTTCCTATATTTCCAATGTTAATTAATAGAATAATTATTCCTATAATTATCACTATAATTGAAATTATCACAATAATTATTCTTTTCTTTTTATTTATTAATAGAGCAATTAATATTCCAATTATTCCACAAACAATGCATGTTATACCTAATATCATTAAAACGTTTTGTTGCCCACTGTTTTCTGGTAATATTATTTCATTTTCTATTTCTATATTATCACTATCAAGCTCAAGTGTTGACTGATTTTCAATAATATTCACTTCATAAACTATATCATCTACTAGAATTTTATTTTCGCCATTATATATTTTTATATCTTGAATTAATATTTCTTCTTTACTCTTGACTGCATCTTCCTTAACTTTTAAATCAATTATAATATAATCATTTTCTAATACACCATAATTATATTTAATTATGAATTTATTATTATTAAATGTAATTTCTGACAAACCACTACTTAATTTAATATCATTTATATACACTTCTTCAAAAATATTTTCGTCATATTTAATTACACCTTCTATATAACCAATATCTGCAATATTTTCAGTATTATTTGTATCACTATCAATATTTAATTTAAGCTGTAATATATCCTTTTCCTTTATATTCGTTTCCGCAAAAGTTGACTGCATTCCTGCAATTATAAATATAATAAATAAGAACATACTTGTTATAATTTTTTTCATATTTCAATTCTCTCTTCCACTTTTATTTTAATTAAATTATATATTTTTCGACCTTTTTTGTCAATAAATCTACACTAATATTAATATATATCTACACTACTTATTTGAAAACAAATCCTATATTTTCTGCATTTACTAGCTATGTTCCATTTACTTTTTTATGTTAATTGTGGTATAATATTTCTATTAACATAATCATGTAAATTAGGAGGATAAAATTTTAGAAACCTATTACTTTAATTCAAATTACAAAAAGGAGCACACTCTATGAACCCAACACATCAAATAACATTTGAACAATTTAATTTTTTTATGAACTATTTAAATTATACAGAAACACCTCGAGGCTGGGATTTAGAAAATTATGGTATATATGCCATGTATTTTGAAAATAATATTCTTTTTTTTCAAGATGTTTCTTGCTTTGAAAATTCTGAAGTTATTTTGACAATTTCACAAATATTTGAACATATATCATCTTTTTTTAATGGATTTTATGCTCAAAATTTTCAATCAGACTTCAGGTCAATTAACTCAATTGAAGGTTTGATCTATTTCTTAAGTTTTATAGAAAATGTCTCGGATCTTAGTATAAATGAAATTCCTGATTCAATTATTCACAATTTATTTTCACTGAAAAGTATGCAGTTATTATCCTTTACTAAATTAAAATCATTCGATAAAACAACTCTTTTTGATGTTGGATTTAACGAACTACATTCTTTAGTTTGTAACAAACTACTTTCTATGAATAATATTAGCAATTTAGATTTCAGTTCTACTATTAACCTAGATATTAATTCCAATATTTTCAATATAGGTTTTAATAATAAAAATATATCACTAAGACTTGAACAATATTTTAATCTTCAAACCCAAGTTGTTGATTGGACAATATATTTTTCTAAAAATACTACTATTAAGCTAACATATCATGGTGAAAATTCTACACTTTTAACACTTAAGTCTTTCTATAATAATCGAACTCTTTCTCTGTTAAATAGTGATAATAACTTTTTAATTTCATCTGTTAATGGTTCTAATAGTAAATCACCTTTTGGTAAAGTAACTGATAATTTAAAATTCACATTAAATACTGTAATTGAGCTAATTATATATGAATTAAATAATATATAATTATTAAATTCATAATAAATAAAAACTCTACAATTGTAGAGTTTTTTATTTTTTAATAATCCTCATATCTACTTCCTAATCGACTTGTGATTTGCACTAAATTTGATTTTTTCAGTTAACTATAGTATAATTAATTATGTATACATATGTATATTAGAATTTTTAATTCCTTTTTTACTTACATATTTGTAAGTTTACATACTATTAACAATCATTTTTACACAAAAAGGAGCTTATTATGAAAAACACAAAAAACATTATTAAAAGGATCAACCCATTTAAGTTAGCTAGATTATTATTACTCTTATTAGTAGTACTATTAATTCCAATCTACTCTATAATTAATATAGTTTCTAACTTAAACTCACAACAAGATTCTGATATGACACCTCAAACTCTTGCTACTGATGAAGATTTCACTATTTATATAGGTTCTTCTGTTGGCTTAGATTATGAAACCGAATTTTTCGCATCGAGCGATAGATTAGGAGCATCTGGAGTTATATCATCAGACTTTATTGATGAAGGTGAAGAGCTGATAATCAATGGATTTGCTTCACTTGAAAATGGTGAAATTGAATCATATTACGAAACTTTAGATTCAATAGATTCTTCTGTTGTGATACCATTTGAAGATGTAGACATGCTACATATAGCAACATCATCAAATCGTGAAATTGGGTGGGTATCATTCTATAATGTAAGATCAATTTCATATTAAAATTCAATAAAAAATCCCTTACTAGGGATTTTTTATCTTTTATATCATATTATATATTTTTTCCTAATCATTTATAGCTACCATTATATCAATTATTCTTCTATTGCAGAATTATAGAAATCTAGAATTTGGTTCATAAAAACATCATCTAGTCCATAATATAGCTCTGCATCAAAATTTTCTCCTACATATTCAAGTATAAGTTCTTCTGTTAATTCATCACCACTTAAAGAAGTAAATTCTTTAAACTCTATATTAAATTGTTCAATATATATTCTAGCTTCATCTGATTCTAAAATATATCCATGTCCTCTATCTTCAAAAGATATAAATTCAAATCTTTCTGAATCTTTATACTTATTATAAAACATTTCATATTGTGCATCATATGGTATTCTTTCATCATCTTCACTGTGTATTATTAATATACTTGCATCTGTACTATCAAATCCTTCTATGGCAGAAGTTCCTGCATACTCTCCATACTTAATTTTTTCATATATCTCAATATATGGTGCTAGTACATCTACAATTGAACCAACTACCACTCTTCCTTCATATATAAGCATATCTATTGATTCATTAAAACCTGCCATCATGGCTACTGCTTCCACATCTGGGTGAAAATTAATTACATTTCCTACAGAATATGCTCCCCAACTATGTCCAAATAACATTATTGGTAAATTTTCAAATTTTGATTCTTGTTTAACATATCTTATTGCATAATCTAAGTCAATTACACCTCTTGGTAATCCTCCCATTGCTTCTGTTAAAGTCTCTCCGTGTCCTGTTGCATCATATGCAAAAACTAGAAATCCATCAGATGTTAAAACATCAGCTAGTCCCATATATCCATTTTGTCCTTGACTTCCCATTCCATGACTAATAATAATGACTCCTTTATATTCTTCAAATGTTTTCGAATATATGTATCCGACTAATTCATTTCCATTATCTGTTTTAAAAGTTATTCTTTCTGCTTTCAAATCCTCAAATTCATTTACACTTCTTCTAATCCATTCAACGGGTTCATATATTGTTGAGAAATTTTGCTCATAAATATATCCTGCTATTCCCAGTGGTATTACAGTTACTAATAGTATTAAACATATTATTGTAGCAATCAAAATCTTTGTTCTTTTTTTCATAAAATCCTCCATTTTTTCAAAAATATTATTTAAAATCGATTTATTTTAATAATATATTATCTTTAACAATTAATATTTTACCATTTACATATTCTATATTATCTTCATATTTATTTCCATATAAATCAGTATATAATATCTGACTTTTTTTCAAACTATTTAAATTTACTATTTTTTTACTCACATCTTGATATATCTCTATATCATTTATAACAATATATAATTCAGATGCACTCATTATTGATATTCTTTTTATAACTTCATTCAACTTAATTCTTATTTTTTGACTATAATAATGCTCTGTTCCATTTTTCATACCAGCACTAATCTTAGCCTCATAGTTTATACAGCTATTTTCTGTATTTATATTAGCTAACCCTTTACCTGTATTAGATATTTTAATCACCAAATATTCTTGGTTTTCCTCGAAATCATCTCTGAATTCTCCTATTGAAGTTGAATACATA
The DNA here is from genome assembly GCA_964370265.1 of uncultured Clostridium sp. Lineage (GTDB taxonomy): Bacteria > Bacillota > Clostridia > TANB77 > CAG-508 > CAG-269. Next base: position 3,890 of record CAYJIP010000014.1, on the reverse strand, counting down.
ACTACTCTGCCTTTTTCATCTTCCTGTTTTATATATTTCCCTTTACTGACAATATAATCTACATTCAAAAATGGTCTTTCTGTTTCTTCAATTATTTTTTTATTTGGATTGTTTTGCAAATAATATATAACAAACAATCCAAAAAAACTAATTATTGCACCACCATACGATCCTGCAAACGACATCCAATCTAATCTTTCATTTATATTATTTAATATATTTGCATTAGTAAATCCTAAATTAAATAAGTCTACTATAAAAATTAAAATTGGAACTATTACTATTATTATTATTACCCATTTAATATTTTTGTTAATTTCTTTATTATTTTTCATTACACTCTACACCTTTCAAATTTTTTCACATTTCTTAACAAGTATTAAATATTACTTATTATATCAAGTTTTAATCACTTTTATATAAGTTCTGATTTTACTGATATTATACAACATTAGTACATATGAAACAATATATATTATTAATTAATATAACTCTCTTAAAGTACATATATAAGGCATTCATTAATTATTTAATATCTCAATTATTTTTTATGATAGTCACTACTAATATTAATACATATTTCATAATTCAAGTCGCCATATTTTATTTTATGTAGTATAACATTGATTGAAGACAGGTTAAATATCTAAAATATATTATAACTACTTAAGGATTTTGCTAATGAAAAATTATTCAATGGAGTTTTTACCATCGAGTTTAAGAGATTTTGCAAATTAAATTGAACACCTTTTTACGTATGACATCGAAGGAAAATATAGAACATTTAACTTTGTATATTGTAGCTTTAACTAGGCATTCTAACGTTTCAAAAGAATATATAGATTTAGAAAGAAAAAAGCTTGATATGTAAGCTAATAACTTTTAAACTTCTAATCACCAGTATTAATATATTGGTGATTTTTCATATATAAATATTTCTTACATCATATTTTAAATCTTTTTTTAACTATCAAATAATTAATAATATAATAGATAATATTTGTAGAATATAAAAAATTCAGACTATGTTATCTTAAAATTACTAACATATGCTGAATATAAAAATATGAATACACATAAGTCTATGGTTAGATTATATAATTTGCTTAAAATCGATCCTCAGGTTCTAAAGTTTTATTAAATATCTATTAAAGTAAACAAAAAAACCAGTATTACTACTGGTTTATTCTGGCTCCTCTTGTCAGAAACCGGTCAAACTTTTGACTTTGAATTTACTAAGATTTTGTCTTTACAATAAAAATATATAATAAAAGGATGGTAAGTTATGTTAAAAATAAATGATGAATTAATAGATAATTTTTTAAGAAATAAAAGTGAAAATGAAAAGACTCCAATATTTAATGAAGAAGATAGAAAACATTCTATAATTGTAAATAGATTACGAAATTAGATTTTAAGTAAAATTAATCCAAATCAGTATAATTACATACATGATAAACTAAATTCTATTTCTGATGAATATATGCGTTATTTGAATTATTATTCTGATACTGATTACAGAGATGGATTTAATGATTGTTTCAATTATATTATTTCAACTTTAGGAGGTAATGATGTTAAATAAATATGGTATTAGAATAAAGGCTTATTTAAAAGAGAATAAACCTATAAAATATAATGATAAAATAATGGATGGTACTATTATTGAATATATTACAAAAAAACAAAAAGAATTAAAATCTTATGAGTTACAAATTAGAGAACAACTACATGTTCTATATCCTATTCCTAAAACAAATGAATTTCTAGTTTCTGCTAGATATAACTATATGATTGATGCATTAGTAGAAGAATATTTAAATGAATATATTAAAAATAATGTTTAAAATATACCCGAACTTTTTTCCGGTTTTAAATTAATACCGGAAGAAAATCCAAAAATCTTCCAGTATCCAAAAAATACCGGAAGATTTTTCCTGTTTTGTTCTTTTAATTATTCAATAAAAAATATAATAAATTTTTATTAAATTTTTTCTTTTAATAATTTTAATTCCCTAAACTGTTCACGATGAACACTTTGCCCTAACACCACTAATATCAAAGGTTATACCGTTTTTAATTTTCCCAAATTGATGTAGGACAACTGTCATACATTTTTTCTACTGTCTCCCTGTTAAAACCTTTGGTTTTAAACTATTTACTAGATTTCTGTCAGACATCTATTCTTGCTTTATAAAATAAAGATAATTTTACTATATTAAAAAATATTTTTTATGCTAATCTTTTAATAATTTTTCAAACACTCTCAATTACAATATTTTCAAGCTTATTTTGGAATAATTATATATTTTTCATAAAAAAACAAGTTAGTAATAACTAACCTGTTTTCATATAATTTCAATTTCCCACTACATGTTATGCTCATTTTGTGAGTTTAAATAATTTACAAAATTTATTTGTAAACTCTTTTCTTCTAACTATTGTTACAACAATAACAAATATAGAATAAATTAGATTACCTATAAATGGTTGCTCTTCAAATTCAGTAACTAATTCAGCACTTATACACATAAATATAATTGCAAAAATCACCACTACCCAATTCGAATACTTTACTCTTTTAACATATAGATATCCTAATGGAATATATATTAATGCTATTGCTAATTTAACAATATATTCAGGTACGTTAGGCAAATCAAATACAACATTAAGAGGACTTCCGTTAAATATAAACGAAAGTAAGACGATTATTCCTCCAAAAATGTAAAATCCTCCGATAAATGTAACTACTTTTGACTCTTTCATTATAATTTCCACCTTTCTATTCGCACATATTATGCTCATTAGCTCGGTTCAAAAGTTAAAAAAAGGTATATTTGCATATTCCTTTGGCATTGAACTTTCAAAATCTATCCAACCTAAATCTTTAATTAAGTGAGATTGCTCATCGGGGAATGCAAATGTATTCAGGTACAAAATAAAATGTGTTTCATTGAATTTATTTCTTTTTCTTAATATTTTCTTTACATCAGGGCTATTCACTAACCAATCATTGGCAAAGAATTGGCAATATTCCTCTAAGTTATTTGCTACTTGATTTGGAACAGCATATAAATATCTGTTGCTGTCAGCACTTAAAATAACTTCTTTCAAAAAAACACCTACTTTCGCAAAATATAAATAATCTTTATGATAACATTATACCATTTATAATACTAACTTTCAACTAATTACTCAATATTTTTTAATAGTATATACAAAGATATTGAGTAGTAATATATTTTTCTTATCAAAATTCGGAATTTTAATTCGGAACTTTTTTAATAAAATACCTGATATAATTAGTATAGTTATAAATTTAAATAACACAAGCAGTAAAGATTTAATCTTTGCTGTTTTTTTGTGTTGGGAAGGAGATAAATAATGAATTTAGAAATTACAAATATAATATCTGAAACTATTTATGAATTAGATGATTTTTTAGATGAATATAGTTTATTTATAGCTAAACATATATTTGAATCTGAAAATACGACTAATAATTAATATTAAGAAAGTGAGGTTAAACATGAATAAATACAAATTAAAAGGTATTTGAATTCCGGAAAATATACTATCTTCTGATTTAACTCTATCAGAAAAATTTATATTTAGTATTATTAAATATTTACATCAGCAAGCTAATGGTTGTTATGCTACTAATGAGTTTTTTGCAAGTTATTTACATATGTCTAAAGTAAGAGTTTCAATATATATTACTTCTTTAGTAGATAAAAAATATATTAAAAGACAGTTTATATTAGATAACAAATTATACAAAAGAATACTTACCCCCTTTTATAAAAACAATAATATGGTATTAATGAAAACTTTAAATGGGGTTTTATACAAACTTTAAACAATAATAATATATATTAAATAATATA
>CAYJIP010000013.1:0-54952 GCA_964370265.1 uncultured Clostridium sp. | reverse complement strand
ATTGCGGAATTTCATCTGCTCTATTCTTAAACACGCATTTTATATTATTCTCTTTTTCTTCTAATTCAATTAATAGTTTTTTTAATAATCAAACTTATGAAACAGACTATAATATAAGCAAAAAAGATTCCAACTCTAATTATAATGGTGTTGGTCAAACATTCATTAATGATGCCGATGGATATTTTACAACTTTTACTACATCTCATAATAATCTGAAAATATATACAGAATATAAGCAAAATGGTTTTTCCTCTTGGTCACAAAATTCTTATTGGGGTGGTACCATGGAAGAAAATGGTTGTGGCATAACATCACTTGCAATAATATTAAGTGCATACGGTTATGATATTACTCCTGAGGATTTAAGAGAAAATTATTACCCTTTTTTAGATGGTATTTATATGTCTGAACAATTAAAAAATACATTTAATTTAGATAACTCTGATTTTTATTATGATTCTTCATCACTTTCAAAAGAAAATCTTAGTAGACATTTAGAAACTAATAGACCTATTCTTATTTGTGTATGGAACAAACCTAGTGAAAATCGATGGACAATTTCTTCACACTATATGGTGTTGCTTGCTACAGACACTGAGAATGATATGGTTTATATCTCAAATCCCAATGGCTTATTTAATACCTCTAAAAGTTCAGGATGGTATAGTTATGATGAAGTAATACCATATATTGCAAAAGCTTTATTTATTGAGGATTACATCTAAAAAAAAAGAGCATCTCCCAATGCTCTTTTTTCTTTATTTTTTCAATTTTTATTTTTCGTTTAACTATGGTCGAGGCGAGTTACTTCCCCTAATGCTATTTCTCTTTATTTATCAATACTTTCAATGTTCTTTGTTTCTTTGTAGAAAATTTTTGTAGAAATTTTTGATTAATTTATTCCATAAAATTCTCTAAACTTTTCTTATATTTTTCAACATACTTTTTGTTCTTTTTCTAATTCAAAATCAATTCCAAATATGTTTTTATCTTTTAAATATTCTTCGACATTTCTGTTTTCTGATTTTTCAAATTCATTATCTACATCAATATAATATTTCATAGTTACGGTTATATCTGAATGTCCTAATATCTTTTTTAAAACAGCTGGAGCAATTTTAGCTTCAGCACATCTAGTTGCAAATGTTCCCCTTAAAAGATGTGTATGCACCATAGTTTTAGTTACTTTATTACCTTTTGTATCATCTCCTATATATGTTGAAATATTAAGCTTAAGTGCTATTCTTTTCAAACCACTATTAACTGTATTTTCAATATACATAGTACCATCTTTTTTGCAAAATAATAGGTTGTCTTTATTCTTTATTTGATGTTCTAATGCTTTTTCTACTATTTCTTTACTAATTGTATTCATCGCTAATATTCTTTGTCCATTATTCGTTTTCGTAGTTTCTCCTATTATTGCTTTTCCGTTTAAATCTTTTGTTTGTGTTCTTCTGACATATATTAATCCATTTTCTAAATCAATATCTTTTTCATAATCTAATACTAATGCTTCCCCTATTCTCATTCCTGTAGTTAATAGTAGCAGAAATAAATATTTATGATGACAAACATTGTAGCTAGAATTATATAAATATTCTACTAATTTCTTTTGTTCTTCTATTGATAAAGAAACTTTGTGTTTACTTTCATATTCACTTGTTGGTTTCTCTACCCTTTTCCAACCTGTCATAAAGTTTTCTGTTATAATATTTTGATAACTAGCTTCTCCAAAAGCAATACAAATTAATTCATATATTTGTTTTATTGTACTTTTTGAATAAGCTTTTAACGTTTCCAGATATTTTACAACTTCATCTCTTGTTACTTTAGATATTGGTTTTGTTGTAAACTTTTCTTTCTGTAGTTTTTTTAATGTGTCTAGTTTTCTTTTTCGTGTTGCTTTTTTAATCTTTCCTAATTTAAAATTTTCATCTATAACTTTTGAAACTAAATCTATAATAGTCTTATTACTTTTAGTTATAATTTTAATTCCACCATTTTTTTCAAGTTCTAACTTTGTTGTTAATGCTTTATTAATAGCTTCATCTTCATTTTTACCAGTAAAAGTTTGTGTCATTATCTTACCTGTAGTTGTATCTCTTCCTATTGTCAATACAGCTTTAACAGTTATAGTAAAATAGAAATAATTACATTCTACATTGTTTTCAAATACTTTTCCTTTATTGAATTTTCCTAATTCTTTATATTTACAAATATCTGAATATTCACATTTTTTACATAGCTCTTCTTTCTTATATTTTTTATTCTTCTTCTTTTTAATTCTTTTAGTCAAATACGTGCCTGATGTTATTCCTTTAATTTTCAATATCCATGTCCTTTCCTTAAAATTTCAAGGAAATCTTGCATTTTGCACCCAAACAGTATATAATACTTAAAGAAACATAAATGCAAGGGTTTCCTTGTGATCAGTAATTTTATGATTTCAACGAAGATTTAAATGTCGCATATTTAAGTCTTCTTTTTTATTCATTTGTTCCTATTAGTACTCTTCTTGTGCTTATATACTTGTTAAAATTTTCTTTTGTTATTTTAAATGCTTTTCCAACTTTGATACAAGGAAAATCAGAACGATGAAATAACTCTAAACAAGTTTTGTTTCCAATTCCTAATATTCTTCTTACATCAGCAGTTGTATATAATGCTATATCATTTTCCATATTTGTACCCCCTTTCTTTCGCAATTTTTCTCATTTTCCTTGATTTTTTCTACATTTTATTATATGATATATACAGTTAGTGAGAAATTTATGTTTCGTTGTACATTGTTATTATAATAGCAATGTTTTGAAATGTCAATACAATTTTCTAACTTTATTAAATTTCTCACAAGTTTTTTGAAAGGACTTTTTAAAAATGAATTCAAAAGAAAATATAAACGGTGCAAATAACTTCTATATTTGGTTTGACAGTAAGAACAAAAAAGAATATTATGCCGTACCTATAACACCTTATAAAATAAAAATACATCAAAATAAAAATTCTAAATATCCAAGTATAATCTATTCTCAAAACAATATACCTAAAGTATCCCCTCAAAAAAATAGAGCAGCTTTTGTTAAAAACTTACTAAAATTGAGATTAGTAGATATGGCTCTACCTTATGAAGAAAGATACGGAATGTTTTTAGTTAATTTCTTAAATGCTAGAACAGAAAATTTTAGAGAATTTTATACAGACTTTTTATATAAGTATGGTTTAGAACTATTACAACATTATTCTAAATCTAAAAAATCTAAACTAAAAGCAGGTTATGAAACTGAAGAAGAATTTTATACACTAGCTAATCTCTTATTTACAGAAGGACAAGACGAAATTATATCTCTACAAAGAGAATTTAGAAACTGTGTAGACTATGTATATAATCTAAATAACAATGAATATGACACTGATGTTGATAAAAATATTAAGTTACAAGGTTATGCTTTAAAATTTGATATGAGTAAATATACAGATAAATTAAAAGTAATATTTGATTCACTTACAATATTTAAAGATGATCTAGGTGTTGTAAAATATAACGACCTAAATAAATTAAGTGGTTCTTTTGCATCACAAAAGAATTTAAAATATAAAAGTACATATTTAAGCAATATTTGCTTTCTACTATTAAGCGATATTGTTTCAAATAATATATCTATAAAATCATGTAAACATTGTAGTAGATATTTTATCCCAGTAAGTAGAGAAGCTGAAATTTACTGTGATTTACCACATAGTGGTACTAAAGCTACTTGTAGAGATATGGGTGCGAGAATTACATATGCTAAAAATATACAAGAAGTTGAAGGCTTATTACTTTATAGAAGAACATATCAAAGGAGATTGATGGAATTATCCAGAAATCCTGATACAACTGAAGCTGAAAGAGAAAAGTTTAAAATTTGGAGAAAATCAGCTCAAATTAAAATTAAAGAGTTTAAAGCAGATAAAATTACTGAAGATAACCTGAATAAATGGATGAAAGAAAATGTATAAATAATTAAAAGAAAGGTATATATTAATATGATAATAGTGGAAGGAATAGACGGTGTAGGTAAAACAAGTGTAGTTTCAGAATTTAAAAATAGAGGTTACAATACACCTTCTTATAATTATGACAAAAATGTTCATAGCTTTATGGATAAATATTTTAATATTGATTTAACAAATATCGAAAATTGTGTATCAGATAGATCTTTTACTAGCGAGGCTGCAAAAGGAATTTTAGTTCGCGGGTTTTCACGATTATCTGATGAAGAATATTTAAAATTATTAAAATTTTATGGTTCTTTAAATACAAAAATAATCTATTTAAAAGCAGATAAAAATACCCTTTTATCTAGGCGTAGAAATGACCCTAAGGACTTTGAAATGATATCAACTTTATATGATGCTATTGATAGAAGATATGATGAAATTATGCATCTTGCTTCAAAATATTTAGATGTATTTACAATCACTACAAGTAATAAATTAGTATATGACTTACTACTTGAAATAGAAAATATTGGACTTTTAAAATCTAATACTAACGATAAAGAATTAGAACGTTAAAGGCGTACCTATAAATACACCTTTAACGTTCTAAAATTGATTTAATTCTGTAAAATTCAATCCCGATTTTATAGCTATACCTGCATACAACTTATCGTTATATCTACCTTCTTTTATGTAGTGTTCTATTACATATTTAGCAGTATGAGGCATACTAATATCCTTTAATTCCTCCGTATTGAACCATTTTAATATCCCTTCATTGCTATTTATCATATCATTTTGTTTTTTTAATTTAGCAAAAAAATAATAGTTTTGCCTTATTTCTTCATTTTTTAATCTTAATGTTACATATCGTAGTTGTATTCCATCTATATCATTTTGCTTTAAATTCGTTTCTTCTTCAAGTTCTCTTAATATACATCTTTTAGCATCGTTAATTTCGCTTTCTTCGAAGTGCCCTCCAGCTGTTCCAATATAAGAATCTTTAATTACTTTAGATCCAATTCTGTATAATAATAGTACTTTATCATTTTCATCAAAAATGTATATTGATGACATATTTCTTAATTTTCCATTCATAATTAATACCTCCTTAAATTCTATTTTATTAAGTATATAATATAAATTTAAATTAATCAATATTTTTTATTTTATTATACTTTTAAACTTAGAATACTCCGCAAGTTTGCGGAGTATTCTAGTTTTCTATATAGAACAGGTAATTAAAAGACCTAACTTAATTAGTTCTTCTTCATCTTCTTTTGAAATCAAAGAAGAAGTATGAACATTTAAACCTTTTATTTTATCTAATTTGAACAAATATTTCTTGTTATGAGCTATAAAATTCAAAATATCTTTTATAGCAATAATCTCTATATTTGTATCTTCCATATACATTAAAAATTCTTTTTCACATTCTTTTAAATCTAATATATCATAAATCAAACTTGCTACTAATGTCATATTTTCATATTTAGATATAATATGATTATATTCTTCAATAGCAATTAATTCTTTAACATTATTTAGTTTAAATCTTTTCTCTGCTTCATCAACAAATGGAAAATCAAGCTCTGTTATATTGTGCTTTTTCATAATGCTTTCAACAATTTCTATCGAATCATATTTAGAATCTCCTCTTAAAAATTGTTTTATATATGTTAAATACCTTCTATAAATCTCTTGACGTGCACTTTTACATAGCTCTTCTTCATCCATTATTGAATTTAATACTAAATTAACTGTCATTTCTGTAGGTGAATTATAACTACTATCCTTCATTGCTTTGTCTAGAATTTTTCTAATTAAAGGAAATAAATCAAAATCTCTCCTATAACTTGAGACTTCTACACCATATTTTTCTTTATAGTAATTGTCAACTACTATTTCATCTTGAATATCTGCTGTCGCAGCAATAAATGCATCGTTAACAACATGATCTTTAGATAAATTCCATATTGGAAAAATATCATACTTAACATATCCTACATTTACTTTTTGTTCATATTGCTGATAAATAATATTTAAGCTTGTAGATAATTTCCCAGAAGCAGCCCCCGATGATGTAACAAGGATTATGTCTCTCTCAAATTGAATTATTTCATTATTTTTAAATGAATTTAACACATTATCAATATTATTTGGATAATCTTCAATATATGAAAACGTGTACACATTTTCACCTAAATTGTGCAATAACTTTAAAAAATCCTTTGCTTTTTCCTGTCCTTTATATGCTGTCAACACAACTCCCTTTACTTTAAATCCTAGTTGCCTATATTCAGTAATTTTTAAAATACAATCCTCCGTATATTTTGTATTATAATCTGATCTTATCCTATCATTTTGTATGTTTTCAGAATTAACACAAATTAACACTTCACATTTGTTTATAAAATTACTAAAGATACTAACTTTAACATCGGCATTACATCCTTTCAGTACTCTTTTACAATGATGATCATCTAAAAACTTCCCACCTACCTCTACAACAGTCCGATCGAATTTTTGAAAAACCTCCTTAAACTTTTCTGTTTGCTGATTTACATAGTGATTAAAATTAAAAAACATTTTTTATTCCTCCTAATACGAAAAATAATATTCTACATGATTACCTACCATATTTTACCATATTTCCAGCTAATCTTCAATATTTAATAGATTTTTTTTAAAATTAACCTTTTGTGGTTGACAAGGTGAACCTTGTATGGTACTATATATAATATAGGAGGTATTAATATATGTTAAATGAATTTGGTAAATTTGTTAGAAAATTAAGAATTGATACAGAAGAACTGTTATTAGATATGGCTAATAAACTTAATGTTAAACCATCTTTTTTATCTGCAGTTGAACTTGGTAAAAAAAGCGTGCCACAAAAATGGCTAAATCAAATTGTAGACTTATATAATTTAAATAGTATACAAAAAGATGATTTACAATTGGCAATTGATAATTCAAAAAAACAGTTAACAATTGACTTAATTGATAAAACTGAAGAAGATAAAACTTTACTATTATCATTTGCTAGAAAACTAGATGCCTTAGATACTAAAGAGAAAGAATTAATATTTAAAGTTTTAAATACAAAAAAATAATTATAATAAGGAGGACATGTTAATGAACTATAAAGCAACTCCTAAATCGAGAAGCTCAATCCAAGAAACTGCTTTAAATATCAGAAGTAGATGTAATACTTCATTAGATGAGCCATTTCAAATAACTAAATTTATAGAATTCTGTTTAGACTTTTTCGACTATACATATGATATTTGCGAATCTAATGAAATGAATGGAACCTATGCTCATATAATTCCAGAAAAAAAAGTACTTAAAATAGATAATGATGTCTATATTGCAGCATACAATAACGTTCCTAGACATCTTTTCACTCTTGCACATGAATTAGGACATATAATATTTCATAGTAGCATAGAAGGAAACCTAGCTAGATCAAATGGAAAAATAGCTGTTTATGAAGATCCAGAATGGCAAGCTAACACATTTGCTGCAGAATTACTAGCTCCATCATCAGCAGTCAAAAATCTGACAGTTGAAGAAATTTCTAAAAAATATCATTGTTCAAATGCTGTAGCTAAAATACAGCTATCAAAATCAAAAACAGCCACTAAACGGCTCAAAGTTTAGTGACTACTGCTAGCTAACGTCAATTAGCTATAAATATAAATTTAGTATGCATTACATATAATGTATACCCAAAGTATATATATTATATCATACTAGATTTTTATTTGCAATAGTTGTTTTATTATTGAAGGAGGAAATTTTTATGGCAAATATTAAATCAAAAGGAAAATATATTTTTACAGCATCTATAAAACATCCTAAAACAGGTGAAATTATTTATGCTAAAGATTATGGAAAAAAAGCATTTAAAATATGGATAACAAATTAATTTAACTATAAAATTTATAAATTTGAATTATGATATTAGTAATGCATATTAATATTTCAATTTTTTATGAAAGGAGGTATATGTAAATGCCAAATCAACACGTTACAAAAAAAGGAGATTTTTGGCAAGTAATTGGTGAAGGAAATTCAAAAGCTACTAGAATAGTAGATACTCAAGCTGAAGCTATTGGTATTGCTAGAAAAATAGCTATAAACAAACAATCCGAATTACTTATACACGGAAGAGATGGAAAAATAAGAGAGAAAAACTCTTATGGTAATGATAATTATCCTCCAAAAGGATAATATATAAAAAGCAAAAATATGGAGCTTACTTCATATTTTTGCTTTTTTAATTTCACTTTACCTATAATTCTATCTCTCTAGTCTCCTAGCTCCCCTCTTTTGATACTCTGATAACTTTTCTTCCTTTTTATCTGAAAATATCTTAAACAAATAACAATAATGATAATATAAAGCTCTTAAACTAGATATTTTTCTTTTTTTCTTTCTAATTGTTCCATTTAAACTAATATATCTTCCTTCTATTTTAATAACAGGTAAAATACTAGCAATTACTTCCCCACTTCTTATTCTTTCACAAATAGTATTAACACTATATTCTTCTCCAAAAGTTCTTTCTACTCTAATATTTCGTCTATAAGGTTCTTTTCTAATACTTAATGTTTCATATTGTTTCTTTTGATTTATGGTATATCCCATTATTCTTAAATATTTTAAAAATTGATCATAGCTTCTTGATTTACTAATTGCTAAATTAATATCTTCTTTAACTATATTTGTATATTTATCTTTTCTGTTATAACTTGCTGAAAAGGTATTATAATAACTATTTTCCTTTAATACTTTTAATCCATAATCTGTACATAAGTTATCTGATGTTTCTCTTAATATAGCTAAATTTTCTTTATTGTTATATAGCTTTTTACCATCAACAAATGAAACTGAATTTATAAAAAAGTGATTATGAATATTTTTTGTATTAGTATGTGTTGTAACAATTACTTGAAATCTATCTCCCCATAATTCATTAGCTAAATCTATTCCCAATTGATGAGCATTTTCATTTGATATTTCTTTTCCCTTAAAAGATTGATAACAATGATATCCTAATATTCCATCTTGTTTATTAAATCTTCTTTTTGTTAAATTCATATCACTAACACTATTATCTAATGTAGTGTTTATTCCAGTCACAAAAGCTTTATTTTCTGTTTTAACATCATTAGCAATATAGTTTATTACTTTATCAATTCTTTGGTTTATTTTCCATATTTTTGTTGTTGCTATATTAATCACCTACTTTATTTGGTTCTAAATATACTTTTTGAATATCATCTATAAAGTCTAGTATCTTTTTATATTGTTCATAATATTTATTTTCATTTATATATCTATATGAATTTACACCTCTTGCTATTTGATTTATATTTGTTGCTATACCATTTAAATTTCTTAAAATATTATAAAAGTTTTCATCTGGTTTTTCTTTAACTTCATATCCATTAATATACATTCTTATAAATTCTGCTTCACTTAATCCTGCTTTTTCTGATTTCTTTTTTAATAATTCGTTTTCCTTATCATTAAGATAAATTTGTTTTTTAATATCTCTATTTCTCAATTTATTTACACCTACTTTCTTGTTTTTAAAAATGTTTTCCACATTTTGTTTTGGGATTGGGGATTACCCCATATAGAATTTGTATGAGAGTACATATTCATTGCTTGCTATATCTTAAAAACTAAAAAGTACTCTCGTTAATAATTCTATTTTTTACTTGTTTTCTATTTTAAAAGTTGTAGTTTTTTTAGATAATAGTATGCTTGTCTACCACCTAAAAAATATATTTCTCTATCTTCTATAATTTCTATTTCTATTTTTAATTGCAATACCTTTTGTAACATTTCACATTCTTCTTTACTTAAGTTTTCTACTTCATCTTGATCCATAATTTTACTTACATTTTCATATTTATTTTGTATATTTCTTACTTTATTTCTTAAATTTCTATACTCTAAATTGTTTCTTTCTAAATCAACTATTGCAGAATCAACAAGTCTATCTAACTCTTCCATATCTAAATTATCTATAACTATTTTATCCATTTATTTTACCTCATCTCTTAAGATTATCTCTTTTAAAATTATTTGCTCTGCCCTATTTTTAATATTATTCATAGCTCTTGCCCACTCCAAATGATTTTTTTCTTTTAATTCTTCAGTTATATTTTCTTTTTCAGCTAGTTCTTTTATTATTCTTTTCATTTCAATTTTAATTTCTTTTTGCATATCTAATAAATGTTTTTGCATCTTATTTTCTAATAATAATTGTTTAAATTCTGCTTCTTTAAATTCTTTCAACATATCATATTTTAATAATCCATATTTATTTAATTTACTAAAATCTAAATCACTTTTAACTCCTAACTTTGGTATTAAATAATCTCCGTTTTTTTCATATTCTATTTTCATATCTTATATCTCCTTTAAATTTATTTTTATTTATTCATATTTCTAATTTGTACTATTAGCATATAGAAAGTCTAAATTGTCATATTCCCTTTGACAAAATGAATCGTACTTTTTACTGCTAATATTATTTATATATTTATTATTAATATTATTCTTATTTCTTCGTAAATCTTGTATATCCATAACCGAAGAATTTACGGTTTGATAATCGTAATTTTTCTGTTTCTGAAGCATCTCATTTTTATTAAGTTCTAAATGCTGTATTTTCCCTATATAAATTAGGTTTGGCTTTCCTAAACCTTGCCTTTTTTCTTTAATCAAACATACATCTATTAATTGTTTAAATGCCTTTGTAACTGTTTTATCACTTAAATCTAATAATTCTTGTACTTCTAATCTTGTAAATATTAAATATATCTCTCCATTTTCATCATACCAGTTGTTCTTTTGAGATAAACTCATTCGATTTAATAAAAAGGCATATAATAATTTTGCATCTGAATTGATTTTTCCTTTGTATATTGGATTTTTAAATAATTCTTGTGGTACTTGATAAAATGAATGTGTAAATGATTCTGATATTTTATATGAATTAAATTCCATAGATTGTCCTCCTTCTTAATTTTTGAAGAACTTTTAAAAACATTGATATATAGGCAAAAACTCCTTTGTAGAAATTGTAGAAATTTTTTATTTTACCTAATTTTATTTTGTAGAAACTTTTTGTAGAAATTTTTTAGCTATTTTCATAACATTTTAGAAAACGCAAAAAAATTATGCTATCTTCAAGTTTCCTTGAAAAATAGCATAATTCTTCGTTTTTGAATTTTTATAAATTCCGTTTAATTCCCTTTGAAAAGGGCAAAATATGGTCGAGGCGACAGGGATCGAACCTGCGACCTCATGGTCCCAAACCACGCGCGCTACCAACTGCGCTACGCCTCGATATATTTTAAACGCTAATATATATTAACATATTTTATTTGAATTTGCAATATTTTTTTATATTTTTTTCATATTTTTCTTAAGTTTTTTATCAATTTTATCATTTTAGCTTGATAATTTACTATTTTCAAGTTATAATACTATAGTATGCAGCTGTAGCTTAGTTGGATAGAGTGTTCGGCTACGAACCGGAAGGTCGGGGGTTCGAATCCCTCCAGCTGCACCACATAAATGACATATGTCACTTGAAATCAATCTTAAAGATTGATTTTTTATTTTTTATAACATAATACCAAATACATTATGTGCTTAATTTTTTATATTATTTAATTGCTATTTATTTATATATATGATATAACTTTTTTATTATTACTTAGGAGGAAAAAATGGCACGAAAGAGATTCAAAAAACAACTAAAAATAATTAGTTCATTATTAATAATATTAATTTCATTTTTAACAGCTTTATATTTTAATGACTTTGATATACAAAAATTAATATCCAACACAACTTCAACATTAACAAATGTAACTACAACAAATTCATATACATCCTATGAATTATCTGAAATTCCCGAATACACTGACTCACCATATATTGTATTAAATAATAATACACCAGAATTCGAAGATAAAGAATATGATGTGTTCGAATCATATGCTGACCTAGATTATTTAAATAGAGCTGGTGTAGCATTTGCCAACTTAGGTATTGAAACAATGCCTACAGAAGACAGAGAATCAATAAGTCACGTTAAACCTACTGGATGGCAATCTATAACATATGATAATGTAGATGGAAAATATCTATATAACCGTTGTCACTTAATTGGATTCCAGCTTTCTAGTGAAAACGCTAACGAGAACAATCTAATTACTGGAACAAGATATTTCAATGTTGATGGAATGTTGCCTTTTGAAGATCAAGTTGCAGACTATATTAAAGAAACAAATAATCATGTATTATATAGAGTAACTCCACTTTACGAAGGTACTAATCTAGTAGCTTCTGGAGTTCAAATAGAAGCTAAATCTGTCGAAGATAATGGTGCTGGTATTCAATTTAATGTTTACGTTTATAATGTACAACCTGGAATATCAATAAACTATGAAGATGGAACTTCGTCATTAATTTAACAAAAAAGAGGATTTAAAATCCTCTTTTTTATATATTTTTTTCTATATCCTTTCCATTTTTCTTTTTACTTTTTTTATTTTGGTTGCTCTATTAATCCTTTTTTCATTTTATATGTCACATCCGCATATTTAGAAACATTTTTAGAATGAGTAACAATTATAACTATTTTACCTTCATTTGCCATATCCTTAAACAACTTCATCACTTTTTGTTCTGTATCTTCATCTAAATTCCCAGTAGGTTCATCTGCAACAATTATAGGAACTTCACTAGCTAAGCTTCTTGCAATAGCCACCCTTTGTTGCTCTCCACCTGATAATTTCAATACTAATCTATCTGCTTTTTCTTTATCTATTCCTACTTGTTTCAGAGCTTCATATGCTACACTTTTATCTTTCTTATGTGTTGAAAAATCTATTGCAACTTGAACATTTTCTTTTGCTGTCATATATGTTATTAAGTTATATGATTGAAAAACAATATTTACATAGTTTAATCTAAATTTTGAGTTCCCTATTTCCTTTATACTTTTCCCATTATATTTAATATCACCTTCTTGTATATTTTCTAGTGCTGATAATATTGAAATAAGAGTTGTTTTTCCACTTCCTGATTCACCTATTATCGAATAAATTTTACCACTTTCAAATTCAACATTTACGCCTTTTAATACTTGATTTTTTTTATTTCCATCTTGATATTCATATTTTAAATCTATAATTTCTAGTTTATTCATTTTTATTCCCTCCCTGTCAATATCGTTTTAGGTTCATATTTCATTATATTAACAGTTGGTATCACCATAGCAATGAATGATACTAAATACCCTATTCCAAACAATATTAGATATTCTCTAGCTTCAATATTAACATCAATTTCATCAATAACTTCAACTTCTTCTATATTATTATTTTCTCCTGGCATACCTTGTGTCATATTTCCTTTTCCACTATTTGTTGGTCTTCCAAAATTTGTTTCTGAGACTTCTTCCTCTATTGCTGTTTGACTTTGTAATAATGTTTCTGATAATCCATTTGCTAATAATGTACTAGTACCAATTGATAACATGAATCCTATTGTTGCAACAATTAATAATTCTAAAAATATTTGACCTACGATGTTTTGTTTAGTAGCACCTAATGACATAAGTACTCCCATTTCGTATTTTCTACTTTTAATACTTGTATTTATTATTAATGTTACAATTAACAATGATGCTATTATTACAATCCATAATATGGTATCTGCAAAAATTCCCACTTGCTCAATTGGTCCAACCATTTGGTCATATGTTGATGAATCGATATCTAATGTTAAACTTTCTGCTTCTAAGTCATATTTCGAATTCACTTCTTCTATGAATTTATCTACATTTTCAGGATTATCCATAATATAGTAGATATTACTCACATTATAGTTACCTTCATTATATTCTTCTTCTGTTAATAATTTCGCTGCTGTTTCAACATTCATATATATTGTGTTTTCACTTCCAGCTTGTGTAGTTGTAAATATACCTCTTACAACAAATTCTATTGCCTCTGTTGTCTCATCTATACTTAATTTAATACTATCTCCTACTGATATCCCATTTAGTTCAGCCAATTCATATGAAATCATAACTTGATCATTTGTTGTCTCATCAAAATATTCACCTTCACTTATTGTAATTGTGTTTGATTCAACACCTTCTATGAATGCATATGAATTTATTCCTGTTATTGTAAATCCTGTTTGCATTCCCATCATTGGATTTCTATTTCCCATTTGAGATGTACTTTCATATATTTCTATTTCACTTGATACTGCATAAGTTTCTAATGTATATGTGAAATCCCTCACATAACTTGATTCTGCTATATCTATTACCATGCTAGCCGATATTTCTGGTCTTTGCATATCTTTTATAGAATTCATATTCATTGATTGCATATCCATGGAATCAATATCCATTGATCCTTTTATTTGTTCCATATCAACATTTAGATATACTTCACTACCTAAAGATTCTTTGGCATACTTAATACTCTCCTCTACTGAATTTGATATAGCAATACCTGCAATTACTAAGTTTGCCATAATAAACATTATTATAAATAAAACTACTGATTTACTTGGCTTTCTTACTATATTTAACCAAGTCCTTTTTAACATATTTTTAAACATATTTTGTTCTCCTTTCTTATGTATTTACATTATAAACACTCAAACTTAAATGAACCTTAAAATAAAAAAATAATCAAATTAATGATTATTTTTTATTAATTATATGTTTTTAACTCAATTCTTTTTTATTGTATTTTATTAAAGCAATTATATTTATAACTATTATAGATATTAGCAATATTAATATATTATTGATATCTATTGTTCCATCTTGGATTATTGTTCTCGCATTTGTATAATAGAATGGTGTTAAATATTTTAAAGCATCAAACATATCTTCCATTATGTATAAAATATTAATCATATAAAATATAAAGACTATTGCTAATGCTAGCATTGTTGCTTTACTTGTCTTTTTCATAAATGTTGATATAAATAATGAAATCGAGAAAAATGACAAATGTGCTAAAAAAGATGTTAACATCAATAATAACAATTCTTTTATTTTCAAATCATCACTAATGAATAATCCTATAGCTAGAAAAACTAATATTATTACATTAAAAATTATTGCAAATATTATTCCAATTAACATTTTATTTAAAAATATTTTATTTCTTGTGATATTTTTTGAATATAAAAATTCAATTGTACCTTCACTCTCTTCTTTTAATAATATTGTTCCTCCTAAAATGGCAAAATATATTCCTCCTATTAATAGTAAAAATACATGTCCTTCTGTAGCAATCCAACTAAATACTGAATCAAAATGTATTGTGTCTAAATTAAACATTTCTAATAAAGTTTGATCCATTGTATTTAGTACTTGCATCATAGCTTCTGAATCCTTCACAATACTAGGAAACATTATAAATACCAATAAAAACATTATAACTAAAACTAAGTTCCATCCTATCAAACCGCCTATATTTTTTTTAATTTCAAGTTTAATCATTATTTTTCTCCTCATAAAATTCTATAAATATATCATCAATACTTAATTTCTCAATATTTATTTTTACTATATTCATTTTTGCTAATAATTTTAAAAGTTTATTTATATCTCCAGCATAAATAAATTTTATACTATTTTCATCATATTCTATTAGCTTTTCAGCTATTTTTTTTATTTTTTCAAACTCTAAATTTTCTACTTGTAATGTTATAACACTCTTATCTTCAAAACTCAATTTATCCTGTATACTTATAATCTTACCGTTTTTTATTATACCTATTCTATCACTAACTTTTTGAACTTCCTCCAAATTGTGAGACGAGAAAAATATTGTCGTACCTTTTTTCTTTTCTTCCATTAATATTTCAAAAAACACCTTTTGCTTCAGCGGATCTAATCCATTTGTTGGTTCATCAAGTATTAAAATTTTAGGAGAATTCATAAGGGCTATTACAATTCCTACTTTTTTTAAATTTCCATAACTAAGTTGTCCTATTTTTTTATTTAAATCAATATCTAATTTTTGAACAAGCTCATAAATTCTTTTTTTACAATCACTTTTATATAATTTTTCTGTATAATCAAACATTTCTTTTACTTTGAAATTTTTATATAAATTAACTTCACTTGGTAAATATCCAATATCATTTTTATATTTTTCTGACTTATCTATATCTTTTTCTTCTATATATATTTTACCTTTTGTTTTATTAACTAATTTTAATATACATCTAATTGTTGTGCTTTTCCCTGCTCCGTTTGGACCTATAAATCCAAATATTTCACCTTTTTTAACATTTAAACTAATATCATTTACTGCAACATTATTTTGATATTTTTTTATTAATTTTTTAATTTCTATCATATGCCACCTCTATCTCACTCTTTATATTTTCTATTAATTTTAATATCTACTTTTTCTACTTCTATTATATTATATCTAACAAAAAAAAGTAAATATATTTCAATTTTTTTTGAAACTATCTACTTTTAATTTTATTTTCACTTTTACTTTTACTTTTACTTTTACTTTTACCTTGAATTTTTTAATTCAATTCTAAATATTGTTTTTTCATTTTCTATACTTTCGACTTTTATTTTTCCTTTTAATCTGTCAATTATTGTCTTTGCTATAAATAAACCTAATCCATAACTATTATCTGTTCTTGATTTGTCTGCTTTATAAAATCTATCAAAAATATATGGTATATCTTCTTTACTTATTCCTATACCTGAATTTTCAATTTCAAATATAATATCTTTCTTTACATTAACTAATTTTATATTTATATATCCTGATTCTTCAGAGTATTTAATAGCATTATCAATCAATATTAAAAAAACTTGTCTTATCTTTTCGATATCTGTACTAATTTTAATATCATCTTCTATATCTAATACTAATTTTATATTTTTTTCAAAAATAATAGTTTCTACAGATGTTACTAATTCATTAAGTGTTTCACTTAAATTAATACTCTCTATTTTTATTTTTTCTTCTTCAGACTTAGCAGTATTTAATAACTCATTAATTAACTTATTCATACCTTTAATCTCATTTTTCACATAAACCATCCATTTTTCTTGATCTTTAACTTTTTTATTTTTATCTACAAGAACAGCATCAACATTAGCATTGATTATTGTAAGTGGTGTTTTTAATTCATGTGTTGCATCTGCTATAAATTGTTTTTGTTTTTGCCAGATCATTTCAACTGGTTTAATTGATTTATTAGCAACATATCTACTAATGAAATATATAACTATCAGCATACATGTTCCTGTAACTATTAATATTATCAATAAATTATTTAATGTTTCTTTTGATTCTGTAATATCCATAAATAAAATTTCATAATAACTATTCTCCATACCTTGGATATTAGTTATAAAATTAGAAACTCTTGTTTTTTGATACAACCAGATTTTTCCATTAATTTCAACTTCGCCTTTTGAACCTTCTAAACCCAATATTATTTCTTGATATTCTTCTTCTGACATATCTAAATATGAAGAAATTTCTACTATACTATTATTTTCATCTAAAAATATATTAAAAGATGTCTCCATTTTTGCTAATTCAGAATTCAAGTTATTATCTCCTATATTTTGATGTGATTTAATACCATCTATATTTATAATAGGTACTCTTAATAAGCTTTTATTATTCTCATTTTGAATATCAATATATGTTACAACATATATTGTAATAAATGAAATAAGCATTACAATAGATATAATTAACATATTAGAAATAAGCATTTTGTTTTTCATTTTTTCAAACATCTTCTTCACCTACTAACATATATCCTATTCCTCTTATTGTTTTTATTTTAACTTTTGAGTTTAAAATTTCTATTTTTTTTCTCAAAAATGATATATATACTTCTATATTATTATCAATCACAACTTTATCAAAATTCCATAATTTACTTATTATAAACTCTTTTGTTATGATTTTTTCTATCAACTTTGCTTCCTTAACTGTTAATGTATATGATTTATCATTTGAGCTTAATATCAAACTTTCTTTATCATATTTAATATCTTTATATTTAAATTCAAACATTTCATTTATATTTCCTTTTCTTCTAGCCACACATCGTATTCTAGCCATTAATTCTTCCATTTCAAAAGGTTTTGTTATATAATCATCTCCACCTAAATCTAATCCATTTATTTTATCTTCTACTTCTGATTTAGCCGTTAAAAAAATTATTGGTGTTTGAATTTTTTTATCTCTTAATTTTTTAATTAATTCAAATCCATTTAATTTTGGGACCATTACATCTAAAATTAATACATCATATACATTAGTTAACGCATAATTCAGCCCTTCTTCTCCGTCAAATACAACATCTACTGTATATTTATTTTTATTTAATACATGTTCTATTGCGTACGCCATATGTTTCTGATCTTCCATTAATAAAATTCTCATAAACTTCCCTCCTTTAAATATTATACAATAACTTTCTTAAATTTTTCTTAAATTCTAATTGAATTTTCTATTTTTTATATTACTATTTAACTTATTTAAACTTAGAATTTTATCTTACTATAAAAAGAAAAAGAAAACATTAATTACTTTTTAGTATTTAAATGCTTCCTTTTATCTCTCCTTCTAAAATTACTTGTTTTTCAAATTTATTTTTTTGAATATATTATGATGATGTTTGTCTTCTAAATCTGGATTATCTTTAAATATTCTATCTACAATATTTTCATTTAAATCAAAAGGTATTACATATCCACCTAAAGTATTTATTTTTTCTTTCAATACCGGAGAATCATTACTTATGTATATTTTAGATTTTCCTTTACCATTTTTAGCTTCTTGCACTAAATTTGATACTGGTGAATTCCCATCAAACGCTAAGACTATAGAATCTCTTCTTTCAAAAATCTCATAATTGAAACTTTTATATATTCCCATTTCATCACTTTCTATAGAAACTCTTATACCATTTATGTATTCTATATCTAATTCTTTTATTTCTTCTTCAGATATCATCTTAGGTATAATTGCATTTACTTCAAACTTCTTATTAACTTTTTTACTTAACTCAATTATTTCTTTTTCATATCCTTGCATTTTGTGTCCAATAACAAAGTATACTTTTTCTGAATTCAGCTTTTTAATTAATTGTTCTAATATTTTTCTACCTTCTTCTGTTATTTCAGTAATTCTTCCTTTTTTATTAAAACTTCCTCCTGCTATTATTATTGGAGTTTTATTTTGAGGTAATTTTTTAATTTTGTTTTTCAACCCTATTTCTGCTTCAATATTATTTGTCAGTCTCATGCTTTTATTATTTTCTTTACCTAGCTTAATATTTTTTTCTTCCAATTCGGTTAACGCTTCTGTTATTGTTCTTCCATTCAAAAATTCATTAAACAGCTTTTCTTTTCTTTCGAAATATTGGTTGGATTTTGCTATTTTTTCTTTTTCAACTTTTCTCATCTTTTCAAAATCATTATCATTTAAACTCAATAAATTCATAAGTGCTAATTGCTCATCTATTGTGTCAACACCATAGAAACCACACCCGTCTGTACCTTGTAAACAATTTATATCATTTTCTAAATATTTTTTTAATGGATGATTCGATAAATCACTTAAATTATTTAATCTTATATTTGATGTTAATTGAAATTCTAATGTAACATTATTTTCTTTTAGTTCTTGTAATAGTTTTTTACCTTCATCTGTTTGTAAATCTGCTGTATATAGCCCATGTCCTAATCTTACTGATGGAAATTGTTGATTTTCACTTAATGATTTTTTTACACAATCTACTGATTTAGCTACATTATCTTTTAAACTATCATTCTCACCTGCATGTATTCTTATTGTAAAATCCTTATCTTCTTTGTCAACAAATTCTACAATTTCTTCAATTGCTGGCATTAAATCTGATATATCATTTATTTCTTCTCCAATAAAATCACTACCAACAACATACGGACTTTTAGCTATAGTCTTAAGAGAATCTAAATTTTCTCTTAAATAATTTCCTTCTATTATTTGTTCTTTTATAATTGTTAAAGGAATTCTTCTTAAACCAACTAAAAATCTAATTTTAACACCAGTTTCGCTCTCTATATATGGCATTATATTATGAATTTCATTAATATATGCTATAGCTGGTCCATTTATTTTTGTTAAATCTGTATCTGTGATCTCTGTATATTCAATTCCTTGTTTTGCATATTCTCTAGCAATCCATAAAAGTTTATCTTGTCTTAATGTATTATTTTTCAATTCTTGGATTTCTAAATCATTTAAACTGATTTTTAATTTTTCTCGTATTTCTTGTTCTTTTATTAATTCTATTTTTGAATAATCTAGTTCAATTAATTCATCTGATTTTTTACCTTTACAAAATATATATCTATATATATATACTTTTTCTAAGTTAGTAAATACGGCTTGTCCGTCTTTTAATATAGCTAGACTAGTTCTTATTTTTGATATGTTATGTTCTGCATTATCTATATTGTTTAATATGAATTCCGCAAAATTTATATATGTATTATCATCTATTTTTCTATCTAAATATTTACCTTCTAATTCTGTATTTTCAAATTGTTTTGATACATTTTCTCTTTGAATTATTATATCTATTTCTTGGGATTTAGATAATTTCAATCCTAATTTTTTGATATAGTATAGGGGATATTTAATTTGATGTTTAATTCCTAATGCAATCAATACATCTGGTGCCAAATTAGCATTCATGTGTGTATGTAAATCTGTTCTGAATTTTGATTTCTTCAATATGTATGATTTTACTACTGTTTTTTCCAGTGGTAAATTATATTCTTTTGTTTGTGACATTAATGTTTTTGTAATTGCTGGAATTTTAGCTTTAATTGAAATTTCTCCATCTTCATAAATATTAGCTATTTTTATTCCACCTAATCTTAAAATATATACAATTCTATTATCTCCATCTATACTCGCAGCTAGTACACCCTTAATAATTTTCATGTTTTCTAAATTATTTATTGTTTCCACTTTAAATAATTTTGCTAAATTTGTTATTAAATTTCCTGAATTATGATTTGGTGTTTCTAAAACATATGTTATTTCATCCTCAGCTGTTTTGTATAAACTTATTATTATATCCTTTTCTTTGTCCAAATAAAATTTATTAATATACATATATCCTCCTAAAAAAATCTTATACATAATTATATCACATCTCTTTATTTATGTAAATCATTTATAGTGTTTTTTATAATTTAAATTCGTTACATATACATTTAATTTAAACTCATAAAAAAAGAGTTAAATATTACTTTACTTTTTAATATTCAACTCTTTATATACAATAAATTTCACTATATTTTATTATTATGTTTCTTCTAAGACAATTTCTATCTCCAAAGTTAAAGTGTCTCTTGTTATTTTTAATACTACACTATCTCCAGGATTTTTAGTATAAATATATTCTTTTAAGTGATTTATTGTTTCTAATTCATATCCATCAATATTATTTATTATATCACCTACTTGTATACCTACTTTACTTGCAGGTCCTCCATCTATAACTTCTGCCACATATATGCCTTTATCTAAATTTGCATTAAAATCACTGTTCAAATATGGAATAACATCTTTATCATATGCATATATTCCAATTTCAGCTTCTATAAAATCCCCTGTCTCCTCAAAACTTTTTAATATTGGTTTTATGATATTAATTGGAACCGCAAATCCTATTGATTCAGCTGATGTTATTTTTACAGTATTAATTCCTATAACTTCTCCGTTTGGATATATCAGTGGACCACCACTATTTCCTGGATTTATTGTTGCATCTGTTTGTATTAAATCACTCATATATATTTGTTCTTCTTCTAATTTAATAGTTCTATTTTTAGCACTTATTATACCTGCTGTAACGGTTCTTCTAAATTCATACCCTATCGGATTCCCTATCGCATAGACTGCTTCTCCTATCCTAATTTTTTCTGAATCCCCCAAAATAGCATATGGTAAATTTTCTGCTTCTATTTTTATAATTGATAAGTCTAGTTCTTTATTGCTCCAGACAACTCTACTATTGTATACTTCTCCTGTTTCTAACGTAACATAACATGTGCTGTATTTCTCTCCTGTTACATGTTCATTACTTATTATATATCCATTCGAACTCACTATTACTCCAGTCCCTAATCCAAGCTGAGCTTCTGAATTATTCGTAAATACATTTTCACTATTTGAATTCAATTTAGAAATTCCTACTACACTTTTAATATTTTCTTCTAATATATCTGCAACATCATTGCTGTTTTGAATAATGTTATCCACATCTTGTAGACTAACTGTGGATTCAAGCTTATCTATATCATAATCATTTACTGCAATTTCTATATTATTATAGAAATTATATACATATATACCTGACAAAAAAATCAAAAGTAATAAAATGGTTGTTATAATTTTTTTCTTGAAGGTACTTTTTTTTCTTTTTCTCATAAAATCACCTCAAAAATATTTTTACCATATTATTACTTTTTAAACATATTCTAGATTATATTTTTATTTATTCAGATATTTCTGCAAATCTTTTTACTTTTTGTGTAGTTGTTTTTTCAAATGGTTTTATTCTTAACTCTATTTGTTTTATTTTTTTATCTATTGATAAGTTTTTATTCATTTCTTTTATTTCTTCCCAAACTTTTGCTTTATATTCTTCCTCAGTAAGTTCTCCAAATTTTTCTTTAATTAAATCTTTATCATATACTATTTTTGAGGCTAATAAAGTATCTGTGGCATCTTTTTCTCTTGCATACACTATACTCTCCAATACGTATGGCAATTTATTAATTAAAAATTCTATTTCTTGTGGATATACGTTTTTTCCATTTTTTAATACTATTACATCTTTTTTTCTACCAGTAATATATAGGAAATCATCTTCATCAAAATATCCATAATCTCCTGTATAAAACCATCCATCTTTTAAAACTTCTTCTGTTTTTTCTTTATCTCCACTATATCCCTTCATTACAGATGGTCCTTTTACAATTACTTCACCTATTCCTTCTTCGTTAGGCTCGCTTATCATACCTTGTGTATGATAAAGTAGTTTACCTACAGACCCAGGTCTCTTTTCTTTATCTGATTCTGCTGAAATAACTGGTGAAGTCTCAGTTAACCCGTATCCTTGTACTAATTCTATTCCAAAGTTGTTAAATCCTATTATTGTATCTTTGTTCATTGGTGCAGCACCATAAAAGACTAATCTTAATTTTCCACCAAAATTATCTAATATTTGTTTAAATACTTTTTTCCTAATATCTATTCCCATTTTTAGTAATGTATTTGATAATTTAATCATTTTATTTATTATTTTTGTTTTACCTTTATCTTCAATACCTTTTAATATTTTCTTATACATTGTTTCTAATACTAATGGTACTGCTACAAATATTGTTATCTCATATTCTTTCAAATTATCAACTATATGTTTTAATCCGTCACAAAAAGCAACTGTTGATCCTGCATATATACCATACAAAAATGTTATCGTACATTCAAAAGTATGGTGTATTGGTAAGAATGATAATAATGTATCAGTTGGATTTAATTTTACAACACTAGCTGCACCGGAAATATTAGCACATACATTGGCTTGTGTTAACATTACTGCTTTAGGTAGATTTGTAGTTCCTGATGTAAATAGCATTATAGATATTTTATTTCTATCTAATACTATGTCATCATATCTTTTGTCACCACTTTCATATATTTTTTCACCATCATTAATCATTTTTTGTTGAGATAATATTTCTACTTCATCACTTTCACTCATCGTTATTAGATATTTTAAATTTGTTTTCTCACTATTTTTTATTTTCTTTATTACTTCCTCATGCTTTTTATCAAATATTATTGCTTCAACTTCACTTCTCATAATTAATGATTCTAGTTCATTGGCAGGTAATAATTTGTCAAATGGAACTATTGTCATATCTGCTGTTGTTACTGCTAAATATCCAACACACCAAAAATAACTATTATCGCCAATAACTGCAACTTTTTTATTCACTAACTCTAAATTCATAAGTGTTGTTGCCATATATTTTATTTCTTGACTAAATTCTAAATATGTTTTATTTATATATTCAAAATTTTCTTCTGTTTTAAATTTTTTAAATTTATACGCTATGTTGTTTGGATATTTTTCTGTTGTTCTACTCACTAACTCTCTATAATCATTACATTCATATGCATCATAAATTTTAGTTCCCTTTACTATTTTCATAAAATACCTCCATATATTTGTATATTATCAAATTAATTTTATAACATTTTTCGATTTTAATCAACAAAGTTGTTGATTTTTTTTATTATTATATCTATAATTAAGTTATAAAATTTAATGGGAGACTTATACCAATGATAATTAATAAACTATATCCTTTAACAAATGTACAAAATTCCATATTATTAACAGAACAATATTATAATTATACTAATATTGGTAATGTTGGTGGCATATTAAGTATAGAAGAACCTGTGGATTTATCTAAATTAAATGAAGCTATAAATCATTTTATTAAATT
This sequence comes from uncultured Clostridium sp., assembly GCA_964370265.1. Lineage (GTDB taxonomy): Bacteria > Bacillota > Clostridia > TANB77 > CAG-508 > CAG-269. The sequence goes on along the minus strand of CAYJIP010000013.1, from coordinate 30,312 downwards.
GAATGATTCTTTTAGGCTACGTTTCAAACAGGAAAATCAGACAATATATCAATATGTTCAAGACTTTGAATTTCAAAATTTTGAAATACTTGAATTAGATAACATCTCTGATTTCGAACTGTTACGCTCGACTTTTAGAAACACTCATTTCGATATTTTTAATGATAGTTTGTATAAATTTATATTATATAAATTACCTGATGGTCGTGGTGGATATCTTCACTCTTCGCATCATTTAATTTCTGATGCTTGGAATATGGGATTATTAGCTAGTCAATCAATTAATTTCTACACTGATTTATGTAACGGTGAATCTCTTGAGATTCCTGATGTTAAAAATTCATATTTTGATTATATGCAAAGTGAACAACATTACCTAAACTCAGATGTATTTAAAAAAAATAAAGATTTTTGGAATTCTTATATTGAAGAAATTCCTGATCTTCCAAGTCTTTTACCAAACAAAACCAGTGAACATACTTTTGATTTGTCTTCTAAACGTTTAGAATTTGTACTATCAGAAGAGGAAACTTCTAGAATAGTTGATTTTTGTAGAGCTCATAATATTACTCCTTTTGTTCTATTTTATACTTCATTTGCACTTTATTTAAGTAGAGTTAATAACACTAACAATATAATTTTAGGGACTCCTTTACTTAATCGATGCAATCATAGAGAAAAAAATACAACTGGATTATATATTACAACATTACCTACTAAATTCAATTTCACAACAGGTTTAATAATGGACTCTCTACACAGTATTTCTGCAGACTTAAAACAAATATTTAGACATCAAAAATACCCTTCTTCATATATTATTAATGATTTGAAAAATAAAACAAATTCTTCAGGAAAGTTATTTAATATGATTTTTTCTTATCAAAATACAAGAGATAATAGCAGAGATTCACAAATTAAATATCATGTTGAATGGGTCTACAATGCTAAAAGTGTAGAAGATTTAGATATCCATATCTATGATTTTGATAATACAGGAAAATTACAAATCTATTATGACTTTTTACTATCAATCTATGATGATAAAACTATTAATGATTTACACAAACGTTATATTAATATTATTAAACAAATAATATCTAATCCTAATATATCTCATGATGAATTAGATATTGTTACTCCAGCGGAAAAAAACGAAATCTTAAATATAATAAATAATACATCTACGATATATCCTAAAGACAAATCAATAAACCAACTTTTTGAGGAAAGTGCTGAATTTTTTCCTGACAGAGTTGCACTAAAAGATAAATATTCTATTTTAACTTATGATGAATTAAACTCTAAATCTAATCAATATGCAAGAAAATTGATAGAAGAAGGAGTCAAAAAGGGTGATTGTATAGCATTACTTATGAATAAGTCAATCGATATATATATATTAATTATTGCTATAATAAAAGCTGGTGCTGTCTTTGTGCCTATTGATTTAGAAGCACCTTTAGAAAGAATAACTTCAATTTTAGAAGATTGTAATCCAAAATTTATATTTAGTGACAAGAACCTTATTGGCTCAATTTCTGATGATTTTAAAGAAAGAATATTATCTATTGATGACGAAAGCTTATCAAATCTTAGAAAAACTAATTTATCAAATATTAACAAACCAAATGACCCATTGTATATAATGTATACTTCTGGTTCTACTGGTAAGCCAAAAGGTGTTGTCGTTCCACATATTGCGGTAAATAGGTTAGTTAAAAATACTAATTTTATAAAATTTCAAAAAGATGATATATTAGTCCAATCTAGTACCATTGCATTTGATGCTTCAACATTGGAAATATGGGGAGCTTTATTAAATGGTTTACCTATGTATATTTTAGCTAAAGAAGATTTTATTAATCCTATTCTTTTTGAAAAAACTTTAAAAGATGAGAAAATAACAATTATCTTTTTAACTGTTGCAATTTTTGATAAATTTGCAGATATAAACCCAAAAATGTTTGAAAACTTAAGAATTTTATTAGTAGGAGGAGATGCGCTTACCCCTAAAACTATATATAACGTAAAAAATGTATGTCCTGAGTTAATTATACTTAATGGCTATGGTCCTACTGAAAACACCACTTTTTCAACTTATTTAAATGTAAAAAATTATTATCCTATGAATATTCCTATTGGTACCCCACTTGCAAATTCGACAGCATATATTCTAAATAGATTTGGAACTCTCCAACCTACAATGATACCTGGTGAATTAGTAGTAGGCGGTGATGGATTATCTTTAGGTTACCTTAATAATGAATCATATAATTCTGAAAAATTCATTATACATACTCTTTATGATTTAGGAAGAATATATAAAACTGGTGATTTAGCATACTATAATGATGATAGTAATATTGTTTTTGTTGGTAGATTTGATAATCAAGTTAAAATCAGAGGATTTAGAGTAGAATTGTCAGAAATAGAAAATCTTATAAGATCTTATAAGGAAGTTCGAGATTGTGTTGTTCTTGTTAATATAACTGAAAATAAAAAAAGCATCTATGCTTATATTATTAAAAATAATAAATTTGTAGTGGAATCCCTTGAAGAGTTTCTAAATAATTCTTTACCATCCTACATGATTCCTTCTGAATATATATTTATGGACTCTTTTCCTTTAACATTAAATGGAAAACTCGATAGAAAAAAAATAGCATTAATTAAACCACAAAGCAATAATAAAAGAATAGTGCTACCATCAAATGAAGTAGAGTCAAATATATATTCAACAATATCTACTAATTGTAATAAAAAAGATTTTTCTGTTACAGATGATTTCATTACTGATTTAAATCTAGATTCTTTAGACATCATGTCTCTTGTACCAAAATTAAATCAGTATAGTTTAACTATACAAAATTTTAATGATTACCCTTCTGTAAAAAAATTAGCTAACTATATTTCTACATATGTTAATACAAACACATTAAATAATGATGATATAGTAGACTCAATTTATAATACTGAAGTAGAAATTCCAACTAATTTCACATCATTTGATTTATCTAAAGTATTGTTAACTGGTGTAACTGGTTTTTTAGGGTCACATATAATGTACGAACTACTTGAAAATAATGCCGTAAAAGAAATATATTGTATCATTAGAAATACTGCAACTAAATTAGCTAAAGATCGCTTTCATGACATCTGTAAGTTATATTTTCCAAATATTAACGCTGATTTAATCAAATCTAAAGTTAAAATTTTAACTGGTGATTTAGAAAAAGAAAATTTAGGTATAGCAGATGTAATGTATAATACTTTAAAATCTGAAATAACGACTGTTATTCATTCAGCTGCACTTGTTAAACATTATGGTAAATATGAGCATTTTTATAATATAAATGTAGTTGGAACGCAAAAAATTGTTGACTTTTGCATAGATTCTGCAAATGCTAAATTAGCATATATTTCAACATTATCTGTCGGTGGTTTTTCACATATTTCATCTAATCAAAATCTTAGTGAAAATTCTTTAATGGTTAACCAACTATTTCAAGACAATGTCTATATGAAAACTAAATTCGAAGCAGAAGTACTTGTTTTAAAACTAATTTCAGAGAAAAAATTAGATTGTCGTATTTTTAGATTAGGTAATATAATGCCAAGAATATCTGATGGGTTATTTCAAAAAAATATGCTTGAAAACGCCTTCATATGCAGATTAAATACTTTATTTAATTATAAAATTATAACTCAACTTTTACAACAATATACTGTTGACTTAAGTCCTGTAGATTTATGTGCAAACTCAATATTATCAATTCTAGAAACAGATACTGATCAAGTCATATTCCATATATCAAATAGCAACAAAATCAATTTAAGTACTCTATTGGAATTTTCTGGTATATCTTTTGATCTTGTAGAGAACGAAGATTTCATTGATATAATATCTATGAATTCAACTAATCCACTCGATACACTTATATTAGACAGTATCTCTCAAACAAATTATATTGAAACAATTACTAATAATGATTTGACAATTAATTTCTTGAATAACATTAATTTCAAATGGAATTTAATAGATAAATCATATATAAATCAAATATTAAAATTATTAGGAGTTAATAAATGAAAAATTTAAAAAAGACAAAACTAAATATCTATTTAAAAATAATTTTAGTAGAAATAGCTGTAGCTTTTGGAATGCGATACCTTGTACCTATTTTAGCAACATATCCTCCATTTTCAGAAGAACATCACTTCCAATCACTGATTGAACCTTTTACACATGAAGTTCAATATATTGCTTTGGGATTATTAGGTGTTATTATTCATATAGTTCTAATTAGAATTATATTTAAAGATGTTTTTAAATATATAGATTCAAAAAATAAGTCATCATCTAAGCATGACTTAAACAGGATTCGTAAAACTTGCTTTAATATTACTCCAAAATTGTATTTGATTCAATTTTTGCTATTAGTGTTATTGCTTGCAACACTATTTTTAACTGTTGAAATTTCATTAAACTTAATGTTTAAATTACTATTAATATATTTTTCATTTTTCATCGCAGCTGCATCTCTTTCAAATATATTAATACAATCTGATTTGAATATTATTATTAAATCCACTTATGCAAATAATGAAATTGGTGCGGTCTTAGATTTTAAAAAAGGACAGTTTTACAGAAATATAATGATTAGTTTACTTCCTTTTTTAGTAGTAATCATTATTGCTCTAATATTAATTGGTTATTCTTCTTCATCTGTAGAAAAAGGAAACAGTGGATATTATTATTATAAAACATATGTTGATCAAATTGCATCTGAGCAATCTAGTTTAGCAGAATTAAAAGAAGAACTTAGTACTATACCTCTACTTAATGAAGTTGACTATTTCTTTATCCTTTATGATGGTAATACCTATATCTCAAAAGATAATGGTAATTTATCACACTTTTTCATAACATATATTGATGTTTTTGCAGAAGATACATCTGGACATGTCTATGAATATTATGGAATAGAAGAACAAGGATATGTAAGAAATATACAATTAAGTAATTATAATGATGTGATAATAGGGATAAAATATTCTGTAACAGATTCAACTACTATACTATATTTCTTTACGATAGCACTTGGTGGAATAATATTGTATTCATTTATTATTTCGATGTGGTCAAGACGTATAAGTAAAAATATAGCTGATGTATCAAATAATCTTAAAGAAATATCTAATACAACAAATATTATGACATCATCTGTTTTACCACCACCATCTAATGATGAAATTGGTGACCTAGTATCATCATTTAATAAAATACAAGCTAGTACTAAAAACTATATTGTTCAAATTGAAGAAAACCAAGAAATGTTAATGGAAAAAGAACGTTTAGCATCTCTAGGACAATTGATTGGTGGTATAGCACACAATTTAAAAACACCTATAATGTCAATTTCTGGTGCTGCTGAAGGACTAAATGATCTAATAAAAGAATATGATTCTTCAATAGAAGATAAAGAAGTTACTCCAAAAGATCATCATGAAATTGCAGAGGAAATGTCAGTTTGGATTACTAAAATACGTTCATATACTGAATATATGTCTGATGTAATTACTGCTGTTAAAGGACAAGCTGTTAACTTTATTAATGACGAAACTGTAACTTTCACTTTAGATGAACTTATTAAAAGAATTGATATTTTAATGAAACATGAACTTAAATATTCTCATACTGTATTAAATATGAATCTAAATGTAGAACCAAATTTAGTACTTAACGGAGATATTAACAGTTTAATTCAAGTTATAAACAATATGATTTCTAATGCAATCCAAGCATATGATGAAAACAATTCAAATAAACAAATTGATTTAAATGTAAATATGGATAATAATAAAGTATTTATAACTGTTCAAGACTATGGGGTTGGACTTCCTGACTCGATAAAAGAAAAACTTTTCAAAGAGATGATAACTACAAAAGGAAAAAACGGAACAGGTCTTGGATTATATATGTCATATTCTACTATAAGAGGACACTTTAATGGCGACATATTAGTTGAATCTGAAAAAAATCAAGGAACAAAATTCACAATAATTTTACCACTTTAAAGAAATAGGAAAACCTATTTCTTTTTTTATTTTGTACTCAAAATAATTATAAGTATATTATTTTATAACAATTATTTACATCATATAACTTTTTTTCAAAATATATTGCATTTTACTTTTTTTATTAATATAATATAAAAAAAACGATAAGAGGGTATTTATGAGAAAAGCGTTACAGAATATAGCAAATAGTGAAAATGCAAAATATAAAATAATTATAGTTGATGACGAAATAGGTATTATTGATTCATTATCAATTTACCTAAAACGTTGTGGATATGAATTTATAGGAGTTACAAATCCTTTAGATGCTATTGAAAAAGTAAAAAATGAACATTTTGATTTAATGTTACTAGACTTTGTTATGCAACCAATTCACGGAGATGTTGTTGTTGAAAAAATAAGAGAATTTAACAGTGAGTTATATATTCTTCTATTAACAGGTCACAAAGATATCGCTCCACCTTTAGAAACAATAAAAAGGTTATCTATTCAAGGATACTGTGAAAAGAGTGATAAATTTGACCAACTATTACTTCTAATAGAATCTGGTATAAAATCAGTTTCACAAATGCATGAAATTAAAAAAATAAATAATCAATTGCAAACAACTTATGAAAAATTAGAAAAATCTTATATGGAAAGTATTCAAACGCTTAGATATACTGTTGAAGTCAAAGATAGATATACTAGAGGTCATTCAGATCGTGTTTCTGAATTTTCAGTTTTATTAGGAAAATATTTAAACTTGCCTGAAGAAAATATCAATATTTTAAAACTTGGTGGTTTATTTCATGACGTTGGAAAAATAGGAGTTCCTGATGCAATTTTACAAAAAAATTCAAAATTAACAGAACCTGAATATTGTGAAATAAAAAACCATCCATCTATTGGTGCTCACATATTATCTACTGCTACTATATTTCAAGATATAATACCTATTGTTAAACACCATCATGAACGATATGATGGTACTGGATATCCTAGTATGTTAAAAGGAGAAGATATACCATATTTAGCAAGAATAGCAGCTATTGCTGATGGATTTGATGCAATGACATCTAGAAGAACTTATAGAGATTGTCAAGATTTACAATATGTAATTGATGAATTCAAAAGATGTAGTGGTACACAATTCGATCCAAAACTTGCAGAAGTTTTTGTTGATATTTTAGAAAACCATTTCGATGAAATTAAAGCAATTCAAAAAAAATATGATACAATTGATCCAAAAAGCATGCTAAATATTTAATGATTTATTAATTATTTAAATATAATTTTATACAAATACATAAAAAAAGAAGCTATTTCAAGCTTCTTTTTTTGTTTTCAATAATGTATTTCTAAATTAAATTTATTTACACTTTAAATTTTCATAGATAGTCCTACTTTTTGTCTTTCCCTATCTATTTTAATAACCCTAACTTTCACTACATCTCCTACTGATATTATGTCAGATGGATTTTTAATATATTTATCACTAATTTCAGATATATGGACTAGTCCATCATTTTTAATTCCTATATCAACAAATGCTCCAAAGTCTATAACATTTCGTACTGTACCTGTTAAAACCATTTCTTCTTTCAAATCTTCTAATTTTAAAACATCATTTCTTAATATCGGTTTAGGCATATCTTCCCTTGGATCTCTACCTGGTTTTAATAATTCAGCTATTATATCTATTAAAGTTATTTCTCCAATTTGTAAATCTGTAGATACTTTTTTAGTATCAATTTGTTGTAATTTAATTATTAATTCATTTAATTTTTCTTTATCTTTTAGATCTTTTTTCGTAAAACCTAACATCTTTAACAGCTCTTCAGTTGCTTCGTAAGATTCAGGATGTACTGCTGTTATTTCCAATGGATTTTCTCCGTCTAAAATTCTTAAAAAACCTGCACACTGTTCAAATGCTACTTTTCCTAATTTAGGAACTTTTAACAATTGCTTTCTATTTTTCAATTTTCCATTTTCGTCTCTATATTTAACTATATTTTTAGCAATAGTATTATTTATTCCTGATACATATGATAACAAAGATGGAGTTGCAGTATTTACATCTACCCCTACTTTATTAACACTGTCTTCGACAACACCTGTTAACGCTTCTGTTAGCCTCTTTTGATTAACATCATGTTGATATTGACCTACTCCTATAGCTTTAGGATCAATTTTAACCAATTCTGCTAGTGGATCCTGTAAACGTCTTGCTATTGAAATTGCTCCTCTTATAGACACATTTATGTCTGGATACTCTTCACTTGCTAACTTAGACGCAGAATATACAGAAGCTCCTGCCTCACTCACAATAACATATTGTATATCCTCATTTAATTCTTTAATCATCTCAGCAACAAACATTTCTGATTCTCTTGATGCTGTTCCATTACCTATAGCTATTAAAGTAACATTATGTTTTTTCACTAGAGTCATTAATTCTTTCTTTGCCTCTAATACCTTGTTTTGAGGTTCTGTTGGATATACTGTTGTATAATCTAAAACTTTACCTGTTTCATCTATTATTGCAATTTTACATCCTGTTCTATACGCCGGATCGAATCCCATAACTGTTTTTCCTTTTATAGGTGCACCTAATAATAACTGTTTTGAGTTATTTCCAAAAACTTTTATTGCTTTTTCTTCTGCTTTTTCAGTCAAATCAGATCTTACTTCTCTATCAACAGATGGTTCTATTAATCTATCAAAACTATCTTTAATTGTTTCTTTCAGCATTTCTGTATATTGATTTTCACCTTTTAATACATCTCGTTCTATTACTTCTAATATTTTCTCAATATTTTTCTCAATCTTAACTTTTAAAAAGTCTTCTTTTTCTCCTCTATTTATAGCAAGTATTCTATGACTCGGAATATTTCTAACTAATTCTTGATACGCATAATACATTTCGTAAGTTGATTTTTCCTCTTTTACTCCTTTTGTAACAATTAAAGCTTCTATATTATATAATCTTTTTATACTTTTTCTATATTTAGGTTCATCAGATATTTTTTCAGCTATTATATCTAATGCGCCTTTAATAGCATCCTCTACTGTTGCTACTACCTTATCTTTATTAGATTTATCTTCTTCACTCAATATATCTATATTAATATATTCTTTTGCTACTTCTAATATATCTTTAATTTCACTTTGCTCATATATTATTTCTGCTAATGGTTCTAATCCTTTTGCTTTAGCTACAGTTGCCCTCGTTTTTTTCTTTTGCCTATATGGTCTATAAATATCCTCGACTTCTGCTAATGTTTTCGATATATTAATGTTTTTTAATATATCATCTGTTAATTTTCCTTGTTCTTCTATTGAATTTAAAACTTCCATTTTTCGTTGTTCTAAATTTCTTAAATAATTAAGTCTTTCCCCTAAATCTCTTAATGTTTCATCACTTAATCCACCTGTTACTTCTTTTCTATATCTTGCAATAAAAGGAATTGTATTCCCTTCATCTATCAATTTAACTGTGTCTTCTACTTGTTTTATTTTTATGCTAAGTTCTTCTGCTATAATTTTAATTATTTTTTCCATCTGTATTCCTTTCATTTAATGGCGAGAATTAAATATTTCTCGCCACCTTTTTTATATTATTCAATTCCTAAATATTGATTGTATGTAATTTCTTTGTCAACTATACTTCCATCTAATTTAATATCTATAATTCTATTAGACACTGTCTCTGTTAATTCATGGTCATGAGATGTGAATAATATATTTCCTTTAAATTTTTTCATACCTTCATTAACAGAAGTTATACTTTCCATATCTAAATGGTTTGTTGGTTCTTCCATTATTAAGAAGTTTGCTCCTGAAAGCATCATTTTTGATAATACACATCTAACTTTTTCTCCACCTGATAATACATTTGATTTTTTCAATGCTTCATCACCTGAAAATAGCATTCTTCCCAAGAAACTTCTTACATATGTTTCATCTGGATCTTTAGAATATTTTCTAAGCCATTCTGTAACATTTTCATCAGACTGAAATAAATAATTATTATCTTTTGGAAAATATGTTTTACTTATTGTCGATCCCCATATTAATTCTCCACTATCTGCTTCTAATTCACCTGATATAATTTGAAATAAAACTGTTCTAGCAATTTCATTGTCTGCTAAAAATGCAATTTTATCTTCTGTTTTAACTGTAAATGTGACATTTTCTAAGACTTTAACACCATCTATTGTTTTTGAAATATTTTTAACTTGTAATATCTCTTTTCCAGGTTCTCTATCTGGTTTAAAATCCACATATGGGTATTTTCTATTTGATGGTCTTATTTCATCTAGTTCTATTTTTTCTAATGTTTTCTTTCTTGATGTTGCCTGTTTAGATTTAGAAGCATTAGCACTAAATCTTGCAATAAAATCTTGCAATTCTTTAATTTTTTCTTCTTTTTTCTTGTTTTGATCTTTGGCTTGCTTCAATGCTAACTGACTTGATTCATACCAAAAGTCATAATTTCCAGGATAAACTGTTATTTTCCCAAAATCAACATCTGCAATATGTGTACAAACCTTATTTAGGAAATATCTATCATGTGATACAACTATAACTGTATTTTCAAAATTAATTAAAAATTCTTGTAACCAATTTATGCTTTTCATATCTAAGTTGTTTGTTGGTTCGTCTAGTAATAACACGTCTGGATTTCCAAATAGAGCTTGTGCTAACAATATTTTAACTTTTTCTTTAGCTTCTATTTCTTTCATAAGTTTATAATGTGTTTCTGGCACTATTCCCAAATCATTCAATAATATTGCTGCATCTGATTCTGCATTCCAACCATCTAATTCAGCAAATTTTTCTTCTAACTTTGCGGCTTTCATACCATCTTCTTCAGAAAAATCCGGCTTTGCATATATTGCATCTTTTTTCTTCATAATATCATATAATACTTTATTTCCCATTATCACTGTGTCCATAACAGTATTTTCTTCATATGCAAAATGGTCTTGTTTAAGTACAGATAATCTCTCTCCTCTTTCTATACTTACTTCACCTTTGCTCGGCTCTAATTCACCTGATAATACTTTTAAAAAAGTCGATTTACCTGCACCATTAGCTCCAATTATTCCATAACAATTCCCTTTTCCGAATCTTATATTAACGTCTTCAAATAAGACTCTTTTTCCAAATCTTACTGTAACACTATTAGTATTTAACATTTTATTCCTCCTATTATATATATCTTATGCATTATACACTATTTTTCTTTTTATTTCAATAGCAAACCTTCCTATCCCTAAGTATTTTTTAAGTCTGCACTATGTTAATTAAATTGTTTTTAATAGCTTAACATAAAAAATCATGCTATTAATTAACATGATTTTTAACTAAAAATCTTAATACCTAAAATTTATTTAATCTTTACTATCAAATAATAATTTTATTCCCCATAATCCTGATAATCCAACTAATCCATATACAACTCTAGCTAATACTGTCATTGTTCCAAACAATGTTTCAACTAAGTCAAAATCAAATATAGCAATTAATCCCCAATTTATAGCACCGATTATCATTAATAATAATGCTATCTTATCAATTATTTTCATAGTTTCCTCCTTTTTAAATCTTAATATTATTATATTTATTTTTAATAAAATTATTCTAAAATGAAAAAAATACTAATTTTATACAAATCAGTATTTTTTTATATTATTTTATTTATATGATTTAATTTATATGATTTAATTTAACATATTCTTTTTTTTCAACCATATTGTAACTAATAATGTCATAATTATAGATATTAATATCATAAATATAAATCCATAACTATTATTATTAAAAGGTAATATAACATTCATCCCCCAAAAACTTGAAATCATAGTTGGTATTGCTAATACTATAGTGATAGAAGTTAAAAATTTCATAACACCATTTAAATTGTTTGATATTATGGATGCATATGCATCCATTGTTCCATTCAAGATATCACTATATATCTGTGCCATTTCTATGGCCTGTCTATTTTCTGTAATCGCATCTTCTAGTATATCTTCATCTTCTTCGTATAGTTTTATTATTTTCCCACGTAATGTTTTTTCCATTACTATTTCATTTGATTTTAGCGATGTTCTAAAATACACTAACCCTTTATCTAGATTTAATAGTTCTAATAGTTCTTTGTTCTTCATCGAATTTTTTAGTACATATTCTGCAATCTCCGTCTCCTTATTTATGCGTTTTAACAAGTGTAAATAATATGATGCATTTAAAAACAAAATTTGAAATAAAAATCTTGTTTTTTTATATGTGAAAAGATTTTTTATTTTTCCTTTTTCAAAATCTTGGATTATTTTATTTTTTTTAAGAGATACTGTAATAAAGAAATCATCTCTTACAAATATTATCCCTAATGGCATTGTAGAATATACATCACTGTCATCAACTTTTTCAATTATTGGAACGTCTATAATGAATAATGTTGTATTATCGTCTTCTTCATGGTCTATCCTAGCTCTTTCTTCATAATCTAACGCATCATGTATAAATTGCTCTTGTATATTTACTTCTGTACAAATTTTTTGAACTTCCTCTTGCGATGGATTCACAAGACTTATCCACGCACCTTTTTTTAATTCTTTTGATTCTACTAACTTATTTGAACTTAAATCTGTATTATATATCTTTATCAAATATCTCACTCTCCTTTTCTTCCCCATTATATCTATTGTATTGTTTTTAATTTAGTTTGTCAATTAAATATTTAACTAATATATAATAAATTAATTGCTAATAACAAATAGGAATGAATCACTAAAAAGTGAAGACATTCCTATTGTTTATTTACTCTATTTAAATTTTATTTTTATATTTCATTTTGTTATCAATTCTAAACATCTTCTGTTGATATTGTATTGTCAGAGTTAACTTCATTTATTTCTGTATCTGTCTGATTATCAATAGGTGCTTCAACTATAGGTGCAGTTCCTCTTGTTATTATTCTTGTCATAGGCGTATAAGTATCTTTTGAAAGTAACTCTGTAGATATTACTGTTCCATTTAAACTCTTAGTAATGTATGTTTCTACTATATAACCTTGTGCTCCTGACTGTTTTACGATTTCTGTTCCTGCCGATAATGTATCATCATTTTCATATACTGTTGAGTATGGTAATGTTGATATTGTATTTGTAGTAAAGCTGTATGTGTATTTTTCTTCTGTAAATCCTTTTATACTTACTGTTGCGACTCCATTGTTTGTAGTTGATATTATCATAACAGGAAAATCTCTTGTATTAGTAAACCTAAAATCAATTACTCCATATACAACTGTTGCATCTCTACCCGCACCTACATATGAAGTTACAAATTGATGATTAACCCTCTCTACAATTTCCATATCAGCCATTAATGCTGCATTGTATAAAGTTGATGATATTTGGCAAATACCTCCTCCTAGTCCATCTATTACTGATCCTGCTGAATAAATTTTAGCGCTTCTATATCCTCTTGCTGTTGTTCTAGGACCTAATGCATCATTATATGAAAATGTTTCTCCTGGCATTAATACAATTCCGTTTATTGCGTCAGATGCTAAATCAACATTTACTGTTCTATTAATATCTGATGGATCATATCTTGTTGTAAATACAGATATTTCAGTTGGAAATGCTTCTGCACCTAATTGTTTTACTGTTATTGCTGGCTCAGTAATTATTAGTGGGATAATATACGGATTTTCAGTCGTTTCTATAATATTTTGTGCAGTAATTATATCAAAATCTATTCCTACTATTTCTGGGAATATTTGCACAGGATTTTCTGTATAACTAGCGTCTTTCACTTCTTTGTAGACTTCACCATGTATTTTATTTATATCAATTACTTGTGGTTCTGTTTGTATAACAGGAATTTGTATATAATTTTCTGTATTATATACATCCTCTAATATCGCATCAATGTTTTTTATTATTTTATTATTATCAATTTTTATCCCTGCTGTTCCTTCTGTTATTTTCAATTCATTGCTCTCTATAATATAACTTGCTTCTACAACTAATCCAGGTAAATTTGATCCAATCTCCTCTATTGTATTATTCATGATTTCTGTATTATACGAAACCTCTACATTAATTTCTTTATCAATAAAATATCCAAATAATATTTCATAATTATTTATAAATATATTTTCACTTTTCCCTATTTGATATGCTTCTTCTATAACTTCGTCTAAATTGTATTTTACTTCTAGTGCTATAGGATTAATATTTGTTAAGTATTCTCCGTATTCTAACATCAACTCTTCTTGTAACTTTGCTTCATAAAGTGGTTCTAATTTAGATTTAGCATCCTCTTTAGTAAGTCCAGACACATCGATATTTTCAATTATGACACCATCTGCTATAGTCATTCTATTAATATTCAAAACTGCAAATATTGTCGAAAATAATATTGTAAAAATAAGTAATAACAAAATTGATATAATTATTCTTTTCCTTAATTTTCTTCTTTTATCACATTTTTGAGCATATTCATATTTTTCAGCTTCTCTTTTATCCATTTGATTGAATTTCGTATCATCTTCACTCTCTTCATTTTCCTGAATATCTGTATTTTCATTTTTTTCCATCATATTATTTGCTAAAACATGCTCTACGTCTTCTATTTCTTTTTTTGCATCTTTTATATTCTTTTCACTATTTTCATCAACAATACTTTCTAGTATACTATTGTTATCTTTTTCTGTCTCAACATTATTTTTTTCATCTACAACATCATTGTTTTTTTCGTCATTTTCTACTTCTTCTTTGTCTTCTAAAATTTTTTTCTCCATCTAATTCACCTCATAGTATCATTTCCTTTTACTATATCATAAACATTTTTTTTTTACAATATTTTTCAACTTCCATATTTATATTTTTACACTTTTTGATATTTATATTCTATTATCTACATAGGTTTCAAATTTTTTGACAAAATTTTGAAAAAACACTTGAACATTATAAAATTTAATATTATAATGTTGTAAGCAAAAGATAAATAAGGAGATAAAAATATAATGGAACTAACAAAAAATATATTTTTTAACACTGATAAATTAGTTGAAAATAGTAAAGTAAAAATATCATATACAGGCCAATTATTCCAAAACGCTTCACAAGAAGTGTCTATTCACTATGGTTTTGGATTAAATTGGGATAATTTAAATGACATATCTATGAAGAAAACAGAATTAGGTTTTCAAGCGGAAATAGAACTTAACTCTGCAGAAACTTTTAATTTTTGTTTTAGAAATGCAGATAATATATGGGATAACAACGAAGGGCAAAACTATGTCTTTGCGATTGAAAAAATGAATACTGATCTTTTAGCTTTAGAATTCGAATCAACATATTTAGATACTCCGAAAAAAATCAGTAAAGCATATATTTGGAATAAAAAAATAAGAATAGCAATCTATAAGATAATATCTTACTTACCAAAATTAATATCTGGAAATTACAAAAAAAAATTACCAAGTGGTAATCAAAATGCATAATCTATTGATTAATTAAGTTATAGTTTTTATTAATTTAATAAAAACTACTTTAAATATAAAAAAAGAGATACATAAGTATCTCTTTTTTACATTGCCCATCCTCCATTTATTGAAATAATTTGCCCTGTTGTATACTCATCTGTCACCAACCATTTAACACATTTTGCTACATCTTCAGGTTTTCCTATTTTTTCTAAAGGTATTTGATTTTCTATATCTTTTTTTATATTGCTTGATAATTCCTTAACCATATCTGTTTCAATTATTCCTGGTGCGATAGAGTTTATTCTTATATTAGATGCTCCATATTCCTTCGCTAAAGCTTTTGTCATTCCATCCATTCCCGCTTTAGAAATAGAGTATATAACTTCCATTGAGCTTCCTATTAATCCCCATATTGATGATATGTTTATTATAGATCCATTTTTATTTTTCACCATATTTTCTAATACATACTGGGAACATATAAATGCTGAATATAAGTTATTATTAATAATCCTATTCCAATCGTCATCATTTGAATCACAAAACATTTTATATTCACTTACACCAGCATTATTAACTAATATGTCGATTTTTTCATATTTAGTTATAATTTCATCTACTACTTTTTCAACTTCCTCTCTCTTAGATACATCAGCTTTTAATATAGTAATATCTTTTTTAAACTGTTTTAATTCTTCTCTTAATTCTATAGCTTCTTTTTCAGAATTGTTATATATTGCTACAACCTTCATATTATTTAAAGCTAGCATTTTTACTATTTCTCTTCCAATTCCTTTAGCGCCACCAGTTACTACTGCTACATTCATTTCAATCCCTCTTTTCATATATATATACTATCATAAAATATAAAAAATATCAAAAAAAAGTTATTAATTAAGAGTATCCTCAAAACTAACAACCTTTATATGGAGCCACTTATCCGATTCGAACGGATGACCCTCGCATTACAAGTGCGATGCTCTGGCCAACTGAGCTAAAGTGGCAAAATTTAATATTGGTGACCCGTACGGGAATCGAACCCATGATTCCGCCGTGAAAGGGCGGTGTCTTAACCGCTTGACCAACGGGCCATATAAAGAACCTAATATTAAATATTAAAGTTCTATGGTGAGCTATCCGCGATTCGAACGCGGGACAACTTGATTAAAAGTCAAGTGCTCTACCAACTGAGCTAATAGCCCACATAATGTTTTGCAACACTTATGTGCTTCTGCATAACGCTTTTATATATTACACCATTCTCAAACAAATGTCAACACTTTTTTTAAATTTTTTTAAATTTTTTTCAAAAAATTTAAAATCACATTAAACTATTTGTTTTTAAATTAAGAATTAAGCTTCAAAAGTAATTCATCAACATTTACTCCGTGAACAGAACAAGCTTCTTCTATAGTTTCAATTTGAGCAGATGGGCATCCTAAACAGTGCATTCCTATATCAAATAAAATTTCTGCTTTCTCTGGAGCTATTTTTAATATATCACCTATTGTTGTATCTTTTTTAAATTCCATTTTACACCTCCATGTAATTAATATAATAAAAATTATATCACAATTTTATTAAAATGTATAGACAAAAATATAAAATTCCTGTATACTGGAAAAAAATGTAAGGCGGTGGTTTTATTTCAACAGTAATAAACTTATTTTTTATGTCATATTTTTTATATCTTGCAATAACTTTTTATTCTATATATACTTTTTTCGAAGTATATATATTTCATGGAAAACAAGGTTCAAAATTAAATTACAAAAAAAACATTTCAAAATAAGGAGGTAACAATATCAAATTTTTTAAAATTTTTTTATCCACTTTTTTTTCTATCATTTTAATTTCTATTTCATTTTTTTATTTTACTCCTATTTTCAATGCGACGGAATTAATATTTCCTTATGCCATAAATCCTTTCGATATATGTAAGGAATATCCTGAACTCTGGAATATCATTAAAATATCATATCTTTATTGTTGTATATTTACAAACTTCATATTTTCATTTTTTTTACATAAACAAATTTCAAAACTTTCTATTTTTTCAAATCCATTTGTTGAAAATAAATATATTTCTCCGTCTTTTTCAGATTCCAAACTAGGATTTTCATTATCTATTGGTTATGATCCTTTATCAAAAAAGACTATTTCTGTACCTGAATCTGGACTATATCAAAATTTTTTAATAACAGGAACTATTGGTTCTGGGAAAACATCTAGCAGCATGTACCCTTTTACGAAACAATTACTTAAATATAATCAAACTACACTTCATGACAAAATTGGAATACTCATTTTAGATGTAAAAGGTAATTATCATAAACAAGTTGAAATATTTTGTAACGAGCTTGGTCTGTCTAATGATTTAATTGTATTACAACTCAAGTCAAACATCTATTATAACCCTTTACATAAACCCAATTTAAAACCTCAAGTTTTAGCTAACAGAATAAAAACCATTTTAACTCTTTTTTCTGAAAACAATGGGGAATCATTTTGGCTTGATAAAGTAGAAGAAATTTTGACTGAGTCTATTAAAATCTGTAGATTATATAATGATAATTATGTTACCTTTTTAGAGATTCATAAATTAATAACATATCCTAGTTATTTAACTGAAAAAATATCACAACTTAGATCAATGTTTTTATCTTCTAAATTTTCCAAACAAGATTTATATGATTTAAACACAAGTCTTGATTTTTTTGATAAAGAATTTCAGAATCTTGATTCACGAACTAAAAATATCCTAATTTCGGAAATAACACGTATAACAAATCCTTTTGTCTCTGATTATGATGTTTCAAAAACTTTTTGCTCAGACAAATCAAAACTAACTTTTCATGGTTTTAATGATATTATTCTTAACGGCAAAGTTCTCGTTTTAAATATGAATATATCTCAATATAGCTCACTAGCTAAAATAATTGCAACATATCTAAAATTGGATTTTCAAACTGAAGTTTTAAATCTTTTGTCAGAGAAAAATCAAAAAAAATCTGCTTTTATTTGTGATGAATATGATAAATTTACAACTAAAACAGATGCTGAATTTTTTTCACTGAGTAGAGAAGCAAAATGCATAAATATAGTTAGCACACAAAGCTATTCTTCTTTAAAATCAACACTCCATGATGACTCTATTGTAAAAGTAATAATACAAAACTTAATTAATAAAATATGGTATAGGACTGATGATATTTTCACAATTGAGGAAGCTCAAAAACAACTTGGTAAATCTGAACAAAAACGTTATTCTAGCACTATTTCCGAAAATGCTAAAACCACTTCTTTTAACTATATTTTAAATTCTTTTAATTCTAAAGATTCTAATATATCAGAAACTTTTAGCACATATACTCAAAATGATTTTACTTTTGATACAAATTATTTTAGTCAGAATTTAAAAACTTTTTCCGCACTTACATTTTTATCTGATGGAAACCAAATATACTCTCCTACAAAACTCGATATGTTTCCATTTTTCAAAAAACATTTATAAAGAAAGGATGATTACTTGAAAACTTTAATTCTTAAAACACTCTTTTTACTCAGTATATTTATTTTTCTTAGCAATACAATTTCTAGCGCCTCTTGGGCAGACCCTGAAATTGTTTCTAAAATAAACTCTGCTTTTGAAAATATAAAGAATTGGTTGCTTATGATAGCAACACCAGCTGCAGCTGTAGCTGTAGGTACAGGTATATTTATGCGTAAATTTAGCTTTGGAGATGAAGAAAAAATTAGAACTGGAAAAAAACTTATTAACGGTTCTTTATTTTCATATGCATTCATATTAGCTATTGACTTAATTTTATCAGCTATTCAATCGTTAATAGGTTAGGAGGAACTTTGGATACAACAACTGATTTATCTCAAACAATAATTAATGCTATTAATTCAATATTTAAAACATTATTTTCATCAATTGATAATAGTCTATATAGCGTTCTTGATGAAATAACTTTCATAACCCCTTCTATAATATATGACTCGAATTTCGAAATATTATTTGGAAGCTCCACTCAAAATGGTATTTTAATATTGTCGAATTCTATTCTTATAGGTTTCCTTTTATATTATTCTTTTAAACTATTATTATCTCATATCACTAATAGTAAATGTGATCGTCCATCTAGCTTTCTACTTAAATTAATTTTATGCGGTATTTTAATGAATTCATCCATATTTATTATTAATTTTATTCTATCTTTTGTTAATTATATCTATGAAAGTCTAAATTTTCTATCAAATAAATTTTTTGATATGAACTTAACCTTTTCAGAATTGATCACTCAAATAAATTTTATCATTCCTGACGAAAATGCAGATTTCAATATTTTTAGTATTGATGGTTTACTCAGAGGCTCTTTATCCATTTCTCTATTAAATTTACTTTTTTCACATTCAATTAGATATATCCTTATAAAATTATTCATTTTACTTTCTCCTTTTGCATTTCTTTCTCTTTGTGTAACAAATACATCTTGGTTTTTTAAATCCTGGGCAAAACACTTTTTTTCTCTGTTAGTACTTCAAATCTTTGTTTGTCTTGTTTTATTGATTCTATTTTCTACGAATTATGATTCAAACTCGTTACTTTCAAAAGTTATCTATGTTGGAGGTATTTACTCTTTAATAAAAATGAATTCCGTTATAAGAGATTTTATTGGTGGTATATCCACAGAAATTTCACAATCTGTGAATAACATTACAAATTTAAAGCAAGGATGGTGATAATATTTATGATTTTTATTTTTCCACAAAATTTTTATTTCAAAAATAAACTTTTTGGTATATTTTTTTATTCCACTATAATAATAAATATAATATGGATTTCAATTATATTATTATTATTGTATTTTATCCCTATAGAAGTATATATTAAAATTTTTATTTTTATAACACTTACTTTTCCTCTACTGCTTATTAGCATTTTTGGTATTAATGGAGAAAGCTTAACATATATCTTAAAATATCTTCTAATATACCTATTAAAACCAAAATTATATTTATATTCAAAGTTTTAGTTTTATAATTTAACTTTTATATATTTTATTTGTCATATTTCTTGAATTTTAGCAATAAAAAAGTTATAATCAAAATTACAATTGAAATTAGGGGAGATTAAAATGAAATTAGAACAAAACGAAAAGTCATTGTTATTTTCAGAAACAGTAATACCAGATATATTTTTTTCAGAATATCTATCAATACTACCTGGGGATCACTTGAAAATATATTTATACATAACTTTTTTATCAAAATATGGTAAAGAAATTAAAATAAATGATTTATCAAAAAAACTAAACATACCTTTGAAAATAGTAAATGACGGATTTACATTCTTAGAAGAAAATAATTTAATAACTAAAAGAACTACTGGTTATATACTAACAGATCTTCAAGAATTTACTCTACATAATTTGTATACTCCAAATCTTACTATGTCAAAAGATAAAATTGAACAAACATCTAAAAACAAATCAATTTCTAAAGCTATTGAACATATAAACAATATGTATTTTCAAGGTATTATGGGACCTTCTTGGTATAATGATATTGATCTTTGGTTTAAAAAATACTCGTTTGATGAACAAGTTATGATTGCTCTTTTTGACTATTGCTATAACAAAGGAGCAATGCATAAAAATTATATAAAAACTGTAGCAGAAGCTTGGTCACATAACAAAGTTAAAACTTGGAATGATTTAGATAAATATTATAATAACCAAGAAACTTTACTAAACTTCAAAAAAACAATTGCTAAAAAGCTTGGGAAACAAAGTCGACTAACTCAATATGAAGAAGCATACATAGAAAATTGGGTTGTAAATTTTGGATATGATATGGGAATAATTGAATTAGCATTAAAAAGAACTACTTTTAAGCAAAATCCTACTTTTGAATATGTAAATAATATAATAACTGACTGGCATGAACGAAATTTAAAAACACCAGATGAAATTATGGCTTTCTTAGAAACACGCAAAAGACAAGATAAAAATACTAAAACACTCAAATCACAAGTTGATAAAACAAACAACTCATCTTTTGAGCAAAGAAATTATGAAGATTTAAATCATTTATATGCTAACAGTAACTAATCCTTGAGTATATTTAAATCTTCAGAAAGGATTATAAAATGTCAGATAATATATTAAATAGTCTCTTGAGAGACTACTCTGAAAAGAAACTTTATGCAGAAATGGAATTAGATGCAAAAAAAATTGCAATTTATAAAAATATCCCTGTATTAGAAAAAATCGATTTAGAACTTAGTGAATTAGGTTTACAAATTGCTAAAAATACTTTGTTTAAAAAAACCGAAAATATTAAACACTTAAAATTAAAGGTTGATTTATTAAAACTTGAAAAAGATAAAATTTTGAAAGATCATAACATTAATTATTCATATTCAAAACCATCATATGAATGTAATCAGTGCAATGATACTGGATATGTATCAAATTTAAATGCATCTACTGAAATGTGCAAATGCTTAAAACAAAAATTATTAGATGAATCATTTGCAAAATCAAATCTTGCACATATAAAAGATCAAAATTTTTCCACTTTTAATTATTTACTATTTTCTGACGAAGTTGATTTATCTAAATATTCTTCAAATGTGTCTCCACGAGATAATATACTAAGAATCAAAGAATCTTGCTTAGAATTCATAGACAATTTCGATGACCCAAAAACTAAAAATTTACTATTTTCTGGAAACACGGGTTTACGGTAAAAGTTTTATGTCAAATGCAATAGCTTCTGAATTGATTAATAAAGGAAAAACTGTACTGTATCAAACAGCTCCTGTTTTACTAGAAAATGTTATAGATTATAAAATGTCGAAAAATAAATATTCTCAAGAAAATTTATTACATTCTATTTTAAATGTGGATTTACTGATTATAGATGATTTAGGAACAGAATTAGTAAATAGCATGAAATTAAGTGAGTTATTCACAATAATTAACACAAGAATTTTAAATTTAAATGGAACTAATAAAAAAACAATTATATCTACAAATTTAAGTTTAAAAGAATTATTTAACAATTACGAAGAGCGTATTGGTTCTAGATTTGTAGGGAATTATAACATATTTAAATTTTTCGGTGAAGATCTACGCTTTAAAAAATAATTTAAAATATAAATAAAGAATGAACAATGTATCTATACCTTGTTCATTCTTTTATTTATATCATTCTCTGTATTATTCTTCTACTTCCGGTTCTAAAGTTTCTATACTTACAACTTTCCCACCGTCATTTGTTCTCATTAAAGTAACACCTTGAGTTGATCTACCCAGTACACTTACTTCTTTAACTTTCAGTCTTATTATTGTCCCAGTATCTGTTATCAACATAACATCTTCCTCTTCTGTTGCAATCCTAACTCCTACTAATTTTCCAGTTTTAGGCGTTATCTTATATGTTATAACTCCTTTTCCACCTCTTATTTGTACTCTATATTCATCTAACTCTGTTCTCTTACCAAAACCATTTTCAGTAATAGCTAATAATGTTGCTTTTTCACCTGATATAATAGATTCCATTCCAATAACTTCGTCATCTTCATCATTTCTAATTCCAATAACCCCTTGTGCTACTCTACCTATTGGCCTTACATCTTTTTCATCAAATGTTATACACATACCTTTTCTAGTAACCAGCACTACATTGTCTTCACCATCTGTTAATCTAACTTCGATTAATTCGTCGTCTTCTTTTAAAGTTATGCCTTGTAATCCTGTTTTTCTTGCAGAATCATATTCCTTTAATGCAGTTTTCTTAATTAATCCTTTTTTTGTAGCCATTAGCAAATATTTACCTTCTGCAAAATTTTGAATTGGAATCACTGCTGATACTTTTTCTCCTGAGTCTAAACTTAATAAATTAACAATTGCTGTTCCTTTTGCTGTTCTTCCAGCTTCCGGAATTTCATATCCTCTTAATCTATATAATTTTCCTTTATTTGTAAAGAATAATATTGTATCATGAGTTGAAGCTGTAAATATTTGTTTAACAAAATCTTCTTCTCTAGTAGCAATTCCTGTTATACCTTTTCCACCTCTTCTTTGGCTTCTATACGTATCAATTGGCATTCTTTTGATATATCCAAAATGAGTTAATGCTACAACACATTGCTCTTCTTTAATCAAATCGTCTAAATCTATTTCACCTTCAGCCGCTACAATTTTAGTTTTTCTGTCATCTCCAAATTTTTCTCTTACTTCTATTAATTCTTCTTTTATAATTCCAAATACTAATCTTTCGCTATTTAATATTTCTCTTAAATGAGCTATTAATTCCATTAATTGCTTATATTCTTCATCTATTTTTTCTCTTTGCAATCCTGATAAAGTCTTCAATCTCATGTCTAATATAGCTTGAGCTTGTATCTCAGACAATCCAAACCTTTCCATAAGTTTTTCTTTAGGATCATCATATGAAGCTCTAATAATGTGTATAACTTCATCAATATTATCTAATGCAATTCTTAATCCTTCTAGTATGTGTGCTCTTGCTAATGCTTTATCTAATTCAAACTGTGTTCTTTTTAAAATAACTTCTTTTCTATGATTTATATAACAGTCTAATGTTTGTCTTAATGTTAAAACCTTTGGTTCTCCATCAACTAGTGCTAACATTATTACACCAAAAGTTGTTTGCATTTGAGTATGTTTAAACAATTGATTTAATACCACTTGTGCATTTGCATCTCTTTTTAATTCAATTACAACTCTAACTCTATCTTTTCTATCTGATTCATCTCTACATTCTGAAATACCTTCTACTTTTTTCTCTTTGCTTAAATCAGATATAGCTTTAATTAGATTAGCTTTATTTACTTGATATGGCAATGATGAAACAATTATTCTTTGTCTATTACCGCTCATCTCCTCAATTTCAGCTTCTGCTCTTAATGTTATTTTTCCACGTCCTGTTTTATATGCTTGTTTTATACCTTCCATTCCAAGAATTATACCTTCTGTAGGAAAATCAGGCCCTTTTATTACTCCCATTAAATCTTCATCTGAAACTTCATCTTCATCAATAATTTTTATTACACCATCTATAACTTCTCTTAAGTTATGAGGTGGAATATTTGTTGCCATTCCTACTGCTATACCTGATGAACCATTTACTAGTAATGCTGGGACTCTAGCTGGTAATACAGTTGGCTCTTGTAATCTATCATCATAATTCGCCATGAATTTTACCGTGTTTTTCTCAATATCAGTTAACATGTATTCTGAAATTTTTGACATTCTAGCTTCAGTATACCTCATAGCAGCTGCTCCGTCACCATCAACAGAACCAAAATTACCATGCCCATCTATCATCATGTATCTCATTGAAAAATCTTGTGCCATTCTAACCATTGCATCATAAACAGAAGCATCACCATGTGGATGATATCTCCCTAAAACAGATCCAACAGTATTTGCACATTTTCTATATCCTTTGTCAGAAGTTATACCATCTTCGTGCATAGAATATAATATTCTTCTATGAACTGGTTTCAACCCGTCTCTTACATCAGGAAGAGCACGTGATACTATAACGCTCATTGCATAATCTATATATGCTGTACGCATTTCTTTTTCAATGTCTCTTTCAATTATATTTCCGTCTTTTCGCTCTTGTATTTCTTCCATTGCTTATTTCCTCATTTCTTACTTATTTACACTCTGTATTATACTAGACCTGTCTATGTTTTGCAAGTATATTAAGCAATTTTTCCTTTTTATTCTAACTACAAAACAAAAGAAAAGCCTTAACATTTTTAAGACTTTTCTATCATATTTATTTTATTTTAACAAATAGATTACATTTGCAAATACTTTTAGATACAAATTCATCACAAGGACATAAAGTTGTTTCATCCACATTAACTCTACATGGACAATGTCCATTTTTCCTATAAATTCCTTCTATTATTTTATTTACATATACCTTATCTTTATTAAGTTCAAAACCTTTCATGAATCTACCTCCGTATTACATGTATTTAGACATTTTTTCAATTATTTTTTCTTCTTCAATAAAACCTACTAATTCTTCTTTTATAACTCCTGATTCAAATATAAGCATTGTTGGAACTACTTCAATTCCATATTCTATTGCCAATTCCTGATTTTCATCTATATTAACTTTAACAATCTCGTAACCTGCTCTGCTGTCTGCTATTTTTTCTAATACCGGTGTCAACATCTGACACGGCGGGCACCATGTTGCAAAAAAATCCACTAATATAACTTTTTTATTTTCAATTACTTCTTTTTGAAAATCTTGACTATTTAATATCTTTATCATATTTAAATCTCCTTTTTTCTTTATCATATTCCTAATAACATAAATTGTCAATATTAAATTAAACTATATTTTTTTAATTAAATCTAAATATTCAATAGATACATCAAAATTTTGACCATTGTTATTTAAAAATTCTTGCACATTTTTTATTTCATTATATTTATTTAAAACTTCTTCTAACGGTGCCAATAATTTTATATTTTCCTCTAATATGTTGTAGCTTTCTTCCATACTTCTGAAATCTCTCTCATTATATGATTCTTCCCATTTGTTTATATCATCATTCATTTTTCCTAATATGTCTGATTGTTCCTTAAACATGTCTTCTATATTTTTTTCTGTACTATTTAATAATATATCTTTTCCATTAGATATCAATGACAAAATCCCCGAACTTAGTTTACCGTTGTCATGTAGCTTTTCGAGCGAATAGTCAATTAATCCTGATATAGAATCTAATATACCACCTTCTTCCAATACATTTTGAATTTGACTTATGTTTTCAAAATTCCCAGTAGCTATTCCTATTATATTTTTTCCTGTTTCAATCACATCATTTATTGTTTTATTTAATCCTTCTATGATACCGTGATTAAATAAATTATCTTTTATATCAATTATCTGATTCTCCACAAAATCTGGTGCTAAGGCTCTTATCCCTATTTCTATCCCTGTATCAATAACTTTTCCTAAACTGCTATCTAAAAATTCATTTTGCTGTTTTTCTAATTCTACATTTTGATTTAATAATATTTCATTTAATAATTCTATTTTTACCACACCTTTCTATTTTCATATTACTATATAATCTTTTAATTATTTGATAACTGACTATATTTTTTTCTTCTGTGTGTACAAATATTAATGTAATTTCTTTTATATTATTCAACTTAAAATTCTTTAATAATTTTTGCAAGATTTTTAGTTGATCAATTTTTGCTTCTAATGAAATTTTTATAATATTATTACTATTTAATAAAGATACTCTTCTTTCAAAATCTTCTTTTTTTTGATTAATACTTTTTATCAACGATATTTCAAATATTTCTTGGTTTATTTTGACAATATCCAAAATAATTGCTTTATCTAATTTTTTATATATAATAATTTTTTTTCCAAACTTTACACTATATTCCTTATATATTTTTTTAGAATATACAATTAATATAATTTTAATATTTTTATATTTTTTTAGGAGTTCTTCTAATATTTTTTCAATTTTTATGTTACCTTTTATTTTTTGACTAATAACTATAATTTCTATTTTTTTCTCTAATGCTAAAATTTCCAAAATATCATCAACATATACTATGTCTTTAAATTTTATATCAAAAATTTCGCAAAATTTATTATAATAGTATTGGTTATCTATTGCTATTAAAGCTTTTTTCATCTATACGTCCTTCTATTATTTTTTCTTCTATTTTAGATTTATTTATTTTAACTAAAATATGTTCTTCTCCAACAAACATTAAGCACTCTCCTCTTTTGAAGGATTTAATTTCTACTTTTTCTTTCTCTGTTATATTAGCATATTTAGATATAGTATTTATGTTATCTTCTTCTAATGAAAAAAACACTTTAATACTTGTATTGTTAATTATACTTTTGCCAAATACACCATTGTCTAATGAGAATATATCTGAAATATCTTGTGTAATTGCTACACCACCACCACCATATTTTCGTATTGTTTTAAATATTTTATATATAAATGTGGCAACCTCCGGATTTGATGTTACTCCTATCAATCTCCAAATTTCGTCTAAATATATTATCTTTTTTTCTGTTCTATTTTCTTTTATTTTATCCCAAAATATATCTGCGAATAAATACATACCATACTTAATATTTTCTTCACCTAGATCATATATATCTGCAATAACTAAATTATTGTTAATCTTAACATTTGTACGTTTGTTGAAAAAATTCATACTTCCTTTTACAAACGGTATTAATTTTATACTAAATTTTTTTAATTTATCGTCTTTTTCTAAAATATTTAATAAATCTTCCAAAATTGGCATGTCTTTGCTACTCTTGAATCTTTTTTTACACTCATACAAACTTCTATCATCAAATGTGATATTTTTTAATTTATATGTTTCTATTATTTTCATTTCAAGTATTGCTTTTTCTTCTTCTCCTAATTCTCCAAATATTAATTTAAAAAAACCTATTATCTTCCCAATTTTTGTGGCTAAATATCCTGTTGCTGCATCTTCTATGCTTTCTTCTCTTATGTCAAATATATTTATGAATGTTTTTGAATTAGGACCAATTTTAATTGTTACACCATTAAATACTTTAGAAATATTTTCATAGTTTGCTAAGTCAGAAAAATTACTTTTTCATTCTCGCACAAAAACTGTACGTGAAAGTTTCCCTTCATACAGCTTCAAATATTTAATTTTTTCTATTTCTTATATCAACTACTCTTATTAAAATATTACTTTCATCTGAAAAAGATAATCTATTTTCATTATATCTCCAATATTTTTTAAATATCCATTTTTTAGATTTATTATTATGCTTTCGTTTAGACCATTGATATATTAATATATATATATAATAATCTAATTTTTTTGCTGCTTTATATGATATATATATTTTTTTGTTACCAATTTCTTTATATATAATTTTGTTTAATTCTTTTATTAAATCTTCCTGTGAAAGTTTTCTTCCTTTTTTAGATATAAGAATTTTTATTTTTATGTAAACTTTCATTATCTTTTCTTCTATCAGTTACACCTCATTTTTAAAATTAAATATTGTAGATAAGTCTGCACTTTTTCAAGTATAGTAATTTCTACTATTATATATTTCATTACAAAATATCATTTGCTTTTTATCTACTCCTCTACCCTCTACATCATTTCTTCACTTTGCAGATTAGATACCGATTAGGAACATATAGGGCTTACCAAGTTCTATATAATAAATAATATATATACATTAGAAGTTATCTTTAAGCCGAGAACTTTGTCCATTAATCAAAGAATTAAGAAACTTCTTCTCCTGTTCTATACTTTTTAGTTAAAGTGTATCAGCCTTTTTCACTTTTATCCCATAACGACTTTTACAATAATTCATATTTTTTCTTCATAGTATATTTATTCTAGCAATTAAACAAAATAAGGCTTTTTGTTTATATTACATTGTCTCATAAGCTTTTTACACAAAAATTACTCTTTGTACAAATTATGATAGAATTACTTATAATGGATTAAGTAGCATTTCTGCAATTTATTATATAACTTCTTGTCGCACTTCTCTTTCAGGATCAACGATATATTGTTTAATACCTTCTATTCTATTTCTTATAATCATAAGTTTAGTAAAAAAAGATTTTCCAGAACCACTTGTTCCAAATATACACATATTTGCGTTTTTATATTTATTATAATTATATCTATCTATTAAAATCAACGAATTATCATATAAATGATTTCCCATATATATTCCATTATCGTCAAATATATTTGATGATATAAAAGGATAAGTCCCAACCAAACCATTTGTTAGTATGTTTTTCATTGCAGCTTCTTTTATTATTTTGCTATTCTGATTCATAGGTGTACATGCTAAAAAAACATCATCTTCTCTAAAGTTTGCTCTAAGACTCCTTATTCCTATACTCTGCAATACCCCTTCTATTTTCCTTAACGATAACTCTAAATCATCCAATTTTTCAGAATAAATATTAACATAAATGTATATGTAGTACATTTCTTGATTGCTTACTTGAATCTCCTTCCTTATATATTTTGCGTCATCATAAATGTTTCTAGCAATATCTATATCTTGTCTATTATCGTCTGAACTTTTAATTTCAGCTCCTATATTACCAATTTGATATGTTAATGCTTTAATAATTTTATATGCATCTGTTCTTTCATAAAACATTGCAATATTCATATCAATATTTGATTCAATTAATGTTCTAAGAATAAGATCATAGCTTTCTCTAGGATAGTTACATAATATTAATCCTTTGTAGTATTTGTTATTTATTTCAATAAACCTACTTGTTATATTAACATAGTCTGGAAATAACTTCTCATCTTTTTTTATAACTAAAAACTTTTTATCGTCTATATGATATTCTCCTTTCTATTTACTAAAAAACTCTCGCAATATTTTTTCGCATTCCTCCTTATTACTAACTGAACTTACCAAATTTCCACACCTTAATAAACATTCTTTAATTTTTAAATATTTTTCATTCAACTCTTTTTCTACTAATTCATTTAGAAAAGCCTTTTCTTTATACACACTCTCATTCTCAATAATAATATAAAATTTTTTAGATGATGATTTTTCTTTATTAGACATATTATCTAGATACTCACAATAATTATCAAATATCTTTTTAACAATCTGTTTTTCTATGCTTTTTT
>CAYJIP010000012.1:0-59696 GCA_964370265.1 uncultured Clostridium sp. | reverse complement strand
TTTGTCACATCACTTCCTCCTGATATAGGTTCTATTGTTGCTCCTGTTGTTAATAACCAATTAGTAGCTGATATTTTAGCTTGATTCACAGCGCTTTGGAAATTTTGACCATGATTATTTGAATATTCACCATCTTTAACTGTATATAATGTATTATAATAATTCCCTATACTTGTACTGTTAGATATTAATGTACTTTGTGGATCAAGACCTAAATCACCTGACATTTCCATAAATTTAAGTATTAAGTCCCACTGAAACCCAAACATTAATGATGCATTATATTTCCCTTCTAAACTCAATGTTTGTGCCTGTGTTTGCGCTTGATCTATTGTAACGTAATTATATGGATATGCACCTTCTTTTATTACTACTGGTGTTAAAGCTGCTGAACCACTTGTTCTTAAAGTTTCTGTTCCTGCTTCATATCTACCTACCCAAAACCCGTTATATTCATATATACTTTCTAGCACTTCATATTTAATATTCATATATTGTGAATGTGTATCTGTATGTGATGTTCTGTAATCTGCTGTATATGTATGTATATCTGCTTCTATATTAGTATAATCAGTTTTTGATGTTGCTGTTTTGAATACAGAACAAGGTACTGGTATCCATACATATTGATTACCTTCTAATGTCATTACTAACCCTTCATCTATTTCATCTTCTGTGTCTATTTTAGATAAAGTTCCACCTTCTGGTACATATACATTTGATGGATTTGAAAAACTTTCATACATTGCTTTTAATTCTGCGTCTGTTTTTACATATTGTTCTTCTATTAATGATATTTGATTTTCCTGTTCTATTATTTCATTTTGTGTAGTCGCAAACACAGTCACTAGTATTAGCATTAAAAACATCATACTAACTACTACAAACACTGCTGCTGAACCTTTTTCATTTCTTATTTTTTTTATAATATTATCCTTTTGTATTTTCATACATACTCCTTTTTCTTTTGATTTATCTATTATTTTATTATATCTTCTTAATACATTCTTATTGTATATTTAATTTCACTTTTTTTCAAGTAATATTATATATTTTTTTAGTTTATACAAAAACAGAGTAAATATGTACTATTTACTCTGTTTTGATATATAATTTTTAGTTAACTTTTATTTAAATTTTATTATTTTAAAATTTATCTATGATATATTGTATATTAAACTTATACTTCTGTTGTTTCTTCTACAACTATAACTTCTTCTGAAACTTCTAAAGCTTCTTCTGTTTGTTCTGTTATTTCTGGTTCAATTTCAGTATTTATCTTAATATCTTGATATCTTTGCATTCCTGTACCTGCTGGGATTAATTTACCAATTATAACATTTTCTTTTAATCCTAATAAGTCATCAGTTTTACCTTTAATAGCTGCTTCTGTAAGAACTCTTGTTGTTTCTTGGAATGATGCTGCTGATAAGAAACTGTCTGTAGCAAGAGATGCTTTAGTAATACCAAGTAATACTCTTTTACCTGTTGCTTTTCTTAATCCTTTTTCTTCAGCTTCAATATTTTTAGCTTCAAATTCATACATATCAACTAATACTCCAGGGAATAAATCCGTATCTCCATTATCATCAACTCTTACTTTTTTAAGCATTTGTCTACCAATAACTTCAACGTGCTTATCATTGATATCAACCCCTTGGTTTCTATACACTTTTTGTACTTCTGAGATTAAGTATTCGTAAACGCCTTCTGGTCCTTTTATTGCTAAAATTTCTCCAGGGTTTATAGATCCTTCAATTAATGCATCTCCTGATTGTACTAAATCTCCGTCTCTAACTTTCATTTTAGATCCGAAAGGTATTGTATATGTTCTTGCATCATCTTTAGATGTTACAACAACTTCTTTTTTCTTCTTAGTCTCTTTTATTTTAACTTTACCATCAATTTCAGTGATAATAGCTAAACCTTTTGGTTTACGAGCTTCAAATAACTCTTCAACCCTTGGAAGACCTTGTGTAATATCTGCAACACCGGCAACCCCACCAGAGTGGATAGTTCTCATTGTAAGCTGTGTTCCAGGCTCACCAATTGATTGTGCTGCAATTATACCAACAGCTTCTCCTATAGCAACTAAATCTCTTCTTGCTAATCCCATTCCGTAACATTTTTGACATACACCATGTTTTGATCTACATCCTAATACAGAACGAACTTTAACTTTTTCGATTCCAGCTTCTACCATAGCATCTGCCATTTCTTCTGTTACCATAGTATTTGTATCAACTATTAATTCTCCAGTTTGTGGATGAACTATATCTTCTAACACATATCTACCTATGATTCTTTCTTGCATTTTTTCGATTATTTGATTTCCATCTTTAATATCGTAAATGTACATTCCATCTTGTGTTCCACAATCATGTTCTCTTACTATAATATCTTGAGATACGTCAACTAATCTTCTTGTTAAGTATCCTGAATCGGCCGTTCTTAACGCTGTATCTGAAAGTCCTTTACGTGCACCATGGGCAGAGATAAAGTATTCTAATGCGTCTAGTCCTTCAGCGAATGAAGATTTAATTGGAATTTCTACCGCTTTACCTGTTGTTGAAGCCATAAGTCCACGTATACCAGCAATTTGTCTTAACTGGTTCATATTTCCCCTTGCTCCTGATTTAACCATCATGTATATTGGATTTAATTCATCAAAGTTTTCTTCCATTGCATGACTTACTTTTTTAGTTGTCTCTTCCCATACACTGATTACTGCATTATATCTTTCATTATTTGTTATTAATCCTCTT
The DNA here is from genome assembly GCA_964370265.1 of uncultured Clostridium sp. GTDB lineage: Bacteria > Bacillota > Clostridia > TANB77 > CAG-508 > CAG-269. The sequence continues at coordinate 56,931 of CAYJIP010000012.1, read as the reverse complement.
GCATATTGTTTTCTGATTTTTTCTATTTTCTCATCAGCTTCTTTTAACATACCTTTTTTAGCTTCTGGTACTTGTACGTCATCCATTGAGAATGTTATACCTGCAAGTGTAGAGTATTTAAATCCTAATGATTTAATATAATCTATTACTTCTGCTGATTCTGTTAATCCATGAGCATTTATTACTCTTTCAATTATTGTTCCCATAGATTTTTTCATTACTGGAAAATCAATTTCGAATTGGAATGGATCTTCTGCTCTATTTACGAATCCTAAATCTTGTGGAATTCCTTGGTTGAATATTATTCTACCAACACTTGTTTCTATTTTTTTAGAAACTTCTTCTCCATTTATTTCTTTAGTTATTCTTACAAATATTTTAGCATGAATAGCTACTTCATGATTTTCAAATGCCATTATAGCTTCTTCAATATCTTTGAAGTATGTTCCTTCACCTTTTTCTCCATCTAATACCATTGTTAAATAGTATGCTCCTAAGATCATGTCAAGTCTTGGTACTGCAACTGGTTTACCATCTTGTGGTTTTAATAAGTTGTTTGTAGCAAGCATTAAATATCTAGCTTCTGATTGAGCTTCTGGTGATAATGGTAAATGTACCGCCATTTGATCACCGTCAAAGTCGGCATTAAACGCCTCACATACTAATGGGTGAAGTTTAATTGCTCTACCTTCTACAAGTACTGGTTCAAATGCTTGAATACCTAATCTATGTAATGTCGGAGCACGGTTAAGCATAACTGGGTGATCTTTTATAACTTCTTCTAAAATTCCCCATACTTCTGGTCTTAATCTTTCAACCATTCTTTTTGCATTTTTAATATTTTGAGCTATACCTCTACCAACTAATTCTCTCATAACAAATGGTTTGAATAATTCAACAGCCATTTCTTTCGGAATACCACATTGATAGATGTTTAATTCTGGTCCTACTACGATAACTGAACGTCCTGAGTAGTCAACACGTTTTCCAAGTAAGTTTTGACGGAAACGTCCTTGTTTACCCTTTAACATGTCTGATAATGATTTAAGTGGTCTGTTTCCAGCACCTGTTACAGGTCTTCCTCTTCTTCCATTATCTATTAACGAATCTACTGATTCTTGTAACATTCTTTTTTCATTTCTAACAATTATTTCTGGAGCTCCTAATTCTAATAATCTTTTTAAACGATTATTTCTATTAATAACTCTTCTATATAAGTCATTTAAATCTGATGTAGCAAATCTACCACCATCTAATTGTACCATCGGTCTAATTTCTGGAGGTATTACTGGAACAACTTGCATAATCATCCATTCTGGTTTATTTCCAGATATTCTGAATGATTCTACTGTATCTAATCTTTTTACTAATTTAATTCTTTTTTGTTCACTAGCTGTTTCTAATTCTTTTTTAATTTGTGCAGATAATTTATCTAAATCTACTTCAACTAATAATTCTTTAAGAGCTTCTGCTCCCATTCTTGCTTTAAATGTTCCTCTACCATATTTTTCTACTGCTTCATGGTATTCTTTTTCATTTAAAACTTGACATTTTTCAAGTCCTGTTTCACCTTTATCTACTACTACATAAGATGCAAAGTATATAATTTTTTCTAAATTTCTTGGTGATATATCTAATACTAAAGCTATTCTACTTGGAATACCTTTAAAGTACCATATGTGAGCTGTTGGAGCTGCTAATTCTATATGTCCCATTCTTTCACGTCTAACTTTAGCTTTTGTAACTTCAACACCACATCTATCACAAACTATTCCTTTATATCTTACTCTTTTATATTTACCACAGTGACATTCCCAATCTTTTGTTGGTCCAAATATTCTTTCGCAAAATAAACCTTCTTTTTCAGGTTTTAAAGTTCTATAATTAATAGTTTCTGGTTTTTTAACTTCACCTTTTGACCATTCTCTTACTTGTTCATCAGATGCAACACCTATTTTTAACTTATTAAAAATATCTAATTCGTCCACCATTTTTCTCCCTTCAAAGTTGCCAAGAGGGACGGGCTCTTTTGGCATAATACTTTGTTATCAAATCCCCGTCCTTTTTGATAACACTTGAAATATTTTAAAAATCTTTCCCCTGTTCTTGCAATTTTTATGTCGTTTCTAAAATCTTCAAGTTATATTCAGTTAAATTTTTATTTATTTTCTTAGAATATTAAATCTTCACCTTCATCATCTAATTCTTCAAAAAGTTCGTCATTATCATCTTCTAATACATCCATATCTTCATCAGATATTACTTCTTCTTCGTACCCATCTAATTGTTCCTCTTCTAATACAGATTCTTCTTCTAATATTTTCTTATCTTGATTAGGGTCATATTCTATACCTTCATCTATATGTTCTTTTAATTCTAATTCTTGGTTGTCATCTGAATATAGTTTTACATCTAATCCTAAAGATTGTAATTCTTTAATCAATACTTTGAAACTTTCTGGAACTCCTGGTTCTGGAATATTTTCACCTTTAACTATTGCTTCATAAGTTTTAACACGTCCAACAACATCATCTGATTTAACAGTTAACATTTCTTGTAGTGTATATGATGCACCATATGCTTCTAATGCCCAAACTTCCATCTCTCCAAAACGTTGCCCACCAAATTGTGCTTTACCCCCTAATGGTTGTTGTGTTACAAGTGAGTATGGTCCTGTTGAACGAGCATGTATTTTATCATCTACTAAATGGTGTAATTTAAGCATATACATAACCCCAACAGTAATTGGTTTATCAAATGGATCTCCTGTTCTACCATCATATAAAGTTGTTTTACCGTCTTTACTTAATCCGGCATGTTCTAATACATTTCTTACGTCTTCTTCTGTAGCACCATCAAATACTGGTGTTGCTATTTTCCATCCAAGCATTCTTGCTGCTCCACCTAAATGAACTTCAAGTACTTGCCCTAAGTTCATACGAGATGGTACCCCTAATGGGTTTAACAGAATGTCTACTGGTGTTCCATCTGGCATAAATGGCATATCTTCTTCTGGTAATACTCTTGAGATAACCCCTTTATTACCATGACGTCCTGCCATTTTATCCCCAACAGATATTTTTCTTTTAGTTGCTATATAACATCTAATTATTTGATTTACCCCAGGTCCTAATTCATCTGAATTTTCTCTAGTAAATATCTTAACATCTACTATTGTTCCTGCTTCACCATGTGGTACTCTTAAAGATGTATCTCGAACTTCTCTAGCTTTTTCACCAAAAATTGCTCTTAATAATCTTTCTTCAGCTGTTAATTCTGTTTCTCCTTTTGGAGTAACTTTTCCAACTAATATATCTCCTGGTCTAACTTCTGCACCAATTCTTATTATTCCGTTTTCATCTAAATCTTTTAAAGAATCATCACCAACATTTGGTATATCTCTTGTTATTTCTTCAGCTCCAAGTTTTGTATCTCTACACTCACAATCATATTCTTCAATATGGATTGATGTAAATACATCATCTTTAACTAATCTTTCATTCAATAGGATCGCATCTTCGTAGTTATATCCTTCCCAAGTTGAGAATGCAACTAATACGTTTTTACCTAATGCCATTTCTCCATTTTGAGTTGATGGACCGTCAGCGATACCATCTCCTTTTTTAACTTCTTCACCAACACTTACTATTGGTTTTTGGTTTATACAAGTTCCTCCATTTGTTCTTTTAAATTTACGTAATTTATGAACTATGGTTTTACCGTTTTTATATTTAACAGTTATTGCTTCACCTGTTACTTTTTGGATTACTCCATCATCTTCTGCAAGAACTAATATTCCAGAGTCTTTTGCAGCTCTGTATTCTATCCCAGTTCCAATTATTGGACTTTCTGTAATCATAAGTGGTACTGCCTGACGTTGCATGTTGGCACCCATTAAAGCTCTTTTCGCATCATCATGCTCTAAGAAAGGTATCATTGCAGCTGCGATTGAAACTAATTGTTTAGGAGAAACATCAACATAGTCAACATTACTTCTATCAACTTCAATAACTTCATTTTTAAAACGTACTCTAACTCTTTCATTAGCTAATTTTCCATTTTTATCAACTGGTTCAGATGCTTGAGCTATAATATGATTATCTTCTACATCAGCACTCATATAATCTACTATATCAGTAATTTTTCCTGTTTCTTTATCTACTTTTCTATATGGTGTTTCTATAAATCCATATTCATTTATATTTGCAAATGATGAAAGTGCAGATATTAGACCGATATTTGGCCCTTCAGGAGATTCTATTGGACATAATCTACCATAATGAGTATAATGAACGTCCCTTACTTCGAATCCAGCTCTTTCTCTTGTTAATCCACCAGGTCCTAAGGCTGAAATTCTTCTTTTATGAGTTAATTCAGATAATGGATTTGTTTGATCCATGAACTGTGATAATTGTGAACTTCCAAAGAATTCTCTTATTGCTGATGAAATTGGTTTTGTATTAATTAATGTTTGTGGTGTTACTACGTCTAAGTCTTGAATTGTCATTCTTTCTCTAACAACTCTTTCTAATCTTGTTAAACCAATTCTAAATTGATTTTGTAATAATTCACCAACACAACGAATTCTACGGTTAGCTAAATGATCTATATCATCTGGTTTTCCTAATCCGTGTGATAAGTTTAATACATAGTTTATTGAAGCAATCATATCTTCTGTTGTTATTGTTTTAGAAATCAATTCATCTATTCTTTGTCCAATAACTTTAACTAAATCGGCTTCTTCTGTATTGTCTATAATATCTTTTAATATATTATAATTTACCATTTCTTTTATGTGTAATTTACCTAAATCAACAGTCGGTAACACTCCATGTATATTTACAGAATTATTTCCTATGATTCTTACTTTTCTTTCTTGAACTAATACATCAACAACATTTATACCTGCATTTTGAATATTTTCTGCAACTTCTGCTGATATGCTTTGTCCTGCTTCTACAAACATTTCTCCAGATTCAGCATCAATAATATCTGTTGCTGCTATTTTATCTTTAATTCTATTTGCTAAACATAACTTTTGGTTGAATTTATATCTACCTACTTTAGCTAAATCATATCTTCTATTGTCATAGAATAAACTGCTAAATAGACTTTTTGCTGCTTCTACTGTTGGCAATTCACCTGGTCTTAATTTCTTATATATTTCAATTAAAGCTTCATCTTGAGTTTTAATTGTATCTTTATTTAATGTTGCTATAATTTTTTCTTCATCACCAAACAATTCTCTTATTTGGTCATCTGAAATTATTCCAATAGCTCTTAATAGTGCTGTTACTGGAACTTTTCTTGTTCTATCAACTCTAACCCAGAAAATATCATTTCCATCTGTTTCATATTCAAGCCATGCACCTCTAAGTGGCATAACTGTTGATGAATACACTCTTTTTCCTGTTTTAGTGTCAAATTCTTCACCATAATATGATCCAGGAGAACGAACTAACTGGCTTACTACAACTCTTTCTGCTCCATTTATAATAAATGTTCCACTATCTGTCATTAAAGGGAAATCTCCTAAATAGATTTCTTGTTCTTTAATTTCTCCTGTTTCTCTATTTATTAATCTTACTTTTACATGTAATCTTGTAGAATATGTAGCATCTCTTTCTTTTGATTCTTCAATCGTATACTTAGTTTTTTCTTCCATGTAGTAGTCGAAAAACTCAAGTACTAAATTTCCTGTGTAATCTTCAATTGGTGATATATCTTTTAATACTTCACCTAATCCTTCTTCGATAAACCAATCATATGAGTCTTTTTGGACTTTGATTAGGTTTGGCATTTCAATGTAATCTCCAACTCTTGCGAAATCTTTACGAGACGATTTCTCGTGACTTACTTCTTTAATTTTCAAAACAATCACTCCTAAAAAATATTAAGCAGAATAAAATGTCTTAGACATTAATAGAATTTATATATAAAAGAAGTCCTTCTTAAGTTAAATTTGATGATAGCATAATATATATTAATCTGCTCTTATAATATATATTTCACTAGTCAAATCACTAATTCCTCTTCTTTTATTTTAAACTTTTGAATAAAAATCAATATGCAAAATCGATAGTTTTTTTAACAACGACAAAAGAGCTGTCGAAAAAACCAATTTTCAGCCGGCTCTATTTTTATGTATTTAATTATTAACTTCTACTATCCTTTTTTATTCTAATCACCCTTATTTATTTATTTCAATCGGATTAAAATTCTTCTTGCAAATCTAATTAATAATAACATATACAATGCATTTTTGTCAATAGAAAAACTTGAATTTTTACGTAAAATTCAAGTTTTCTAAATATTTTATATTTTTTATTATTCTTCTATTTTATTTTTAAATAAAGACTTTGCTAAATCACCAACTACTGGTAATTCTGGAGCTTTATCCGTAGCAGCTTTTTCTATTCCCATTATTATACATATTAAATATAAAGCACCCATTATTGTTGTAAAAAATGGTATTGCTATTGGAATAAAATTATATGCTATCGTAATTACAAAATACCCTACTGATATAACTATCGATTGAGCAGCATGTATTTTTACATTTTTAGTATTATCTTTTAATCCTAATAGGACAATTAATCCTCCTATCCATCCTAAAAGATATGCTAATAAAGCTTTACTTTTATCTGTCATGATTTTCTCCTGTTTCTTTCACATTATTTAACTTGTCTTAAATCATTATATTTAAAACGGCTATATATACCAATTCCTATTATACCTAGAACTACTGTTGCTATCGCAATTTGTACACCAAACCCTGTTTCTGGTAATTCTCCTGGAGCTGTTGTTTCATCTCCATTGTTTGCATCTGGATCTGGATGAGTAGTTCCTGTTGTTGCTTCAGTAACTGTTACTGTACAACTATCACTAATAGTCCCATCTTCTGATGTTACTGTTATAACCGCAGAACCTACACTTATTCCAGTAACTTCTCCTGTGTTATTTACAGTAGCTACAGATTCATCACTTGATTTCCAAGTCACTATTTTTTCTGTAGTATTAGAAGGTGTAAATGATGGATTTAATGTTACTGTTGCTCCAATTTCTACAGTTTCTGTGCTTAATATATCTATATCTTGTAATTTGATTTCTTCAGTTAAATTATCTACTAAACAATATCCATATATATCTTTAACACCACTTCCAGTTACATATATCCACATATAATATAATCCTTCTCCTGGTGTATTAATAGTATTTTGAGGATATCCGTATTGATACATATCATTAAAATGTGTCCATTTCACCCAACCCGAAGTTGGTGCTGTAGTATCTAATTTACTTTCTAAATCCAAAACATTTCCATTAGACTCTTTAATTGACATATATTCATCAATTACATTTTGATCTGTAATTTTTTCATATATGTAATATGCTTCATCATGATTTAATGAACTATTGAATTCGATATTTTTTGTTAAATAATCAAATTCTTCACCATCACCTATCAATGGCATGTTAGTTAATTGTAAATATGGTATTTTAACATCCAACATATATGGTTGTAACACAACTACATCTGCTGTTTTATCCTTAATTGTTAAATATATACTGTCTACTGTTTCAACAATTTCTTGTATTTCTCTTGTTTCAGTTGAAAAATTAATTTCTGCTGTTGTTGCAGTATATGCAGTTATTGGATACCAATCCTCTACTGTTGCTGCTGTTGTTTTTGTGATTCCAAATTCATATTCATGTGTTGTATCTAATGTTAATCCCGTCAAGTCAAATGTCATATTCCCACTTATTGTGAAACTAGACCTATCAGCTTCTACTGCTGCATTTGATATGTTTGGTATTAAAACTATCATCATTGCAAATATTACTATTAATACATATTTTTGTATTTTTGTCATTTGTTCACCTCCCTTTTATTTTATCCTAATTAAAATATATATCAAGGATTTTTTGTTGTCAATAAATTTGTCAAAAAAGATTAATTTTTGTTTTAAAATAAAAATTAGATTAATATGATAATTTCACATTAATCTAATTTTATTATTTTTTATTTCTATTTGTTTTAATCTCATTTCTTTTTAAATTTCTATTTCGTATTATTTTTTAGCAACTCTTGTTTTTCTTGCTCTTTTTGTTTTTTTAATAAATTTTTATATTCAATATAATCATCTATTATTATTAAGAACACTGCACATACTGGTACAGATAAGAACATTCCTAATATCCCAAAATATGCTCCACCAACTGTTATAGCAAAAATAACTACTAATGGACTTATCTTTAATGAATTTCCTATAATTTTAGGATTTATAATATTAGCATCTATTTGCTGTACTATTGTTACAACTATTAACATCCATACTGCTTGAGATAATCCACCTGTTACTATAGTTATTAATGCTGATAATGCAACTGCTATTATTGCCCCTACATATGGTATCATATTAAATATACCTATTAAGAATCCTAATAATGGTGCGTATTCAACTCCCATTATTGTCATTACAATTGTAGTTAATATCCCCACTACTATCGCATCTAGAAATTGTCCTGCTAAAAATCTAAAAAATACTTGATTTGAATTATTAAATATTTTATTTAAATTTTTATATGTTCTTTCTTCAAAAATTGCATTAATTAATCTTTTTATGGCACCAATTATTCTTGTTCTTTGTAACAATATAAATATTGATACTATTATCGCTATAAATATATCTACAATTCCTGTTACTGCATTTATTGCATCTTGTGCGTATTTCATTACATTATCAAAATTAATGTATTCAAATATATTGATATTTTGTATTTCATCAACAACATTTTGTATTTCTTCACTTTTTAATATTGAATCACTTGGCAATTTTTCATAAGAACTTAAAGCTTCTTTATAGTATGTTTCAAAATTAAGTGCAAAATCTGTAATACTTTCTGTTAAAATAGGAAAAATTATATTAGAAGCAATAACTATTAACGATATTATAATTAAAAATACTGTTATAATTGATAACCCTCTACTTTTTTTTCTAATTAATTTCATCTTACTTTTAGTAAAAATAGATTCAAATTTTTTAACTGGCATATATAATATATATGCAATTAATATCCCTCCAAAAAATGGAGATAGTATATCACCTAGTCTTCCAAAAAAAGCTGAAACACCTTCTATATTATCAAACAAATTATATACTAATATAATTGCTACTGCTAATGTAAACCAATACATCCACTTTTTATCATTAAATTTATTCATTTTTTTCACCTTTCTTTCTTAATATTTATTATATTCTATTTCTTTAATTCTAATCCTACAGGGCAATGATCACTTCCTAATATTTCTGGATAGATCTTAGCTTCACTAATGAATTTTTTAATTTTTTCTGATACTATAAAATAATCAATTCTCCACCCTACATTTTTTTCTCTCGCTTGTCTCATATATGACCACCAAGTATATTCCTCTTCTTTTTCTGGATATTTATATCTAAAAGTATCTATCATTCCAGAATCAAGTAACTCTGTCATCTTATTTCTTTCTTCATCTGTAAATCCAGCACTTTTCCTATTTGTTTTTGGATTTTTCAAATCAATCTCTTTATGAGCTACATTCAAATCTCCACATAATATTACTGGTTTACTTAGTTCTAATTTTTTAATATATTTTCTTATTTCATCTTCCCATACCTGTCTATAATCTAATCTTTCTAATTGTTGTTTTGAATTAGGTGTATAAACATTTATCAAATAAAATTCTTCAAATTCTGCAGTAATAACTCTGCCTTCTAAGTCGTGCTCTTCGACTCCAAGTCCATATGTTACATTTAAAGGCTTTATTTTTGTAAATATTGCTGTTCCTGAATAACCTTTTTTTTGTGCACTATTCCAAAAACTTTCATATCCTTCAAACTCTAATTCAATTTGCCCTTCTTGGCATTTAGTTTCTTGTATACAAAATATATCGGCATTAACACTGTTAAAAAAATCTTTAAAACCTTTTGTCACACACGCTCTAATGCCATTAACATTCCATGATATTAATTTAATATTTTTCATATTTTTTCCTTTCAATTATCTTTAATGTATTTTACTATATATAAAAAAAAATAGCAAGTTGATTGCTATTTTCCGTTTTTATTTTATCTTATATTTTTCTCAATTCTATTCTACAACTGTTACAGGTAAATATTTAACTCCCCATTCTAAAGCTTGTTGATGTGTGTCTACAAACAAATCTATCTTATTTCCTGTAATCGCTCCACCTCTGTCTTCTACAACGAGTATTTGTCCTCCTACATTCAATTTAGTTCCAAAAGCAAATTGACTAGATGCTGCTATTGTTCTTCCTGCTGTAGCCCATGTTCCTGATGCTGTATATCCTGTAGCATATGAGCCACAACATATAGAACAAGGACAATATGCTGTCACTTTAAATATCGTTCCACTACCCGTTGCACTTACTTCTGGTAATCCACGTGTAGTAATTTCTAAAACTTCTACAATTTTATCTACTGGTTCTTTTATTACTATTTCTGATAAAACTATTTTTTCAATTTCTATTTCATTTTGTCTCTTAATTTTATATGTTATTTCTTTCAACCCATCTTGTCCTTCTTGGACTACAGTATTTGTTGTGTTAGATGATGTATTAACTGTGTTTTTTGTAATAGTTTCATAAGGTATAGCAATTTGTTCAACATATATTTCCTCCGTAATCGGTGCATAATTATCTAATAAGTCTTCAACATTAATTTCTGTTCCACTTTCTGATATTTCTGCAATTTGAATCTCATTATATGACATATCTGCTATCTTTATTATTTGCCCAGTTGTTATTTTACTATCTATTTCTGGTATCGTTTTTTGTTCTTCTGTTAATATTATATTGTTTTCTTCTAACACCTCGGAAACCGTTGTTTTAGTCGTAATGACTGTTATCTCATATCCATTTTGTAAAATTATAGTAATATCATTTAATGTTTGATTTGTTGCTAAAACACCAATACCTGATATTAATATTAAAATTATACTCATGCAAATTATTTTTATAATAGAAATCGATGCTTTTTCTTCATTTTTTATGAACATTACTACCTCCTCTTTATTAATAATTTATTCTGATGTCATTAGGTTCAAGGTTTTAATATTTATATTTATTATATATTATATGTTTCTAACATATAAATATGTCCTTTTATATATTATATAATACTTTTATATTTTCTGAAATAGTTTTTAATAATTTTTCTATTGGTATTTCTTTCAAGTCTGCTATCTTTTGTGCTATATGTTTTACGTTTTTGGGTTCATTTCTTCTTCCCCTTAGAGGCTCTGGAGATAAATATGGGCTATCTGTTTCAATTAATATTCTATCTAATGGTACAATATCAACAATATCTTTTGCATTTTTTGTATTCTTAAATGTTATTGGTCCCGCGAAAGAAATATAAAAACCTAATTCTATCGCATTTTTTATTAACTCTTGATTTAACTGACAGCAATGAAACACACCTTTTTTCACAACATTATTATCTTTTAGCACATTTATTGTATCTATATATGCATCTCTTGAGTGTATGGCAATTGGCAAATTCAATTCATTTGCTAATTCTATTTGTTTAATGAATACTTGTTTTTGGAATTCATGATTATCTTTATGCCAATAATAATCTAATCCAATTTCACCAATTCCTATAACTTTTTTGTTTTTTGCTAATATCTTTAATTCTTCAATATCTTTCCACAATTCTTGAATGTTTTGTGGAAAGTCGTTAGGTGATACTCCAATAGTAACATATATTTTTTCATATTTATTTGCCAGTAGTATTGAATCTTTACTTGTTTTAAGGCTATATCCTGATATTATTACTTTATCTATATTTTCTTTTTCTAAATCCATGATAATTTGTTCTTGGTCTTCAGAATATTTTTCATCTGTCAAATGTGCATGACTATCTATATATTTCATTTTTTCTCCTATTTAAATAAAATTGTAACAGTTGAAACAGCATATTCTTTACAATGCGACATACTAATACTTGTTGTTTCAATAAGATCTGTATTTATATTATTCAACTTCAATATTGGTTTTCCATTTTTATCATTTAATATTTCAATATCTTTCCACGATATTGAGAATTTATCTTCTAAAATCATAGAAATCGCTTTAAATGCTGCTTCCTTTGCGGCAAATCTCGCTGCATAATGTTGATATTTTTGAGTTTTTTTACTTTCACAATATTTAATTTCTTTTTCTGTGAAAATTCTATTAATAAACGCTTCTCCTATTTGTTCTACTGACTTTTTTATTCTCGAAATTTCAATTATATCTATACCTGTTCCAATTTTCATTTAATTTTTCCTTTATATCTATTATTTATTTATCATTAAGAAATTAATTATATTAAACGTCAGCGTTACTACTAATAATAACGCTATTGCTTTTACTGATCTCTTTGTTTTTTTATTATCATTTTTTTTACAAAATATATCATATTGATCTTTAATATCTTTTTCAATCTGTTTGAATTTAAATTCACCAACTAGTTTTTCACTAAATATATCACCATTTTCTTCGTCTGTTATATCATCTGAATATAATTTTTTACTTAATTCTATGTACTTATCAATAGCTTTTTCTACATTATGTTTTCTATGAATATCATCTAATATATTTTTCATAGTAATCTTTTTATATATATTTAATATATATGTATATAAATATTCATTTTCAAATTCATGTGGTAAATTTGTGTAATTCTCAATCTCAATAGAAGATGTCATTAACATTACTGATTTATTTGTTATTGCTATTTTTGTGTATTTCCATTTAGAAAATATATTTAATTCTTCGTATGCATGATTCAAGCTACTATCAACTGGTTTTAAATTAGCATATTTAGTAAATTGTTCTTTTATTTCTTCGAATTGTTTGTTTGCATTCCAATGTTCTTGGTCTATACAAGTGTATGAAAAAGTATATAACCTTTGTTGTTCTTCTATATCTATATCATCTTTTTCATCTAGTTCAGTTATATATTTTATAAAACTTCTAAATTGTTCTGTATCTGAAAATTCATTTTTTTGTAAACGTATATTATCTATATCACTTAAATTAGATTGTTTATTATTTATATCTCTAAATTTATAATTAAAATTCAATATATTTTTAAATGTTTTTTCATTCCCTAAATCTGTTTTAATTACAAAAAATGATATTCCATTTTTAAAACATATTATTTGTATTTTTTCTATCGCAAAAAATATACCTTGCAAGTTATCAATTTTACCTTGAATATTGTTATTTATTTCATATTCAAATATATTACATTCATTTTCAGCTAATAATGCTGCTCTCGTATCAACAGATAACTCTTCTAAATACTTTAGTTTTTCATTAGTATATGAAAAACTCGAAAAAAAGTTTTCTCTTGTTTTTTTAGTAAGATATTTAAATAATCTAATATCTTTTTCTTTTTCAAAATTTTTCAATTTAATATTCTTTGTTTTTAACATCTTCAATATGTATTGTTTTATTTTCCCATCTTTTATTTGATATGGATGTATAAAATATGTATATTGATAATTTATCTTTAGTTCCATTATTCCACCTTCATTTTTTTATTTTATATACAGATTATAGTTTATTATAATAATTCATATTTAAATCTTGACCATAATGCCAAATTCCAATGAAATCTATTATTAAATATTCTTCCAAACTATATTTAGGTTCTTGTACAACTGCACCTGTTTTGTCCACACTTCCCCATTTTCCATCTTTTTTAATTCCAGCAAAACCATATTCGTTTTGTTCTGTAACACTGTCATAAATGTAGTCTACCACAACATTTCCATCTTCATCTACAAATCCGTATTTATCATCTTTTTTAGATACAAACAATGTTGTTTGTGGATAGATATCACTTAATTTTTTTTCTTGATAATTAAAATCATAGTAGTTAAATTCACTATTTTGATTTAATTCAAAATATCCTTTTTCTTCATCTATTTTTATCAAATATCCAGTTTGTCTTACTGTGAATTCATTATCAATTATATCATTTATATAACTATCACTTTCCGCAATGTATAAATCTGCTTTATTCATATATGTGATTCCATAATAATTAAAATCTACTTTTGTATTATTTGTATTATCTATAATACCATATTTACCTTCTTTTTTAGCTATAAAAACTCCATCTTTTGCTTCTAATAATTCTTCATATTCTGCTTGAATTATTACTTGTCCTGAGATATCCATAACCCCATATTTTCCATCTTGTACATATATTATTCCTTGTTCTTTTTCCAATATATATTTTATTTCTTCAAAGCCTGATTCTAATACAACTATACCATCTGGAGCAATCAATTTTTGAACTCCGTTCTCACTAATTACAAATAAATTATTACCTTCTACTTTTTCTATTTTTTCATAGTTAACTGGTAATCTTGCTTCTCCACTTGCTGCTATAGTACCATATTTTCCATCTGTTCCTTTAATTATATATCCTGATTCCGAACTATCTCCTAATATTTCAATATCAGCATATTGTACTGGTATAATCTCTTTTCCTTCACTCGTATATACACCATATAGTCCATCTTTTTCGACTTTCACAACACCTGTTATTCCATTAAATGTAGTAATACTATTATATATAGGCTCCAATATTTCTTTTCCTGATACATTTACAATACCGATTTTTTCTTCTTTTTCAACTTTTAAAATATCTTTTTCATAAGATATTTGATTATTTGAATATATTGATACTAATGCTTGTACATCTTCATATTGTGTAAATATTTCTTGATTTTTAGAATTCAATACTTTTGTTTTATATTCTCCTGTTTCATAATTCACATCATATGTGCATATAAACACATCTTTTGTATTATCTGGAATTATTATTAATTCTGAATATGCTGGAACAATTACATATTGTCCTGTCTCATCAATAACTCCCCATTTATCATTATCAAATGCTGCAAAATATGTTTTTCCTACTGAGCTTTCATCATTTTCACCTTCTTCTAATAATGTATTAATCGTTATGATACACATAATAATTACAACTAGTGCCATTATTACTGCAAAAACTTTCTTTTTATTTAATTGTGGCTCTTCATATCTCCTACCTCTATTCATGTAATACATTCCTCCTATTATATATTTATAATATATCAAATATGGGCAAAAAAATCAATAATTGAACATATAAAAAATCTGGTTTCCCAGATTTTTTATAAACATATTTTTATGAAGTTTTTTTATACATTTTTTTCCTTTATAGTTTTCAATATATTAAATTACTTTTTCTTGAATTTACATACAATTATACTCATATCATCTTTAGCAACTCCAAAATTATTATCTATAGCTTCATTTAATATTAAGTCTGCTATTTTACTTGTATTGGTAGTCTCAATATCTTCTAATACATATTTAACCCATAATTCTTTATTTTTATATTCAATATTTGAATCAATTATACCATCTGAACACATAAGGATTATGTCTCCACTTACCATATCTTTATCAAATATTTGAGCATTTGCTTCTTCTACAATTCCTGTAGGTAACGAATTAGACTTGATTATTTGAACTTTTTTTCCATTTTTCAAATATGTAGGACACGCACCACTTTTTATAAACTCCATTGTTCCTAAATATAAGTCTACGATCATAATATCTAAAGTTGCATACATTTCTTCATTTCTATTCATTAATAACGTATTTACTAGTTCTAATGATGTGTTTTTGTCAAATCCTGAAATTAATAAATTTTCTAATAATTTAAGTGTATCTAAACTGCTTTTTTTAGCATTTTTTCCTGTACCCATTCCATCACTTATTGCGATTAAATATTTACCATCTTTTAATTTAATGTTTAGTATGCTATCACCTGATACTTCACTTTGGCTTTTAGATGCTCCTGATGTTCCAATCGCCATAATATATATGTCATCTGATGCTAATATAACTTTTTTACCTAAAGTTGCTTCTGCATTTAATACAATTTTTTCTTTTAATATTTCTGTTGTAATTTTTTCTAATAAATCTAATTGCTTAATATTCAATATATCTTCTGTATATATTTCTATATGGAATCGTGATTTTTTGACAATAGACATTTCTTGAATTCTTATATCATTCTTATTCATTTCCTCTACTATTTGTAATTTCTCTAAATTCCATTTTTCTTCTTCTTTGTCTTTTTCTTCAAAATCTTTAGCGATATCTTTTATGGCTTTAGAAACATTGTTTAATTGCTTTTCCATAGCTTTCTGATTTTTTAAAGTTTTCTTTCTCCAAATAAAATCTGATTTACTTACTCTGTATGAAAAATTAATAATCCTAACTATTTCTTCTAAAGTTTCCTTTATTGTCTTAGATGATTCTGAATCATCTAATCCTACAATATATACTTTACATTTAGTAAATATCTCAATGATTTGATCAACCGATATTTCTTGTTTCCCTACTAATTCTTCAAAAATATTTTGTAATATTTCTCCATTTATATCTGTTATATCTTCATATATTAAATTTTTCCTATATGGTTCTAAATTATTTAACAGCTCTGCTACAAATATTTGCTTATTTGCTGCAACTTCTATATCTTCGTACATTTCTAAATTCCCAACACTATATGTTGTTGCCATTTCTCCGATTACTTGCGAAACATTATTCAAACTTTCTGCAACTTCTCTATTTCTATTTAAACCTCTGTTAGGTACTGGAGGTAGTAACTTAGAATTCCCTAAGAATTCTTCTATATCAATACTGAATTTTTTAGGTATTGCAAGCAAGCCAATAGATGCAACTAATATTTCTTTAAATAATATTAGTTCTACTGTATAACCATTAGATACATAAGCTAACAAAATATTTCCTGATACAAAACCAACAACAACTCCTATTTTTCCAAATCTATTTAACATTCCCGCTATCATTCCAGAAATTGCATATGCTGCTATCATTAATGGTTCTGTGCCCGTAATCACTCCTAGTGTTACACCTATAGTAACACCTGCAGTCGTTCCTACTAATACCCCATTTTTCCATCCTAATATCATTACAATCAATATACTTAATACATTTCTAATTACTATTCCAAATATATTTATATCTCCCAATGCTGTGAATGCTATAGATACAATAATGCTTGCTCCTATAACCTCTTCTATCGTAAATGCTCTTCTTTCTCTGACATCTTGTAAGACATTTACTGAATTGACAAATATTTTGTAGAAAATTAATGCTATAGTTGATATTGTTACACTAGATAATACATCATATAATGTAAATTCTGTAAATGCATACCCGATAATTTGTATTAATATTGTTGCTATAAATACATTTTTACCTATTTTGATTTTTTCGTTTCGTTCTTCTTCATTATATTTTGGTTTGAAAATTAGCATTGAAATCACTAATATTAAGGCCGTTAAAAAATAACCTAAAACACCCTCGATTCCATGAGAAATCACATTTCCTACTAATGATACTAGTATAACTCCTATTGCCGGAACTCCTGTAGCAAAACAAGCTGCTAGTAAACTTAAACTAAATATAGAAAAATCTCCATTTAACCCTACTAATGCTAACATAAATGCTATTACATATATAACTATATTTTTAACTTCAAAAACATTTGAAATTATTCCTAAATCTATTATTTTTTTCTTTTCATTAATTTCACTATTTTTCATTGTATCTTGATTAATATTTTGAAACATCCTTACCACCTCTTTTTATTTTATAGGCTTATTTTACTACTTGTCCTCTGTGGTTTTTGTCTTTTTTAGTAACCTATTACTAAAAACTTTTCCCCATTTTAGTATATCTATATACATTTTAATTCTATAAATTTTAAAATGTATGTTATTTACTTATTTTACATTTCATATTCTAATACAAAAAGTCGAAAAAATCAATATTTTAAGACTTTAAATATTACTTAAACATAAAAATAATCACAGAATTTAAATTCTGTGATTATTCTCTATTCATAACAATTAGTTATTCTATTCTATTAAAATCATCTATTTAGCATGATTTAATACTTTTTTCTTAATAAATATTATTCCTACTGCAATTACTCCTATTGATAATATTCCAATAACTATTGGTAATACATAATCTAAGTTTGCTCCTGTAGGTGGCATTATAATGATTTCATCTGCTTTATCATTGTCTTGCTCGTTGTGTTCTGATTCACTACCAAATAAATCTGTACCTGGTATATAATTTCCTAATGTTGTCTGTATTTCTGAACCACCAGTTTTAATAATATTTGTAATTTCAACTTCGTTTTCGAACACCATATCATCAGTTGTTGTTAATACTTTAGATACCGTTAAATCATATGAAATAGTATTTGGTAATCCTTGATTAACTAAGCTAGTTTCAGGTATTATTGTTCCATCCCTATTTTCGTTTGACATTCTTGTCAATAATAATTTTGATTCTATAGTATTTTCAATTCCAAAAGCATCTTCCTCTGAATTCACTACATATGTTTTTACATCATTTGATATATCTTCAACTAATTTCCATTCATCTGATTGTGCTTCTAAATCTACAGCCCAATCTTTATCTAAATAGTCAACTATTTTCGCTATATCAAATTCTACTATATTCCCTAAATCATTTATATTATTAGCTTGTTCATATCCATATTGATAATATGATTTAGATGTATAATCGACTTCACTCATATTTGTAACTACATATGAATATGTAATTTCCATCTTAGCTCCTTGAATTATTTCATCATCAACTTCTATTGTATATCTATATTTATTGTTTGAATTTTCAACCGGTACTTGTTTTAATGGACCTTTCTCTCCTGTTATATCATCAATGCTTCCATCAATGTTATATGTGATATCAATATCTATTAAAGTTTGTCCAGTTGCTAATGTTAATGTCATTGAACTTATACGTTTTTCCATTAACACATCTTGTTTAGCTCTTTCTACTATACCAAAGTCAACATTGTTTATTTGATAATCTTCTCCTAAATAAATTCCACCTAAATGTTCAACATATTGTAACGTTGGATGTTCAGCATCTTCAAAATTTATACTCATTTCCGGTGTTGTAGATTTCATTATTGTTTGTTCTGCTGTTTCTTCAATTGTTGTTTCTGTATCTACATTAATATCTAAAATATTATTATCAATGTCAATTCTATGGTCATAATTATCTAATGCGTCTGACATTCTAATATCTTCATCATCATTTTTATGCCAATTATTAGTTGTTTCTCTTGATGCATTATTGTATATAGTAGCCTTATAGTTGTTTATATTGTAATTATCATAAGGTAATTCTCCAGTATCTCCCCAATCAAATTCTATTGTATAGAATCCTGGTATAAATCCTTCGAATTTATAGTTACCATTTTCGTCTGTTGTAGTTGTATGTACAATTTTCGAATTAGTAGTATCTCTTAATGTAACTTCAATTCCTTCAATTCCAGTTTCTCCAGAATCATAGATTCCATTACCTTCTCTTATATCTCCAGTATATACTTGTTCATGACTCTTACTTGTACTGTCTTCAAATACTGTACCATATAATTCTCTTGGTAATGCATCTTGTACAATCCTAATTGATTTTCCTGGATCTGCATCATCCTCAAATGTACTTATATCTGTTGGAATTGTATTACCAGCATTTGAATCTTTATCAATCATACCATATGGTATTACTTCTCCATCCCATCTTGTATATTCTGTTCTATAACTTGTTACTTCAGCAATATTGTTTTGAGTTGCTGATTCAGTTGATAATAATTCAGCTACATAATCTGTTGGAATTTTAAATTCAATATATAATTTTACAGTTTCACCTGGTAATATTTCTATATGCGATGTATTTATTGTCAATTTATTAAATTCATTACTATATCCACTAACAGATTTTGATATCAAATCTTTTATTTCTAATGTTTCGTTATCTATAGATAACCCTACACTTATGTTATCTGCATTTCCATCATACATATATTCTGCATCAAAATAATCTGTAATCTCATTTACATACATAGTCACATTAGTTGATTGATTTTTCATTTCAATTTGATATATAGCTGACATTTTAAATTGTTCATCTGCTGATAATATTGCATTGTTCGCTTCTGTAACATCGCTTTCATATATCGCTCTATCATATGATCCATTAAAATCTGCTTGTCTTAAATCAACTGTAAATGGATCTGCATTTTCATACCCTTGTAAATATCCATATGCTTGTGTTTGACCGTTTATAGATGTTTTAACACTGTGTAAATCGTTTGTTAATGCTATGTCTGGCTCAATTCTTAAACGTAATCCTAAGTCTGGCGCATCATATTGCATATATTTTTCATTTATCCATCCGATACCATATTCATATAAATCTTCATCAATCCACTCATTGTCATATAACCATTGTCTGTCATCTGAATCTTTTAAATTATATACTGTACCTTCTACTGTAATATCTATATCTCGCCAGAAATATCTACCTATAATTTCTGATTTAGTATACCATCCCTCATATTCAACATAAA
Source organism: uncultured Clostridium sp. (assembly GCA_964370265.1). GTDB lineage: Bacteria > Bacillota > Clostridia > TANB77 > CAG-508 > CAG-269. The sequence goes on along the minus strand of CAYJIP010000012.1, from coordinate 36,391 downwards.
ACTCATCCCATCTGTCTGCACTTAAATTTAAAAACTCTTGTCTTCCTCTTATGCTTCCTAAATCGATTCTTCCTTCATAAGTCATTACTTCTACAGAATAACCATCTATTTCTGTTTTTTCTCTAATCATAATTTCACTATATGGATCTAACTTAACTCCTACATTATCTGTTGAAGCTGTTATATAGTATGAATCATTAATTTCATATTCTTCTACCGTATCTCTATTATATATACCTCTTGAATACCAATATACAGTTATATCATCAGAATTTTGATATTTATGTTCAACCCATCTACGTGAATCTGATACCGGTGCATCTCCCCAATGAGTTATTTTAAACCTATCATCATCCAAACGTCTATTCGGGCTACCTTCACTACTGTCTGGTAAATCATGATTTTCTACTACATAATAGTTTTTACTTGGACTCAAGAAATCTGATGTAAATCCATTATCTCTATATTCTAACGTTTCTTTTCTTGAACCACTACTATTTGTAGTATACCCTGTAGTGTTTCCACTTCCATATACATTATAGAATCTCTCATTAAAACTCGTTCTATCCGAAAGTGATTCTACTGCTTTTGAACCATTTGTCAAGTTTACTCCTGGCTCAACGCTCTCATATTTATATCCATCATATTCAAATACTACATTGTAATTACTTGGATTTTCTAAATAATCACCTTCATATTTTACCCAAGTATCAGATACATATCCATCTTCATCTTCGTATAAATTAGATATTATATATTCACCATTTTCATCTGTTATAGTCTCTGCTACTAATTTACCTGTAGGTTTATAGTATACTCTAACCAATACTCCTGGTACACCTTGTTCTCCTGCATCATATATATTGTTGTATGTATTATCTTTTCCTCTTGGTTCATCAATCCATACCATACCCTCTAAGTCACCATCATAAACTACATCTTCTGGCTCTCTTTCATCTTCATCTTCAGTATTTTCAAAAACTATTGTTTCTACTTGTCCGTCTGCTTTATATATAAGTTCTTTACTCGCTGTTTCTCTTATATAACCACTTGGTGCTCTTGTTTCAAAAATTTCATATGTACCATATGGTAAATTTCTTAAAATAACTTCTCCTGAAGAATTCGATTTAAAGTCTCCTGCTTGATTTTGTGAATCATAATAATAATAGTTTCCATATTCATCTAAATAAATATATTTATTTACTTCATTTCCATATTCATCTTGTATTAATTTAATATTAAATTCTGCATTTTTTAAAGTTTCTCCTGTATCACTATCTATTTTAACGATTCTCAATATTTTTTCTTCTTCTTGTCCAAATTCAAATGTTTCTGTAAATTGTTTTATAAATTGGTCTGGAACAACAATTATCATATTTTGATAATTGTAATTTCCCGAACCAGTAATATCATCTAAAAAATATACATTTCCTGTATAAATCAACACATCTAATATAATATCTACTTTATATGTTTCAAAATGTGAAGCCTCTACATCTGGATCATTTATTATAACATTAAATGATTGTGGTGTTGTACCACCTTTTCCTGTATTTATATCTGATACTGCCAAATTATTCCCTTGCCAATCTTGAATTGCAATTTGGTCTTTGTTATATGTTATACCGTTTTTGTCTGTTATTATTATATCTGCAATTTCATGTTCTGTAGTAAATATAAATGATTTAAATTCGACACCTGTCGCTGTATCATTAACATTCACATCGCCTTTTATTGCATTTTCAACAAAAACTTGATCTTCTTCTGCAACACCTGCTTGTATTCCTTCTGCATATGCTGTAGCTTCTTCTAACATTTCTTCTGCTAAATGAAGGTACGCTGCATCTGAAGGTTTTCTATTATATATAATCATATCTGGATCTATACCATGATATTCAGCTAGCGTCATGTCTGTCCCTTGAACGGGGTGATTTTTCCATTCTGTTAACCATTCCCATATTGCGAATTGGACAGGTCCAGTTTGTTTTCCTGAACCATTATCTTGATTAATTATATATGCAAATTGAGCATTTCTGATAGAATAACTCCTTTGTCCATTTGCTGTATCATATATTTCTCCACCATTAAAATACAATTTATTAACAACTGTATATTTTAAAGCAACATTTGATTGTTCTCCTAGACTTTGACCATGTTGTATACAATATATACCATTTTGTGCAACACTATCATATACAGAATGATCTTCTAATGTAACCTCAAATCCTGGATACTTCCCAGAAAGCAGTTCTCCTATTGTTTCATTGCTCATACTTGTATCAATAGTTACATTACTTGCATTTGATACTGAGGTACCAGTTACAATGCTGACTAGAAATATAAGAGTTACCAATATAATTTTTATTATTCTTTTTATCATTATTTTCTCCTTTCTTTGATTTTTATTATTTAATTAAAACTTTCTTTTTAATTAATATTACTGCTGCTGCTATTATTGCTATAGTTCCTATTATTCCTAAAACTATTGCTACATAAATTCCTCCACCTGTACGAACACTTATGATTGCATCTGCTGAACCAAAATCATTTTCACTTTGTTCTTTATTACCTGGTGTTGAATTACTATCTTCTATTCCAAATTCATTATATGCTTCTACTATTTCTGCTGTATTGTTTATCAATCCTGTGTTACTTTCTGTCATAGTTTTTGTAAGCACTAATGTAATTTCTTTAGATTCTCCTGGCTTAATAACTTCATTTTCTAAACTAGTGTTATATAAACCTTCACTTGTTTGATACCATGTTGGATTTAATTCAGAACTAAATTTCAAGTCTGCTGGAATATTATCTTGAATTTTTTTAGCATAACCTTCTATTTCACCATTATTAGTAATTACTATCTTGTATTCTATAATAGCTGTCGTTCCTTCTATTTCTGTTGCATCTAAATCTAATTTAGCTATTGATGCATTATTATATTCTGTTTGTTTTGTTCCATTTACATTTTGAGTAATTATTTTACTTACATATTTATTTAATTCTAAATCAAAGTTTTTTAATATAATTAATCCAATATTTACATTTGTAACATCATTATCAGTTATGATTATAACGTCTGTCGCTGGAACAGTTATACTTTCATTTCCTACTTTAATTGTATTTAATGTAACGTTTGAATTTTCACTTTCAATTAATCCTGTTGCTTTATATTTTGTTAATCCATATTGAGTGTCGAATTCATAAACTGCAATATATTCTCCAACCGGAATATTGTAGAATAAATATATACCATCTTCGTTTGTAGTAGCTATTAATTCTGTTCCGTCTATTTTTTCCATATATGAATTTGTTTTTACATTTAATAACTTAACTTTAACTCCTGATAATGTTTCTTCATTACTATCTTTTTTACCATCAGAGTTTTCATCCAACCATGCAGTTCCTGATATTACTTGTTCTCCAATTGCTACATTCCCTGAACCATCTCCTGGGTCTTTTGGCGCGTCTGGATCTTCTGTTTCTTCTATTTGTATTACATGTGTTAATGTTTGTGTTTCAGCTATAATATCACTATTTAATTCTACTCTTGTTTTTGCATTGATTGTCTCATCTTCTACTCTATAATAATCCAAAACAGCTGTTGTTTGTATTTCTATTGTTGCAGTTTCATAAGCATCTAATGATACTATTATTGTTATTTCACCATTAATTAGCCTATTATCCACTTCTATTCCATCTACTAATACCTTGTCAATTCTTAGCTCATCTGAAATATTAGAAATCACTCTCATACCATCAATTGATGTATTATTTAAATTTTCAACTGTAACTATATAATTTAAAGTTTCATTTTCTTTTACAATTTGTTCTCTGCTTGCTGTCATATTAAGTTCAATATTGTTAGTTACGATATTTTCTATCCATAAATTCGAAGAATAGTCTTTTGAATTTGCTATTACATCTGCATATAAAGTTCCTGTTGTTATATTATCTGGTAAATTATTTGCTTCAGCTGCAAATTCTAATATTATTATTTCTCCAGCAGCTATAGAACCAATATTTATTGATTGATATTCATTTTTACCAATCTCACGATCTCTATCTGATACAATTTCCATAGTTACTATTTCAAGATATTCATCTAATTTAGGTTCAACCACAACATCATTTAATGTTTGAGTTGATGTATTTTTAACCATAACGAAATATGATATTATTTGTCCCTCTTCCCATATAGTTGATACGTCCGTAATTCTTTTTATTTCAACTTGTAAATCACCTTGTTCTACTGTTATTTCTGTAGAGTTAGTTGTTTTAACAACTTCACCATATTCTATTGTTGCTGTATTACTTATTTTAGCGCCAGTTGTTGTCTCTTTAATTCTAACTTCATAATCAAAGTATTTTACTTCTCCTGGTTTAAGTTCTGTTATCGTTTCAGTTAAAGTTGTTGTTGTTAATTCATCATAATATGTTTCTCCGGAATATACATAGTCTGCATTTGGCATTACTAAAACCGTACCTGTCGGTACTTTTCCTGTAACTTTTACATCATTTGCAATTTCTGTTCCTGTATTTTCAACTTTAATTGTGTATTGTACAACTTCACCTGTTTTTACAGATTCTGTTATATCTTTATTGTTCATTGTTGTTGTCAATTCTGTTTCAACTATCGGACCTACACCTGAATCTAATTTTATTGGTGTTGATTGTTTTGTACTTTCTATTCCTGTTAATGAATTTACATATGATGTTGTATAATCCATTGTTGCAATCTGATTGTATTCTAAATTTGCTGGGATTGTTATTTTATATGTTGCTGTCACAGTTGTTCTTGCTGCTACTTCGTCAATTACTATTAAATATTTTTTAATAGATTGATTACTACTTGTTGCAGTTTTCCATCCATTTGTATCATTTGAAATATCATCTGTAGCTTTTTCATTCTCAGTATAATACACTGTTGCAGTTGCTCCTGTTATGTTCACTAATTCTGAAATAATTACTCCCATATTATTTATAGAACTATCTGTTGGGAATGTACCTAATATTTTCACATCTTCAATTGTATTTGAATTGTTATTTATTAATTGCATTGATACTATATGTTCTTTTGCTGTTGTACCTTTAGGAACTATTGCAGTTACAGTATCTCCTTCTCCAATATTTTGAATATTTAATGATTGTATTTCATTTATTGTTGTGACATCTGTTGGAGCAGTAATTTTTATTAATAATTCAACAGCTCCTGCATCACCATTTTCATATTTATTTACTTTTTCATTTGTATATTCTACTAAAATACTTTCATCAGATGTTCCTGATAATTGATTAACACCTAATGTCATTTCTAAATTAAGTTTTGGACCTAATATAGTTTCTTCCGAATATTCTATTTGTTCTCCTTGTAATGTAATAATAATTTGTTTTCCATTTACGCTATAATCTTTTATACTTAGACCTTCACCATTTACTAAGTTAATATTAGTAACATCTATTTCCGTAACTTGTGATGGAACTGTTATTGTTATAACTGGGTTTTTATATAAATCATATTTTGTATTGTTTGTTAATAAATCTATTTGCATTTCTATTTCATTATCAACTATTGTAGATAATGATGTTTTATCAATATTAGCTTGTGCTTTTGTTACAGTTTCATTTAAAGTTATTTCAGAATAACTTACTTCTACATCTCCTACATTTTCTGCTAACCCATAATTATATATATAATTTAGTTCTGTTCTTAAAGCTGTAGCTGCTTTTTCCATTACTTCATTTGCTTCTGTCATAACTTTAGTATGTTCTATTATAAAATCTCCATTACTAATAGGATCTGAAGTTATAATTGATATTGATTCTACCGTTTCTGTTGGATATATTATTTGAATATTTCCATCAACATCTGTTTCCGTATTTTCATCAATAGTTTGAATGAAATTTGCTGAAGTATTTCCAATTTCTATAAGGAATTCTTCTCCAAACATCTCTACTAAGTTTGCTCTATTTAATATAGATTTTGAATAATACACATTTGCCTCTTGCGAAGTTGTATCATTAACTAAATATGTTTCATCTTCAAGAAGTTGAATACGATCAACTATATCGTGATAGTTCACTGCAATATATGTTGTACTTTCTAATATTCTATCAATATTATTATATATTTCACCTTTATATATAGAAGATTCTTTACTTTCATTTATTGCAACTACTATCGAATCTTTTTCACTATCAATAGTTTCTGTAGTATTTAATGTTAAAACTCTATTGTTGTATAATGATACTATTTGTCCTATTTCTATATCTTCATTAGTTATTGTATGTTTCCCATCATATATAGCTGTTAATGTTATTCCATCATAACTTTCAGTTTTCCATGTAACACTTCCATCTTCTCGTGTTGCATTTTCCATTGTCAAATCAAATAACCCACTAGAATATGACCATTGTTGTGAAGTCATATTATTAAAATCTATAATTTGATTTTCTTTTGCAACTGTTGGATACTGATTATTTATCTCTGGAAATTGAATATTTACATCAATTTTTTTAGTTGGATAATCATTTTTTTCTAATCCTAGTCCCATTGCAAATTGTACAATAGTTTTATCTTCACCATTAATTGTTATATGTTTATTTGTAACAACATAATGTAAATCTAAAATCTCTGTCAAATCACCATCTGTTATATTTAATTTTACATTCTTTGTTGATGTTACATTTATATCTTTCTCTTGACTATCTCTATATGTACCATTTATTGATACTTCAGTTTCTGAAGTCAAAAGATTTATATCATAATATTCATCTTTAATTGGTTTTATTTTTACTTTTATCTCAATACTAGAACCAGCATTTAATTGGTGTAAAGTTATTGATTCATCAGATAATGATTTCACATATTGACTATCTGAATCTTCAAAAATAAATTTATCACCATCAATAGTTACTGTACTATTTAAATACCCTTCTTTCTCTACTTCTACTTGCAAATACATATACAACTCCTCATTGTTATATATAGTATCTAACGTTGTAACCTTTGTATTGTTACTCGTTTTAAAATATGCATCAAATTTTACATTTTCTTCATTTGTTGCTCCAATTTCAGCAGCATATGTTCTTATATTTATTCCTAGAACAATAAAATTCATCATAGCTAATACTATGATTAAACTTATTACCAAAATCGTTTTTAATATTTTATTTTTCATAATTTCCTCCTTTAGTTTTACACTTAGTACTATTATACCTTATTTTCAAGGGTTTTTCAAGCATTTCACAAGAATTAACACCTTTTTTATGTAACCTTTTATTTCATTTCAAAAATTCCTCTACGGCAACTCATTTCTTTTATTTTTCAAGCTTATATTACATTTTCATTACATTTAAAATCAAGTTGTATGAGTCTCACTTTTTTCTACTTTTAAGCATATAATATTTTATAACTTACATATACTTAAATGAGGTGATTAAAATGAGTGAAAATACAAGTATTGACCCTGAAATGGTTAACAAATTACAAGAGATGGCAAGCAAAGGAGATTTAAATAATATAGTATCACAAATCCCTCCTGAGATGCTTCAAAACTTTGCCTCCCTAATGGGAAATAATTCTAATAATAATCAAGAAAAAGAGAGTAGTAATTTTAGTGATACTTCTGAAAATAATACTAACTTCCAAAGTAATACTAACTCTCAAAATAGTTCTAATACAAATAATTTTGACTTTAATAATATAGACATAAATATGATAATGAAAATGAAGTCAATGATGGATAAAATGGGTAACAAAAACGATCCTACCTCTAATTTACTACAATCATTAAAACCATATTTAAGAGATGAAAAAAAAGGAAAAGTAGATCAATATGCCAATTTATTAAATATGACTAAATTAGCAGAACTATTTAATAATAATAAAGGAGGCTAATTTAATGGATACTGGTTTTTCATATATTCCTAACAGACCATATAACACTTATAATCAATATAATAATCTATACAAACATAGAAATTGGGAATATTTTAGACCATATAATTCTATTGTTGCACCTCCTGAGGCCCCCATTAATTTCAATGATGATATTTTAAAAGACAAAAAAAAATATACATCTAGAAATAATTTTGCAAATTTTAATTTTGATAATATTCTATCTGGAAATTCAGATGAACCTATTATCGAAATTTTTGACATAAAATTATATTTAGATGATATTATTATATTAGGTTTATTATTCTTTTTATATACTGAAGGTGTAAAAGATGAAATGTTATTTTTATCTCTTCTTTTACTGTTAATTGGATAATATTTATATTTTAATTATATAAATATTATTCAATTATTATTTTTTCTTCAGAGACAAATACATATGCATGCTTATGTAATGGTTCTTCGTCTCTATCTATTTCTCTTACAATATTAGCAATTCTAATCTGAACTGTATCCAATAATCCTGATGAAATTATAGCTTTTTTATTTCCTTTAGCACCTGCATGAGCTAGTCCCCTAAGTGCTCCTAAAACCACTATATTCTCTGATGCAATAACTTCAGCCCCTGAATTAACATCTCCCATTACAACCAGACTTCCTTCTGTTTCTAACTTCTGTCCTGATCTTAATGAACCCCTATGAAACCTTGTTTCTGACATACCTATCTCTTTATCAAATGCTCTCGTTATACTATGCAATCCTAATGCTTTTGGCATATCAAATTCTATCGGTACGTCTAACTTTTCTTTAATAACCACTTGAATTTGATCTATTTCTCTATTTTTCAAAATTTTACCTGTTACTCTTATTGGTGTCTTTTCCTCTTTATATAACTTTTTTAATTCTGTAAGTTTTTTTCTTAACGAATCTAATATTTGTTTATGTTCTGCATCCTCATTCAGTTTTAATATTATTTCATCTTTTTTCAAATTTATAGTAATACAATTTTTCATATTTCAACGTCTCCTTTTATTGTATCATTTCAATATATGGTACAACATTCATATTTTCATTTATTTCTTCATTATTCATTCCAAAATATTCTCCCATTATCTCAGTTACAACTTCTGCTGTATAATTCCCTTTTCCACCATTTTCCACCATAACTACTATTGCAATTTCTGGATTTTCAAAAGGCGCAAAACCTGCGAACCATCCATGAACTTCTCCATTTGGCGCTTCTGCTGATCCTGTTTTTCCCCCAACACTAATTTCAAAATCTTTAAATCTAACATATGCAGTTCCTTGACTATCATCTGTTACAGATTCCATACCTTCTAATATAGCATCTAAATATGCTTGATTTATTTCTAAATCTTCTTTTTTAGTATTTTCTATACCTAATTTTTCAGTAGTAAATGCATCTATTTCAGCTCTAGACACTTCTGTTCCATCTGAATTTCTTATAGTCTTTATTATATTAACATCTACTGGATCCCCGCCATTGGCAATCATACTGATATATTGAGCCATTTGCACCGGACTAAATTCATTATCCCCTTGTCCTATAGCTGCATTAAGTGTATCTCCTGGATTCCAAGTCGAATTTTCTCCATGCAATTCCTGTTTTGATTCTCTACTTGCTAAAACTCCTGATGTCTCACTTGGTAATTGAACTCCTGTTTTTTCGCCTAATCCAAAATATTCTGCATAATTCACTAGTTGATCAATTCCCATTCTATCTGCTACTTCGTAAAAATAGTAATTGCATGATTTTTCTATTGCATCTACTATATTTACATATCCATGACCTATCCCATAATCTGTATACACCCAACAATTCATAGTTATCCCATATTTTTTATATTGACCTACATCATTTATTGTTTCGTTTAAACCTACCACTCCAGACTCTAATGCTGCTATTCCTGTAACCATTTTAAATATTGATCCTGGTGCATATGATAATTGAGTAGCTTTATTTATTAATGGTTTTGCACTGTCATTCAAATAACCATCCCATGCAGACTGACTTATACCATTTGGATTAGTAAAATCATTAGGATCATAGTTTGGAAAACTCGCCATAGCTAAAATATTTCCTGTATCTACATCCATTACAACACATGCTCCAGCATCTGCTTCATATGCTGTCCCAAATCCACCTGAAGAAATTTTTAAAATATTATTTGCAAGAGCTGTTTCAGTTACTGCTTGTAATTCAGAATCAATTGTCAATACAACATCCGAACCGGCTACTGCTTCTTGATATATGTATTCACCAGTTATTGTTCCGTCAACAGACATATCTATTTGCTTTATACCATCTTCACCTCGTAAATATTCTTCAAAACTATACTCTATTCCTGTTTTTCCTATAATATCATTTTGATCATATTCATCTTTCTTAGCCTGATATTCTTCGTATCCGATTTTAGATGCATATCCCAATATGTGAGATGCCATTTCTCCATATGGATATTCTCTAATTGGTACTGTATATATTTTTATACCTGCAAATTCTAATGTATTTTCACTTAACTCTGCTTTAACAGCATCTGGTATGTTTGTAGCAATTTTAATTGATTTTGTACTACTATACCCTTCAATTGTTATTTGATATCTTAAAGATATTATTTTTCTAACATCTTCTGCATTTTCTTCTGATATTTTATATTTACTCTTAAATTTTTCAAAAGCTTCTTCAGCAGAAATATTTTCATCAAATTTATTTTCATTTTTCCACTCTATCAATTCTTGATCAGATATAGTGAACTCAAAAGGATTCACTGTTATCGGAAAATTATCTACATAATCTGTATTATGTTTTTCTAATATATTTATTATATTTAAAATAGCATCATTTAACTCTTCAGTTTCAATATTAACTTGATACATTTCGAGATCATTTTGAGCCTGTGTTCCTACTAATACTACACCAGATGAATCAGTAATAGTTCCTCTTGCTGCATAAAGCGTTGTCTCTCTTGTTAATCTGGTATTTGATTCTTCTCTATACTCCTCACCATTTACAATTTGTAGATTAAACAACGTTATTATAAGGATGATTGCAACAATATATATAATAAAAGTCACTATGTTGAATCTCAGATTTATGTTTATCTTACTTATTTTATTTTCTTTCACTAATTCACCTTCAATCTTTTAAAAATATCTTGTTAAAATCTTATTTCCTTTATATTCATTTTCTATACCATATCCTACTTTTTGTATTATAGGATAAATTATTATTATTATTAAAGTATTAAATAATAACTCTATTAATAATATCTCTATAAATTTTACAACTTCTACATTTAAATCAAATATCATATATGTAACTACATATGATACACATTCAAAAAATACTGTGGAAACAATTGACATTACAATAATTATCATTCTGTTGTCCTTTGCAAAATTTTTATCGAAAACACTTGCTATATATCCCACAATTGCTAATAAAACTGTGTTTATTCCTACAATTTCTCCTACAATAACATCTAAAATCAAACCTGTTATTGCTCCATATACTATTCCTAATTTTTTATTTGCAAACAAGCCTATGAATAGTATGTATATTACAAATAAATTAGGCATTACGCCTGATATATTAAACCAAGTAAAAAAATTCGCCTGTAAAAAGTAAATAATAAAAATTGTTAATACAAAGCATATATTTATTATTATTTTTTTCAATTTATACCTCTTCCTAATTATTTATTATGACTAATACTGTGTCTAATTTATCAAAATCTACTGCTGTTTTAACTGTAGCATATCTATCAATTATATTTTGTGTATTTGTTACTTTTTCCACAGTTCCTACATGTATTCCTTTTGGATATATGCCACCTATACCTGATGTTTGTATTGCATCACCTTGTATTATATTTGCATCTGTTGGTATATATGTAGCAGATAACACACTATCTTCTAATGTTCCTTTACATACTATTGTATCACTTGATGTACTTAGTGAACAACTTATTGAACTTGTAGGATCTATTATAGTTTTTACTTTTGCAGTATCCTCTGTAACTGATATAACATGTCCAACTAAGCCTTCATCTGCAATTACTGTCATACCTTCAGCTATACCATCGTCTTTTCCAATATTTATTACTATCGTATTCGAAAAGTTGCTAACATCTTTATTTATAATATATCCAGGAATCGTATTATATTCTCCATACTTTTCAGTTAATTCTAAATATTCTTTTAATGTTTGATTCTCTGTTTTAATATTTTCTAATTCTCTTACTTGTTGTTCTAACTCACTATTTTTATTAGTTAGTTCTTCATTTTGTGATTGAAGATACTCAATATCTGCAAAAAATTGTGTATTACCTGAAATTTGATTTTTCAAATATGTTAAACCATTTTGTACTGGCATAACAATATTGTTTATACCATTTTCAAAAAAAGCTCCACTATTATCACCATTCGAAAAAATAACAATTATAACTAATATAATTATTGTAATAACAACTCCGATAACTCCAACTTTTTTACTTTTATACATTCTTTTCTCCTAACTATCTTCTTTTTCTTGCATTTATTAGTACATGTTTCAATCTTTCTAACTCTTCTAAAGTTTTACCTGTACCTCTTACGACAGCATCCAGTGGTTCATCTGCAATATATACTGGCATACCAGTTTCTACGCTTAATAATTTATCTAAATTTTTAATCAAAGCACCTCCACCTGCTAGTACAATTCCTTTTTCCATTATATCTGATGCTAATTCTGGAGGTGTTTTTTCAAGTGTCGATTTTACTATATCTAGAATTTTTTTGATTGATTCTGATATTGCTTCTTGAATTTGATTTGAAGTTATTTCTATATTTTTTGGTAATCCTGTAGTCAAATCTCTTCCTTTAATCATCATAGGTACATCTGTCATTAATGGCATTGCACAACCTATTTCTAATTTTATCTGTTCTGCCGTAGTATCACCTATTGCTAAATTAAATTCTTTTTTTACATAATTAACAATATCTTCATCCATATCATCACCCGCAATTCTTAACGAATGACTAACAACTACTCCACCTAGAGATATTACTGCAACTTCTGTTGTACCTCCTCCGATATCTACTATTATACTACCTGATGGTTCTCCAACATCTAATCCAGCTCCGATAGCAGCTGCCATTGGTTCTTCTATTAAATATACTTCTTTTGCTCCCGCTCGCATAATAGCTTCTTCTACTGCTCTTTCTTCAACCTCTGTAATACCTGAAGGAACGCCTACAACTATTCTTGGTTTACCTATATTATATCTTCTACCAACTTTATTTATTATATCTTTTAACATCAATTGCGTTGCTGTAAAATCTGCAATAACTCCATCTTTCATCGGTCTAACAGCTTTAATTTGGTCCGGTGTTCTTCCCAGCATCTCTTTAGCATCATTTCCTGTTGCTTTTATTTCTCCTGTCATCCTGTCAATTGCAACTACTGAAGGCTCTTTTAACACAATACCTTTTCCTTTTAAAGTTACTAATATATTCGCTGTCCCTAAATCAATACCAATATCTTTTGATCCCCACTTAAAAAAATTCATACATTTCCCTTCCTTTTTGTAAAGTAATACCATTCATCCTAGTCTTAATCTTTTGTCTTATTAAATATATTAGAAAATATACTAACATATTTTTTATCCCCTATAACAATATGATCTAATAACTCAATATCAACCATATTTGTTGCTTCAAATAATCTTTCTGTAAAATTTATATCTGCTTGACTAGGCGTAGGATCTCCACTTGGATGATTATGAACAATTATTATTTTGGGTGCATTCATCTTTATTGGTTCAGTTAATATATCTTTTATTGATATATTAATTACATTTGTTCCACCTATTGCAATATCTTTTATTTTTAAAATTTTATTCTTATTATCTAAAATAACTATTTTTGCCACTTCTCTAGTTAAAATTCTTAATTCTTCTATAAGAAGTTCTGCTACATCTTTTGGTTCTTTTATAACTATTTTCAAATAATTTCGAGGTGCAGCAAATCTAACTGCTAATTCACCTGCTGCTTTTATTTGAAACGCTTTAATTTTACCTATTCCTTTAATTTTCATTAACTCTTGTATTGATAATTCTCTTAGAAAAATGAGATTGTTATTTTCTTCTCCACCTAAATGCAATATTTCTTGCGCTAACTCCAATGATGTTTTCTCTCTTGTCCCAGTCTTTATTATTATTGCCAATAATTCTGCATTTGATAGCATTTTTTCTCCAAATATTTCTAGTTTTTCATATGGTCTTTCTAATTCCGGTAATTGCTTTATACCTTTTTGCAACTATATTTCCTTTCTTAATCCCCATACCTATATCTTTTTATATATAAAAATAGCTAATATCATACCAATAATACTTGATATACTAATTTTAAACATTAGACCAAATGTAATTTCTAACACACTTAAATCTAATACTACTGGTGATTCAAGACCAAAACTTTGCCCGTATGATAACCACCATAACCAATCTACCGTAGATGCTATTTCTCCTAATAATCCACCAACTACTAATCCTGATAATATAAATATCATTAATATCCATATATTTTTTTCTTTTGTTGCCATATTTATTCCTCTACTTTCTTTTTTCCCTAGGGTTATTTCTTTTTATTTCCATGTTATTATATATTGAAACATTAAATTTTTCAATAGATTTTAATGTTTTAATTAGCATTTTTATTTCTATAAAATATAATATTAATATAAAATCTTTTTTTATTTTGGAGGCATTCATGAATATACAAAAAATTAATAATAATATAATTCAAATTACTTTTAGCAATTATGATTTTATTGACGATCCTATTGATTTTATCACTGACACTTTTAATAATGATCTTATTATCTCTAATATTTTATCTGATGCAAATCTGCAATTTGGATTTGAAACAACAGGTTATAATTTATTCATAGAGGGTAAAATAACTGAAGACAATAATATTATAATGACGATTACTAAATTTTCATTAAATAATAAAAAATTTTACATTAAGCGAAAAAATAAAAAAAATTATAAATATGAAAATCGATCTATAGATAAAGTAAATGATAATATTAATTCTAATAATAGTGGAAAAACTTTTGAATCACTATATAAATTTATAGATTTTGATAATATGTATGATTTTTTAAAAGATCTTAATTTCATTTCAAACAACTTAAATGTAACTGTTTCTAAAAATATTTATTGTTTTAAATTGCATAATTATTTCTATGTAATTTTCAAGACTAAAATATCTCCTAATTTACTAAAAACCTATTTACGTTATTATACTGAAAATAATATCACAAAACATTCTTTTAAATATTCAAGTAAAATTATTCAAGAACATGGACGCTTAATTTATAAAAACAAATTTATATAGTAATCTCTTAATGAAACGCAGAAAACAATCCACAATTCATTGACGAATTGTGGATTGTTTTCTTTTACTTTACTTTTTATATTTACTTTTTATATTTATTTTATCTATTTTTTTGTCTATTTTTTTGTCTATTTTATGTTTGTTTTATTAATCTTTATACATAATTTAATGGATTATATGCTACACCGTTTTTTCTTACTTCGAAATGTAAATGTGATCCTGTCGAATTACCTGTAGATCCCATTGCTGCAATATATTGTCCTTGTGATACTGTTTGACCGTATGATACTGCTAGTGAACTACAATGTGCATAATATGTTTGTACACCATTCCCATGATCTATTACAATAAAATTCCCATATGATCCTTTGTAACCCGAATATGTAACTACCCCTGACCCTGCTGCTACAATTGCTGTACCCGTAGAGTTAGCCAAGTCTATTGCTGTATGCCCTGCATAACCTAACCATCCAACTGTCATTACTCCAGATGTTGGTCTAATTAAAGAAACGCCTAATTCAACATAAGATGATGATGATCCGTTTGATGCCGATACATACCCTCTTGATGTAGTTGTTGTTGTTGCTACAACTACTGGTTGTGGTTTCTCAACATATAAATCTGCAACAACTGTTTCTACAGTTGTTAAGTCTTTCATTTCAGTTTCATACTTTTCTACTATTGTTATTTCATCTATATTATCACTTTCTTTTTCTGTTAAATCTGCTACTACTTTTTCTGCTTCAGCAAAAGAAGAAACATAATATTTTTCTTCATTATCATTTAATATAGCATAATATCTATAATATTCTGTACTATTTTTTTTAATATCTTCAAATATTTCTTCATCATTTGATACTATATCTTTTTTCAATAAGCATAATTCATACTCTGGTAAAGAATCTACTTGTACATATGCCACATTCTCTTCTGACTTATCTTCTGCTTCAATAAGTTCATTTATTTTAGATTGTAATTCTGTCTTATCTTCAGTATACCCAACTTGAACTCCATCTATATATACTGCATATGTAGGTTTGTAAACTAATGATACTATACTTAATATTATAAAAACTGCTATTGTTAAAATAATAAAAAGCTTCATACCCTTTTTCATGTGTACTATTGCCTTCTTAAACATCTTTATCTCCTTCGTATTCAAAAATTATATTTTTTTATACTTTATTAATAATAATCTAAATACATTTTTTTTGCAAGCATATCTCTTATTGATTATATATATTTACTATGCATATACCCTTAATACGTATCCACTAACTAGCACCACCTCTTTTTTTCTCTTTTTTACTCACTTTTACTTTTATTTTCACTATATTACAATTACTCATTTATAACCACTAATTAATCATTTTTCAATATAAAAAGCAACATTATACTTGTTGCTTAGCTTCTGACTATATTTTATTATTTATTTTGTTGTTTATTTGCTTATTTGCTTTATTATTTATTCGAATTATTATTTTTATTATATGTATATAAGACAGTAAAACTGTCTTTATTGCATTTGTGTTTTAACATTTAAAATTTCAGTTGTTGAAGCCTTTTCTGCGGGAACATAATAACCTTTTGC
This sequence comes from uncultured Clostridium sp., assembly GCA_964370265.1. Taxonomy (GTDB): domain Bacteria; phylum Bacillota; class Clostridia; order TANB77; family CAG-508; genus CAG-269. Next base: position 19,499 of record CAYJIP010000012.1, on the reverse strand, counting down.
AGAAGCTATCTTAAAAAGTTCAAATTGAAAACTTTCATCTGAATTTCTTATTTGTTGAAATGTTTGTCTTAATTGAACATTTTCACATTCAGTTATAGCTGTTTGATATGCAGCTAAACCTGACTTAACATTTGATAAAATATCATTTATCATTATTTTTTCTTCCATCTTTTCCTCCTATCAATTATTTAAAAAAGTAATTAATTTTTGCTTTGTATTTTGGGCATCTTGTGCTGATTTTGCAAAAAGTTGTTTAATCTGTGGATCAACAGCTTGTGCTGAATATGCATTTAATTTTTGACACGCAGTCTCATGAGCTCCTATTAAATGTCTTAAACTTTGTAATTCTACTTGATTTAAATCTGGCATATTATCATTCCTTTCTAATTCAAATTTAAATATATTATGTACAATTTTATATATTTTATTCAATTAATTAATCATCTAAAATAATGAATAAAAAAATAAAGTACTTAATCTATGTAATTTTAGATTAAGTACTTTGTTTTAATTTTTCTTTTAGTTTTTTAGTTGTAGTTGCTTATATTATTGTTCCTTTTATTCTCAATTTATGTTTTTCATAATATTATTCTTCGATAATTTCTAATTTAGCAAATTTAGCCATAAGTCTTTTATTACCAACTTTATCAAAATTAATGTCAACTTTTAAATCATTTCCTTCTGGTTCTACAATATTTATTACACCTTGTCCAAACTTTTTATGGAATACCTTTGCACCTTGTTTATATTGAGTAAAATCGACATCTTGATTTGATTTATTAGCAATGTTATTTAAAAAGCTTTCTGCTGTTTTAAATGCAAATGCAACATTATTACTCTTTTTAGAAGATATACTACTTTGTTCTTCTTTTAAACCGTATGTCTTAATGTTATTATCTTTACTACCATATTTCCAAGAATATGGTGAATCCTTAAACATTTCATCTTTATTTGTTTTTGTTCCAAATGCCTCACTATGACCTTCTAATAATTCTGCTGGTATTTCTTCTAAAAATCTCGATATAGGATTATAGCTTGTTGAACCAAATACTGTTCTTTGCTTGCTACATGTCAAAAATAAATTTTCTTTTGCTCTTGTAATCCCAACGTAACAAAGCCTTCTTTCTTCCTCTAATTCTTTTGGTTCCATCATCGACTGATATCCTGGAAAAATACCTTCTTCCATCCCCACTAAAAATACTACTGGAAATTCCAAACCTTTTGCACTATGTAAAGTCATTAACGTAACTGTTTCTTGTGCTTCCTCTAAGTTATCTAAATCACTTGATAAAGTAATACCTTCTAAAAAGTCACTTATTGTATTTTCTGCAAATTCTTCTTCAAACTCCATTGTTACTGTTAAAAATTCATCTAGATTGGCAATCCTATTTTCTGCTTCAATAGTATTTTCTACTTCTAACGCCTTTGTATATCCTGTCTTTTTAAGTGTTGCTGTAACTATTTCAGAAAGTGACATATCATCTTTTTTAGCTTTCAATTCTTCTATTACATTTACAAAATCTCTTGATGCTAAAAACACTCTATTTAAACCAAATTCATTTGTTCTTTTTATAACTTCATACATTGATATATTATTCGCTATCGCTATTTCTTCTATTTTATCTAAACTTGTTTTTCCTATCCCTCTTTTTGGTTCATTAATTATTCTTTTTAAACTTAAATTGTCTGCACTGTTTTGAATCAATCTTAAATATGCTATTGTATCCTTTATTTCTTTTCTTTCATAGAATTTAAGTCCGCCTATAATTTTATATGGTACATTTTCTCTCCTGAATATATCTTCTATAGCCCTTGATTGTGTATTCATTCTATATAGTACTGCAAAATCAGAATATTTACAATATTCTTCCCTTTTTAATGATTCCATTTGAGATACAATATATGAACCTTCATCATATTCATTATTAGCTTGATATACCTTAGGCAAATTACCTTCTTCATTCTGAGTCCATAATTCTTTTTTATATTTAACTTCATTATTTTTTATAACAGAATTCGCTGCTTTTAATATATTTCCTGAGCATCTGTAATTTTGTTCTAATTTAATAATTTTAGTTCCTGGAAAATCTTTTTCAAAATTTAATATATTTGATATATCAGCTCCTCTAAAACTATATATACCTTGATCATTATCTCCAACTACAGTAATATTTCCATGTTTTGATGCAAATAAAAGTATTAATGTGAATTGTGATTTATTTGTATCTTGATACTCATCTACTAAAACATATTGAAATTTATCTGTATAATATTCCAATATATCTGGGTTTTCCATTAATATTTTAATTGTGTAATTTATAATGTCATCAAAATCTATTGCATTATTATCTTTTAATTTTTTTTGATATAATGCATATACTGTTGATATTTTTTCTTTTCTATAATCACCTTTTGCTCTTAATATATAATCTTCTGGTTCTAACATCTCATTTTTAGCATTACTAATTTCTGCTAAAACACTTCTATCTGTAAATAATTTATCATCAATAGCCAATTCTTTTAAACATGTTTTAACAAGTGTTTTTTGATCAGATGAATCAAATATTATAAATGATGAATCAAAACCTATTCTATCTATAAATCTTCGTAATATTTTAACACAAATTGAGTGAAATGTTCCCATCCATATTTCTCTTGCAACATCACCTACTATTCCTGAAACTCTTTCTTTCATTTCATTTGCAGCTTTGTTTGTAAATGTTATTGATAATATATTCCATGGTTTTATATTTTTTTCTCCCATTAAATATGCTATTTTGTGTGTTAATACCTTTGTTTTACCACTACCTGCTCCTGCTATTACTAAAGATGGACCCTCTGTTCTAGTCACTGCTTCTAATTGTTTATCATTTAATCCTTCTAATATATTATTCATCATTATCATTCCTTATCTTTAATTATATTTCTTCAAATATCTGTTTGTATTTTACTATATGACTCTTTAAAAAACAAGTCTTTATACTTATTTATTTTTTAATATTTTTTTCATTTTTATATGCTCTACTCTTTTTTATTTTCCTATTCTTTTTACTTGATATATATATTCTATTTCTATATAATCTATATAATAATATTTTAATCTATTTTAAAAGGAGTATTTATTTTATGAATAATTTTGATATAATAATAGTTAGACATGGAGAAACATTTGAAAACAAAGACGGTATTTTACAAGGACAATTAGATACAACGCTTAACGAAAATGGAATTGAACAAGCTAAATTAATATCTAGAAAACTACAACATCGTAATATATCAAAAATATACTCTTCGTCATTAAACCGTGCTCGAGAGACTTCAAAACAGATAAATATAAAACAAAGTACAAATATTATATACACAGACGGTTTAAAGGAAAGATCTTATGGAGATTTTCAAGGACAGAAAAGAAATAACACTTTTGATCTAAGATTAGATTATTGGGACCTAAAACGACCTCATAAAACACCACCAAATGGTGAAAGCCTAGATATATTTTTAAATAGAATTAAACATACAATTTTAAAAATATTGCAAGATAATAAAAATAATAATGAGAATGAAGAAATATTGATTGTAACTCACAGTGGAGTTATTATTGCACTAGAATATCTGATGAAAAAGAATAATGAAACTCATGATTTCAATAGCTATGCTATATCTAATTGTGAATATAGGATATATAATAGCTACGATTTAAATACAGCATTGATAAATATGTAACAGAATAAAATAAGAGTATTTTTAACACATTGTTATTCAATACTCTTATTTTTTATACGGTAGTAAGTATTAAACCTAATATTATTCCTATTATATTTCCTATTGATGTAATTTTCCCTTTATATATCGATGTATATGTTGGTATTAATTCTGCTACAACAATATATATCATGGCACCAGATGCAAAAGATAAACACATCGATATTACTTCATTAGATATTTTCCCGACAATCCCTCCAATTAATGCACCTATCCCTGTTATCATTCCTGATAATAGAATATATATTAATATTTTTCTATGTTTCATCCCACCCTTTTTTAAAGGCACCGCCATTGATATTCCTTCTGGTATATCATGTAAACATATTGTTATTGCTAATGCTATTCCTAATTCTCTAGAAATATCCATTCCAGAACCTATCGCTATCCCTTCTGGAAAATTATGAATTCCTAGACCTAAAGCAATTATAATTCCAGTTTTAATAAATCTTTTTTTATCCATAACTTCTTTTTTATACTTTTCACTAAAATTAACTTTATATTCATTTATTTCTATTTTTTTCTTTACAAATATATCACAAATAGTTATACAAAAAATCCCTAACAATATAGCAACAATTGTTATTGAAATATCACCAATAATTAATGATTCTGGTATCAACTCAAAACTAACAACTGAAAACATCAATCCTGCAGATAGTGACAATACAAAACTGATAAATTTATCTGTATCATTTTTATTAATAATACCTATTATTCCTCCTATTGTCGTACCAAATGTGCCAAAAAATGCACCTATTAGCATTATAGAAATCATTTCCTTCATAATATACTCCTAAATAATAAAATATGCTCAATCTAAACTATTTAATTAATATTCATTAATTATTAATTAATTCAATTATATTTAAAATTAATTTTCAATATAACATTTTGTCTATGGTAAAGTAAAATGGTATACTGATTTTATAAATGAATTAAAGGAGAAAAGCATGACAAGATATAAAAATCAAAAAACACAAACTAATTTATTTAATTCTAGACTTTCACTTGGAAATAATCTTGAACGAAAACCATCTGATCTACAAATTAAAAGACCATCACTTAAGCTCAATGATTCACAAGAAACTGTTTCAGCATCTAAATTAAAAACAGTTTTGAAGCAAAATCTTTTAATTTATACATCAGAAGATAAATTTTTAGTTGACCCTTCTACTGCTTATTCACTTAACTTAATAAACTTAGAAGGTTTTATGAATGGAGATTCTAAATATTTACAACTACCTTCTTCCATGCTTTTAAAATTACAAAATAATAAACAACTTAATATAGAATATCAAGAACTAGAAGTTAACAAAAACTCAGATTCCAAAAAAACTTTAGAAATATTTAAAGATAATGACAAATTTTTTATTAATAATTCTGCAGCTTATGCATTAAATCTAATATCAACAGAACAGTTAATGTCAGAGGATTCAGAATTACATCAAATATATTTAAATACATTATTAAAATTCCAGGATGACCCTAATATATTAATAGAATATCATAATCTAATTAAAGATAGGTCTTCAAATAAATTGGATAATTCTAATTTCAATATAGAGGATGATACTTCAAATTATACATTTGATCATTCAAAAAGAAAAAATATATTAGTCCATGAACCACTAGATTCAACTAATATAAACTCTCCTAAATCACAAGATCATAATAAAAGAAAAATTTTATTAGATCTTTGTAAGGATACTAAGCTTTCTGATCTAAGTACTGCTAAAAATATCATTAGAAATGAATTAAATAAAGATAATCAAACAAAAGATAGAGGAGAATAAAATGAATACAGATACAGGTATAATTTTTTCTGAATTATATGGATTTTTAATATTCATGGGAAATGAATATATTGATAAATTACCAATAAACTTTTTTAATATGATTAAAGAAAATAGAAATACAAATTTGAACTTAACATATAATTCTTCAAATACAGAAAATTTAAATAAAGAAACAATTAACCTTATTTCGTTATTATACTTAAACTATTGGTGTGAAAGTGAATTAGAAAAAAATGAATTTATTGTTACTTTAAACAATAACGAAAAACAATTTCAAGAAAAACAATTGGAATTATATAATCCTGCTAAAATTTTTAAAAATAATAAAAAAGAAAATATTAACTTAACTAACGAAACTTCATTAGTTATAGTCAAAGAGTCCTTTTTTGCTAAATTATTTTCTAGAATAAAATCTTTATTTAATAGACACTCTTAAATAATTTTTAATACTTTATTAGTCAACTTATTAATTTTCAGTTTAAAAATAATAGATAATAACTAATAGTAGATAATTAAAAATGCTAGATAGTTGAAAATCATTAATACAAAAGGTAGAAAAATTATGATAATATAATTATTATAATTTTTCTACCTTTTTGTACTTGTTTGTACTTTTTTGTACTTGTTTCTACTTGTTTGTACTTGTTTCTATTTTTTCACTATTATTTTATATTTTAATTATTTAACCTTATTAAAACACTTTATATTATTCATTATAGTAATAATAAACTTACTGCCATAATAATCATTCCACCTACAAACCCCCACATAGATAAATCATGTTTTCCATATTCTTTAGATGCTGGTAATAATTCATCTAAGCTAATGTATACCATTATACCAGCAACTGCAGAAAATACAATTCCTATAATTGTGTCACTTAAAAATGGTCTTAAGATCAAATATCCTACTAATGCTCCTATAGGCTCGGATAAACCTGATAAAAAAGAATATTTAAATGCTTTTAATTTATTTCCTGTCGCATGATAAATTGGTACTGAAACTGCTAGACCTTCTGGAATATTATGTATAGCTATTGCAATTGCTATACTTATCCCTAGTGTTGGATCTGCTAATGCAGACATAAATGTAGCTAATCCTTCTGGGAAATTATGAATACCTACTGCTAGTGCTGTAAATATTCCCATTCGTAATAATTTTGCACTTGAAACTTTTTGCATATCAGTTGGCTTATTTAAATCATCTACATTATGAAGTTCATGTGGATTTTTTTCTTTTGGAATTAAATTATCTATTATTGCTACTACTCCAATTCCAATAAAAAAACTTATTACAGTTACCCATGATGCTGCATTTTCTGTCAACTCTACTTTTAATAATTCCAAAGCCTTAGGAAATATTTCTATAAAAGATATATATATCATAACACCTGCTGAAAAGCCTAGTGCAACTGATAGGAATTTTTTATTACTTTGTTTCCAAAACAATCCTATTAAACTTCCTATTCCTGTTGCTAATCCTGAAAAAAGTGTAAGTCCGAATGCTATAAGAAAATTTTCTTCCATAAAATCCTCCTTTCTATATATATTTATAACTCTATCTTATTCATTTTAATATTTAATGTTAATCTATTTCATATTTATATTTTTACTATATTATTTAATGAGGCATCCTTAAAACCGTTATTTGAAAATTCTTTTTTAGCTATCTTTAATATCTTTTTTTGTGTTTCACTGTTACTCATTTCTTTCCCACCTCACCTATATATACCACTAGTATACTCTACACTTTCCTTCTATTAACACTTATATCATTTCTCATTAAAGAATTTTTGACTTTTACTTTTTTATATGTTATATTGTGTTACATATTCTAAATAGAATAAATATATTATTATAAGGAGAAACTCTATGACAAACTCTACTTCAAAAGAAAACACACCTCCTAAAAAACATTGTGGTGGAAATTGTGCCACATGCGCTTGCAAAAACAAGAATAATACAATACCTGAGCATAATTCTTTAACCAAAGATAATGACTCAAAATAGGAAATAAAAAAAACAGTCATTTGACTGTTTTTTTATTTCCTATTTTTCTATTTTATCAATACAATTACTTTCGAAATCTTTTATTTTAATTATATTTCCATCTAAAACAACATAACTATTTTTCGTATTGTTTTTAGGTAAAGATATTGATCCAGTATTTATAAATATTTTCCCGTATTCTTCTTGAATAAAATGAGTATGCAAATGACCATATATCATTATATCAAATTCTTCCTCTGGTAAACTATCCATATTATATATATGTCCATGTGTGAAAAATATTTTTTTATTAGCTAATTCCAATATATATTTATCATGGAATTTAAACTCTGAAATCATCTCATCAACAACAGCATCACAATTCCCCTTAATTACTACTATTTTATCCTTTATTTCGTTTAATTTAGTTGCAATATACATTGGGTCATATTCTTCTGTTAAAGGATTCCTTGGGCCATGATAATATAAATCTCCTACTATTATCATTTTATCAAATTTTTCATTTTTAAATATTTCTAAAATTTTATTAAAATAAAATTTTGAACCATGTATATCAGATAATATTAAATATTTCATGTTTTTATCTCCTTTTAGCTTTTTATTTTATTTTTATCATTTTAGTTTTAACTATATTATGTAAAAATGACTTCTTGATTTTTCAAGAAGTCATTTATCTTATTGTTCTTCACCTTTTAGTCTTTCTGCTCTATCAGCTGCAATTAAATTATCTAACATATCATCAATTGCACCATTTAAAAAGTTTTCCATTTGGAATACACTTAAACCAATTCTATGGTCTGTTATTCTTCCTTGAGGATAATTATATGTTCTTATTTTTTCACTTCTATCCCCTGAACCAACTTGTGTTTTTCTAGCATTAGCAACTTCCGTATCTTGTTTTTCTTTTTCTATTTCATAGATTTTTGTTTTTAACATTTTCATCGCATTATCTTTGTTTTGAAATTGTGATCTTTCTGATTGACATTCTACTACAATTCCTGTAGGACCATGTATTAATCTTACTGCTGATGATGTTTTATTAATGTGTTGTCCTCCGGCTCCTGAAGCTCTAAAAACTTCCATTTTAACATCTGCTGGATTTATTTCTATTTCAACATCTTCTACCACTGGAAGCACTGCTACAGTCGCTGTTGACGTATGAATTCTACCACTGTTTTCAGTATCTGGTACTCTTTGAACTCTGTGAACACCACTTTCGAATTTCAAACGGCTATATGCTCCATTTCCTGTTACCATGAAAGTAACTTCTTTATATCCACCTAAGCCTGTTTCATTTTCATTTAATATTTCAACTTTCCATCTATTTTTTTCTGCATACATACTATACATTCTGAATAAAATACCAGCAAATAATGCTGCTTCATCTCCACCAGCACCTGCTCTAATTTCACATATAATATCTTTGTCATCATCTGGATCTTTAGGTATTAATAATACTTTTAATTCATCTTCAATCACTGGTAATTGTTCTTTTGAATCATAATATTCTAATTCCGCAAGTTCTTTCATTTCTGGATCTTTCATTAATTCTTCTGCTTCTTGCATAGCTTGTTTTGTTTTTTTATACTCTCTAAATTTTAAAACTATATCTTCTAAACTCTTGTGTTCTTTTATATATTTTTGCCATTCACCTTGTTTTGCAATTATTTCTGGGTCTGCAATTAATTTTGTTAAGTCTTCATATCTTTTTTCAACGACTTCTAATTTTTCAAACATAAATTTCTCCTTTAATCTATTTGTTACAGCATTATACTATATTTAGGAAGATTTTACAAGTGCTTACAAATATAATATTTATGTAACTTTTCAAGCATAAATTTATTATTTTAAGTTTTTTATAACTCAATCAAGTTATATTCTATATTATTTTTGTCTAACAACTCTTTTTCTCTATTTATACATGTAAAAATTAAAATTTGATTATCTTTAAAATGTTCAGCAAAATATTTTAGTATGTTTTCTAATCTCTCTTTATCATAAAAAGCGAATGATTCATCTAATATAATCGGCATTTTTTCTTCATATAATTCTTCTATCATTGATAATCTTAGTGCTAAATATAATTGCTCTATCGTTCCAATACTTAACCTTGAAATTAATTCATAATTTCCATTTTCCAGTTCTACCATTAATCCATTTTCCTCATTGTACTGTACATTTGTATATTTATTTTTAGTTATTTCACTAATTATTCTTGATAAATTTCGAGTAAATTTAGGTGTTATACTATATTTCATTTCATCATATGCATCACTTAATGTCTCTTTACAAATTTCCATGCATTCGCTTAAATAAATTAATTCATCTCTATTATTAATATTTAGATTTAATTCTTCTTCTATTGTAGCCAAATCTTTACAATTTTTATCAATATTTTCTTTATCTAGTTGACTTTTATGCAATTCCACCTTATATTTATTAATCTTATTTTCTAAATCTTCGATTTCATATATTATTTTATCTATATTATTTAATTTCTCTGGTAGTATCAAGTATTCATTTGAATAACATTTTGATAATACTCTATTTTTTTCAAACTGAAATTCTTTTTTTATTTTTTCTCTTAATTGCAACACATTTTCAATATTATTTTTATAATTTTGACTATATTTATTGTAATCAATCTCTAATAATTCTCTTTTATATTCATTATTTTTTTTGTTTAATGAATATTCATTTTTAATTTCTCGTGCTAAATTTTTACTCTTAAGATTCATAAGTAGATTAAATATTATTAAGAATATCACTGTACCAATTAATATAAATATATTTACAAAACTGTTGGATATACATATACTTTGTATAATATTTAATAGTATAATAGCTATACTTAACCATATATTTATTTTAATTTTTTTCTTACTTTCTCCTTGCTTTTTAATTATATCTTTCTTGTATTTTTCTTCTAATTTTAAATCTGTCTGTATAGACTTTTCAATTTCTTCTTCTATTTCTTTAATTTCCAATATCTGCTGATTATTTAATTCTTCTTTAACATCTATTTTTTCTTTTTCTATATCTTCTTTTTGCTGTATTTCTTTCAACTCTTTTAATAAGGTTATCGCTTTATCAATTTCATTTACTTTTTTATTTAAATTTGTTTTACTATCTTCAATATCATCTTTTAATAACTCTGACTTTTCTGCATTTCTTCTCTCTAACTCTAATTTTTCTATATTTCTTTCTAATATATTTATTGGCTTTTCTCTTGTCCTATCACTTCCGATTTCTTCTAATTGTTTTTTATTTAATTTATCTATTGATTTTTTAAATGATATATTATCTTCTCCTGTACCAACTAGATTTGTTATTTTCTGTATTAACACAGTTTGCTCATTTTTTTCTAGTTTAACTTCTTGTTGTTGAGATACTAATGTCGCTAAAAATAACTCTTCTGTTATATTTGTTTGCTCATAAAAGAATTCATTTCCTCTTACTTTATCTATATTAAATTCATTTGAAATATCATCCATTTTTTCGTTAAATATTTTTACATTTTTTTTATTAAAATCTCTAAAAACTTGATATTTTTCATTATCATCTAATGTATATATTATTTTCCCTGAAAATTCATCTGAATTCCACGGTTTATATTTTTCATAATTTGATATTTCTTTACCTTTTTTATTTTTTGAAACACCATATAACATACTTAAAATAAAACTAAGCATTGTTGATTTGCCAGATTCATTTTTTCCATATATTATATTAATATTTTTTCCAAATTCCATTTCTTTTTCTCTTAATTTTCCATAAGAATTAATCTTTAGTTTATCTAATTTCAATACCTTCTCCTATTCCAATACTTCTAGTCCAATCTCTATTGCCTTTTGTATTTTCATATTTTTTTCTACATCATCTGTTAGTTTATTTAACATTTTTTTTACAAAAATACCTTTTAATGTTGGCTCTTTAGCTAATTTTAATAAATCAATCGTTAATTTTGTTTCATCTTTAATCTTAATTATTCTTTCACTTTCAATTAATTTTAATATTTTGTATATATCTATTTTAAAATTTCTGTTACCTTGTAAAATGATTTTAATATATTGATTTTTTTCTATATGTATTTGATTTATTTTTAAAATTAAATCTTCGAAATAACTTATTTCTGACATATCTATCTTTATTTCTTTAAATTCTTTTTCATCTAACACAATTTTTTCAATGTATACTTCTTTATCTATTATTTCTCCAACTAACATTCCATGTGTTCCTAATTCATCAAAACCATGTGCTAACATTGATCCTGAATAACATATATTTCCGTAATCGTTCCCTTTATGTATATGACCTAATGCTACATAATCAAACTCCTTATTTTGTAACACTTTAAGTGGTATTGGATTATACAAATTTTCTCCAACATATCCACCTGTTATGTCTGCATGTGTAACAAATATATTTACTTTTTCTTTATTTACTATTTCTAACATTTCTATACTTGAATTCATACAATAAAAATCTTCAAAACCATATCCATATATGTCAATATCTTCTAATTGTATTCTTTCGTATTTTCCCGTGAATATTTTAACATTTTCACTCCAATTAAATGTATTATAATAAGAATCAACTAAATACGGATCATGATTTCCTGGCGATATATAGATTCTTGTGTCTGGTATTTCACAAAATAAATTATTTAAATATTCTATTGTTGATTTTCTTATATATTTATGCTCATATAGATCACCAGCAATAAAAAGTAGCTCTATATTATTTTCCTTAATATAATCCACCATTTTCCTTAATATTTTCTTTTGTTCTATTCTCCTTTGTTCTCCTAAGTTCGTTTTATCTGACAAATTTACATAGACACTATCTAAGTGTAAATCTGCTATATGTACAAATTTCATATTTTTCCCTTTCATCATTTAATATATAAATTATATATATTAACTTTTCAAAAGTCAACAAAAATCAAAAATTTGTTTGTCTTTTATTTTATAAATTTAATTCTTTTATACTTATTTATTCTCTCCCATCTTTTGTTATCACTTTATTCTACTTCTTTATTATTCAATAACTTTAACATTAAATATTTTGGCTCTATAATAAATGTTGGAGTAAAACTTCATATATATATTAAAAATGAGTAAAATCAGTACTTATGTACTTCTTTTACTCATTTTATTTATATTAATCATCATCTTCAAAATCACCAAATAATTCATCAAACTTAGCCTCTAACTGTTTTTGCAAATCAGTTGATTCTTCTGGATCTTCTATATTAAATAAATTTACTGGTGTTTCTTTTTTCGTAATATTACTTTTTGTTTTAATACCAGCTATTGGTTCTTCTATATTAGAATCTTCTCTTGTAATTTTTATTACATCATTTCCTATTTTTAAATCTTTATTAGAATTACTGCTATTTTCAAACAAATCATCTAATGATTCTACTTTTAAATTTTCTACTTGTTTTTCTACATTTTCTTCTACATACGGATTATATGGATTATATTTTCTCCAAACACCTCTATCTATTTCACCTATATCATTATGATCTATTTCTAATTCCTTCAGTTTTTTGGCCATAGGATATTTAAAATAATAGAATTTCTTAGTTTTTACAGGTCTAATTCCTTTTACGAATACAATACATTCATCTGTATTCATTCTTCTTAACTCATCTGGAGTCATAAGTGCTCTAGCCATTACTGTATCAGATACACTTTTTCCTGTTTTCCAGTTTTGTCTATCTCTATTAATTGATATACTATCTCTTCCTATTGTCTTTTCCCCTAAAGCTTTAGAGAAATATTCTACTGTTTTATATGAATTACTTCCTAAGAATAAATGTGTATCACAGTTACCCATTATTGTCTCATAAGACTTTTCATACACTGCTTCTAACTGATCTAAATTTTGTAAAATAACACTGAAAGAAATTTTTCTACTTCTTGATGTTGATATTTTCTTATCAAAATCTGGTATTTTACCTATATTTGCAAATTCGTCTAATATGAAAAATGTTTGTTCTTTTAATTTCCCACCATTTTGATCTGCAAAATCATATAATTGTTGAATCATTTGTGAAAAGAATATTGTCAATAAAAAGTCATACGCTGTATGTGTATCTGATGATATTACATATACTGCTGTCTTTTGGTTTCCGATTTCTTCAAAGTCAATCGTATCCGTTGATGTAAGTTCTGCAATCTCTTTAGAGTCGAATTTACCTAATTTAGATTGTAGTGAACTTAATATTGATGAATATGTTTTTTCTGGTGCTATTTCAATTGATTTATAATACATTCTTGCTGGGTGATCTAACGGTAATTCACTCATTAATGTTGTTAATAAGTTTGAACCATTATTATTGTTTGCTGCTCTAACTAATTCAGCACAACTTGCTAAATTTTGTTCTTCTTCTGGTCTTCTTGCCATTAAATAGTATATTAGTGCTTTTAATAACATTTCTGCCATATCATCCCAATATGGATCTGCACCACTATCTGATTTTTGACCTTTAACTATTGTATTTGCTATAACATCTACATCTATTTCAGATGTTATATGCATAAGTGGATTATACCCATCACTAAATTTAGGTCTAACTAAATTTAATACTTTTATTTTATATCCGTTCTCTTTTAAAAAACCTGCTGTTCTATCATATAACTCACCTTTTGGATCTGTAAATACATAAGAACCTAACATTTGATACGCATTTGGTATAGAGTATGACGCTGATTTACCAGCTCCTGATCCGTCCTACTACTAATACATTTACGTTACCTGGTTTATCTATTGGTAAATAATTATTTTCAGCCAATACAATTCCTTTATTTTTATCTAATATACGGTATTGCTCTCCTCTTTGACTCCAATCACTTGATCCATGTTCTATATCACTGAATTCATTTTTTGGTGTTGATCTAACAAATCCTATAAAGAAAAATATTGTATAGACTATAGTTACTACAAGCAGTGAAGAAAAATATGTTTCTTGTGCTCCTTCTGTAAAAATTTGTCCCATTGTTCCAAATGGATTTGAAAGAGATTCTGCAAATTTTCCAAAGAATATTCCCATGTCAAATACACCATCTACATTTGATACATGTGATGCATATGAAAATGCTGATACTAAAACTATGGCTAATATTAGCCATATAATTATATATATTATAAAATTTGTCCTATTTCTTCTTATGGCACCTTTGATTTTATAATTCATCTACTCACCTTCTTCTATCTCTTTTGTTTTAATTTTTATATATTATTCTCTTTCTTCTCGAGTTCTTGTTGTATTTTGTAACGGTATTTCAATCGTAAGTTCATTATCAAATGAATATTGAAATGTTTGTGATTTTTGTAACTCTACCTTAAATCCCTTATTGTTTATCTTGTTTGTTTCCGACATAAATTCCTCCCTAATCTATAAATGTAGGTGCTCCACCAACTATGTTAAGATTATTATCTTTTTCTCTAACTTCAAATACAAAGTATGACTTATTCGATTTCAATTTGCATTTACCTTTAACTTGATTTGTTCTGTCATCGAAATATAGTTTTGGTTTAACTTCTTCTACAGTATCTGGATCTATTATCGACATAGGCCTTTTCAAATTTGGCGTATATTCAACCTCTTTATAAACCCCTTCATCTTGTGTTCTTAGTGGTTCTAATTTAAATTGCATTGGTTTTCTTGAAATTTTAATTCTATCACTATCTAATAGCGCATTATTTATTACAACTCTTCCTCTTCCGAAAGATAGTATCGCTAACTGTTTAGAATTATTATCTAAATTCTCTATATAAAATGTTTTTTTAGTATTTTCTCCAACTATCTCTTCAGCATCATCCAGTTTTTCGACTGT
Source organism: uncultured Clostridium sp. (assembly GCA_964370265.1). Classification (GTDB taxonomy): domain Bacteria; phylum Bacillota; class Clostridia; order TANB77; family CAG-508; genus CAG-269. Next base: position 4,082 of record CAYJIP010000012.1, on the reverse strand, counting down.
ATATCGAAATTTATTATTTGCCATTTTTTTATCTGTTTTTGTTATTTGGTAAATAATAGTTTTTACTCCTTTTGGATCCACTATGCTAAAGTGCTTTCCTTGAATTAAATCCATCTAATTCCACCTCTTTTCTATGTTTAACTTCCATAGTTAATCTTTAGTAACATACCTTTCTATTATATCATTTAATTAGAACTTATGTCAACATTAACTAAACATTATATTGTTCTTGGATTGAAAGTTGATACATTTTGTATTTCTTCAAAAATTCTTTTTTCTTCGTCTGATAATTGTTTTGGTACCATTATATGTATATTAGCTACCAAATCTCCTCTTTTATCTTTGTCTATTCTATATCCTTTTCCAGGGATTTTTATTTTTTCACCACTTTGTACCCCATTTGGTATATATACTTTTGTTTCATCATCTATTGATTTAACATTTACTCTTGTACCTAAAGCTGCTTCCCATGGCGTCAAATATAATTTTGTATGTATGTCATGACCTTTTAACTCAAAGTCATTATTGTTTTCTATTTTTATTTTAATAAATAAGTCTCCACTTCTTCCACCATTTCGTCCTTCTTTACCTTGACCTATTAATCTTATTTTTTCACCATTTCTTATTCCTTCTGGAATATTTATTGTTATTGTTTTATTTTTACCTTCTACTGATTTTAACATTAATTTTCTTTCATTTCCTTGAAATGCATCTTTAATATCTATTACTATTGAAGTTTCTACATCATCGCCTTTAACCGGAAATAACTGTTGCTGTTTTTCTTTATCTTCGTCTATTGTTTTTCCAAAAAACATGCTTAATATTGCACCTTTTTGTCCACTCCCTGAAAATGCTTTTTGTTTTTTCATAAACTTTGAGTTCCAAACCCTATCATATTTTCTTTTGGTTGCAGGAACTGATAATACTTTATATGCTTCATTTATATTTTTAATTTTTTCTTCTGCTAGAGCATCACCTATATTAAGATCTGGATGATATTTTTTGGCGGCTGCTCTATATGCTATCTTGATTTCTTCAACTGTAATATTACTAGTTTCTAAGTTTAATATTTTATAATAATTCTTAAAGACCATTTGTACATCCTCCCATCTAGGTATTTGTATTATAACATAAATAGAAAAAAAATCCATACTTTTATGGATTTTTTTTTAGCAGTTTTTTACATTTTTTTATTATTCTTTCACTAACATTAATATTTATTATTATTCACAATTTTCTAGCAATAAAATCTATTTTTCTATAGCCAACTCTATTAACCTGTCTAATAATTCATTGTATTTAATACCTGAATTTTCCAACAGAACTGGGTACATACTAACTGTTGTAAATCCTGGTAATGTATTTATTTCATTAATATATAGTTCATTTGTTTCATCTTCTATGAAAAAATCAACTCTTGATAATCCTTTTCCATCAATAGATTTAAAAGCTCTTATTGCTTGTTTTTGTATTTCATTTGATATATCTTCAGTTATGTTCGCTGGTATTATTGTTCTTGATTCATTATTTTCATATTTAGCGCTGTAACTATAAAATTCTTCTGCTGACTTAACTTCACCGACACAAGAAGCAATTATATCTTCATTCCCTAATACTGCACATTCGACTTCTCTACCATGTATACCTTCTTCTATTAAAATTTTAGAATCAAATTCTGCTGCATATTTTATTGCTTCTTCTAATTCATCTATACTTTTAACTTTAGTTATACCTACACTCGATCCAGAATTTGAAGGTTTAACAAACACAGGATACTTAAAGTTATTTTCAATTTCTTTAGTCAATTCTGATAGTATAATTTCTTTTTCAGAAAAATCTTTTTCAACTAATACATATTTATTTGAATATTTTTTTACATAAAAATATTTTGCTTGTTTTAAATTTGCTTTATCAAAAACGACTTTACTATAAACTTTGTCCATTCCTACACTTGATGCAAGTACACCACACCCAACATATGGAATTTTATACAATTCAAACAACCCTTGTATTGTACCATCTTCCCCATACATTCCATGCAATATAGGAAAAACAACATCTAATTCTTTTAATGTTTTTTCTATATTTTCAATATCTATCGCTTTTTCCAACTCACATTCAATATCAGTTATTTCTTTCCACTTTCCGTTTTTAGTTATATATATTAGTGATATTTCATATTTATCTAAATCCAAATTTTTATATATGCATTTTGTTGATATAACAGAAACTTCATTTTCTGTCGACATTCCTCCAAATATGAGACCTAATTTCTTTTTCATAATTTTACTCCTCAAACTTTTCTTTTTGCTTAATTTTATTTTAAATTGTATTTTTCTTTTAATTTACTAGATATTTCATGAAATTTCATTCCATTTGATGCTTTTAATAAAATAATATCATTTTCTCTTATTATATTCTCTAATTTCTCTAATAATGATTCTTTATCATCAAAATGCATAACACATTCTTTACTCATTCCATTTTCGATTGCACCGTTAGTAATGTTTTTAGAATTTTCGCCAGAGCACAATAATATATCAATATTATTTGCAATAACCTCTTTACCTACTCCATAATGTAGTTTTTCCGAAAATTGTCCAAGTTCAAACATATCTCCTAATACGGCAATTTTTCTGTTTTTAAATTGCCCTAAATTACTTAGACTTGCACTCATTGACTCATAACTCGCATTATATGCATCATTGATTACTTTAATACCTTCACTGTTTTCCAATACTTCCATTCTATTTTTTGTTAATTCAAATGTTTCAATTCCATTTTTAATATTTTTTAAATTAATATCTAAAATTTCACCTATTGCTATTGCAACTAAAGCATTTAATACAAAATGTTTACCTTGTACAGGAACTGTTATTTCTTCATTTTTATATTTAACAATGCTATTTGATTCATTTAATTTTATATCTTCAGGCATATATTCAGATTTGTTATCTATACCTATTGTGAAAATATTTTTTTTATTTTCTAATTTTGAATACCATTCTGATAACATATCATTATCATTATTTATTATCAATTTAGCTTTTGGATTTCCATCTAATATTTCTAATTTAGCTTTTAATATGTTCTCTCTTGAACCTAAATTACCTATATGAGCTGTTCCAACATTTGTTATAACACATATGTCCGGCTTTGCAATTTCAGATAATAAGCTTATTTCACCAAGATTGTTCATTCCCATTTCCAAAACCATTATTTCTTCATCTTTTAAACCTAAAATAGTAAAAGGCATTCCGATATTATTATTTAAATTTCCTGCTGTTTTATGTGTCTTGTATTTTTGCGATACTACACCTCCAATAACATCTTTAGTACTTGTTTTTCCAACACTACCTGTTATTGCTATAACTGGAATTTTGCTCATAATTCTTTTATATGCTGCAATTTTATATAAAGCTTCTAATGTATCTTCAACTATAATAATAGCTTTATCATAAAATTCTTTTTTCTCTTCTTCAGATATCTCTACATTTTCTACAATTACCGTTTCAGCTCCATTTTCAATGGCTTGTTTCCAAAATTTACTACCATCAAAATTTCCACCTTTAATTCCTATATATGTATCACCTTTTTTTAATGTTCGAGTATCTTTTTCAAAGTCTACACATTCTCTTTTTCTATCTCCACAAATCAATTCACCTTTTGTTATGCTTAAAATTTCTTCTATTGTCATATTCTACCTCCTTTTGTTTTTACACATTATATTCCTATTAATAGATTTTGACAACTATTAAACAGATATATTTTAAAATATCTAGCATAAATAAAAATATCAGCACTAATTAATATTAATGTTGATATTTACTCTTTTTATGTTGTTCTATCTTTATTCACTTTAAAATACACATATGTTTTCTATAATTTCTTTGATATCTTCACATAGTATTGCTATTAACCATTGTACTAGTTTTTTATTTAAATTATGTTTTACTTTTTTGAATTTTGGTAATTCTATTAGAAACATTTTCATTTTAGTATTTAAATCTTGTACTTCATGAATAATTCCATTTTTATCTACTTTTTCTATTTTATAGTTTGTTTCTGATATGTAGTTATAT
>CAYJIP010000011.1:67066-67390 GCA_964370265.1 uncultured Clostridium sp. | reverse complement strand
ATGAAAACAAGGAAGATGAATTTAGCAAATTAAGAAATGAGATATATAAAACAACAATCATATTAAAAGAAATGGCAACAAAAAGTGAAGAAGAAAAAATAGAATTAAAAAATACATTAGCAGATATTTCGCATCAAATAAAAACACCGATAACATCTATGAAAATAATGATAGATAATGTTTTGGACAATCCAGATATGGATAGAGCTTTAAGAAATGAATTTATATCAGATATATCTAAACAAGTAGATTGGATATCAAATTTAAGTATATCATTATTAAAACTTGCAAAGATTGATGCAGATGCAATTAGAATGAATAAAA
>CAYJIP010000011.1:59620-67056 GCA_964370265.1 uncultured Clostridium sp. | reverse complement strand
TATAGCATTATCATTACATCCTATAATAGAAAATAAGAAGGTTAATATTAATATGAATATAGATGATGCTATTGAAATTAATCTGGACTATAAATGGCAATTTGAAGCGATTTGCAATATAGTTAAAAATGGGATTGAATATAGTGACATGAATTCTAATATATGGATAGAAGCGGAAGATACAAATATATTTTTAAGATTAATAATAAGAGATGAAGGGTTAGGTATAAGTCAAAAAGATATTTAAAAGATTCTACAAAATAAATAATACAAATGAAAATAGCATAGGAATTGGTTTAGCAATATCAAAAAGTTTAATTGAAAAAGAAAACGGAGTAATTAAAGTTGACTCAGAAGAAAAAGTTGGAACAACATTTGAAATAAAATATTTTAAAATATAAAAGCAAAATTTAAGATTTGTTAAAGCTTTCATTGTAATAATACAAATAGGTTATTAAAAACAATGAAAGAAGGATAAGATGAAAAATATTAATTTTAAAAAAATAATTATTGTAACAATAATAAGTATACTTGTAATTAGTTCATATAATATAATAAAAAATGAAATAGAAAATAGTATAAAAAATGATATAGCTTTGGAAGAAACAGAGCAATTAAATATAGTGAGCGGAGATTTTAATTATGAATATATTGAAAATGAGCTACTAGTAGAAAAAATAAGCTTATCAGAAAGTTATATAATTGAAGAATTAAATCAAGAAAATACAACTGAATCAGAACTTGATATTAAAATATTAGAGGAACAGATAGAAGAATATTTGATTAAAAATAATATAGATGAAAATGAAGTTTCAATAGTAATAGAAAATTTAGAAAACAACGAAAAAATAGAGATAAATGAGGAACAATATTTTACTGCAGCAAGTATATATAAATTACCACTAGCTCTCATATATTATGATATGATAAATAACAAAGAAGTAGAATTAACAGATTTATATCAATTACTATCAAGTCATATAGAAGGAGCAGGAGTATTGACATCTAAATATAGTATAAATTCATATATAGATTTAGAGTATATATTAGAGGTTATGATTGAATATTCTGATAATGAAGCTGGACATATATTATTTGAAAACCTTGGAGGATGGAGTGAGTTTAAAGAAATTTCTTTAAAATATAGTATTATAGATAGTTCAACAGAATTTATTGAAGGAAATAATTTAACAACACAATATATAAATGACGTAATAAGACATATATATGAAAATAGTGATGATTATGTGGATTTAATAGAAGATATGAAAAAAGCAACAAGAAATCAATATTTGGATATAGGAATAGATGCAGAAGTAGCACAAAAATATGGATGGTATAATGAAGCTTTAAATGCTGTAGGAATAGTATATGCTGATACACCATATAGTATATCTATATTTACAGAACTATATTATGAAACTGGTTGTGAAGTAGTAGAAGACATAAATGAAATGTGCTATGAATATTTTTCAGAATAGGCAAATAGTATAAAAATAAAAAATAGTTTAAAATTTAAAAAAGTTTTGACAAAATTCGACACAAGGTGGTATAATCAAAATACAATACAATATAGAAAGTTGAGTGAACAAAATGAAAAAAAATCAAAAATTACGGGAGTTCAACAGAACAGCTGCTAAATTAAGCAGTTTTTACAAAAAAATTGAGTTATATAAAAGTGAAAATAACTCAAGAAGTGCGTGCATTCAATATGCAGAAGGAAACAATGAATGTATATCTGAGTGCAAAGAAGAATTAAATGACTTGATAGGAGGAATTGAAACTGTAGATGTTAAATTAAGAATAACAGAATTACAAAATGTGATGAATGATATATTAGGAGTAGATTATACTAGAGAAGAATCATTCAATGAATATCTTAATAAAACAGAAGAACTCAAAAATACTATTTCAGAAATTCAAACTGAAGCAAAGTCATTTTCAACAAAATATTTAGAAAGTTTAAGTGTATCGGTATGAGAAAAAAGAGAAGAGGAATAAACCTCTTCTTTTTTGACAAAAAACGATAAACATGATATAATTTGTGTGTAAATTTAGTAACCAATGTAGAAAGGAAGACAATATGAAAAAAGCACCAGAGCTACAAACACAAAATCAAAAGTTTATTGACAATTTAGATGATTGGATCCAAACTGTAGGTACAATCTTAGAAGGTTTAGAAGAACGGAATATAGCATATTTAAATATAATGGATCGTTTAGAAAGTATGCTAAAACAATATAAAGAAAGCAATTTTCTAGCAAATAGTAATTTGATTCAAATTGAGCTAGCAGATATAGCATCAATAGATGAGACAGTTAGTTATGAAAAAAGTATAAATGTTATACAGCAAATCATAGCACAATTAGAGACATGTGAAGAAGATGCAGATGAAACCAAAAAAATTACAAAAATATGTTTTGAAATTCTTGAAATAAATATTGAAGAAAAAGAAGCATATGATAAATTCATTGGAAAAATTGTCGAGCTATTAGAAACTCTTGAAAAATTCAAATTTAATAATGAGCTAAAAATCCAAATGGCTAGGGTAATTAAAGAAATTGAAGAACTTAAAAATATAAATAATTCTGAAGAAATATATTACTTAGACGAATTGGAAGAATTATTAGCAGAATTAATAGAGTTTCAAATAAATTGAAAAATCTAAAAACAGTATAAAAATTGTGTTAAAAAGAAGAAGTAAATACTTCTTCTTTTTATGTACAGATGATTAGAATAAAATATAAATAAAAAACAAATTAACGAACCTAGAAAATCATAAGATATAAAAGTGTGTAAATCAACCGTTATTCATACTGTTTAAAGCTTTCGAAATTTGACTAAGTAGAAAAAATTTGATACAATATAATATACATTTTATATTAAGGAGACATGATGATGAATTTAACAAAAAACGGATTAGAGCTAATATTTGGATTAGAAAATGAAATACGGGAATTAAATAAGTATTTACAAAAGCTAAAAGAAACTATGGAAGGAAATAGTGGTATTGGAAAAATTAGTTTTGACAAAGAGATAATGCAAAGACTAAATGTCATTGAAGAACTTGTTTCGAATTTAGAAACAGTCAAATGCCATAGAGACTATGGAATATTGGAATATTTAGTCTTAGAAGCAAAAAAACCAATAGACAAAGAATTTTTTGGGCGACTATATAGACTTATCGATGGTGTTGAGCAATTAAATAAAGAATATTTTGAATTATATATTAAAATTAAAGAAGAAGCTTTTGGCGTAATCAAAATATTTGCAAAAGATAATTTGAATTTTGATATAGACGAAAAAAGTAAAGAAACTGACGATAGAATTTTAATACTCTGCAAAATATTAGGAGAAGAAGCAATTAAAACACAAGTCATTATTGAAGACGTAAAAAGAAAAACACACATTATACATGTAAATATTTATTATGACACAGCAGATTGTGTAATTAAAATCCAAGTAATATAATAATCTGAAATCCTAAAAAGAAGAAGTAAATACTTCTTCTTTTTTAAAATTTAAATTTAAATTAAAATTAAAATAGTATTTTAAGAGTTTTAAAAATAAATATTAGACAATTATTCAAATAGTTTTTTTAATAATTGAAGATAATATAATTATTTAATGATATTATGGAATAATAAAAATATTAAAGTATGAAAATCGAAAAGAGGTAGTTTATGAATGGAAAAATTGAAATAGGGTGTTCAAGTATGAAGCTAGAATCTAAACAAGGAAATTACTATTGGTTCAGGACATGTGATATGAATGATGATTTAAATGTATGGAAACAAGGAAGTAAGGTAGTATCATTAAAGAAAGAAAATAAATTTAATTTTAAAAATAATATAGAAATAATTAGTAAATATGCTATTTTAGGAATAACGTTTGGAAATTCAGAAACTAGGTTATTAGATGGTATGAATTCAGAAGGTTTAACAGGTGGCTTATTATTTTTATTAGAAGGTACATCAATTGAATTTAATAATATAAATAGAGAAAAAATATATATTGAAGGGATGGAATTTGTAACATATATATTAGCTACTTGTAAAAATATATTAGATGTTACTCAGTTAAGTAAAAAAATAAGAATAACAAATGTAAAACATGGAAATAGAGATGTAGCAGCAACAATGCACTATACATTTACAGACATTGAAGGGGAAAATATAATATTAGAAGCTACAAAAAAAGGGGAATTTAATATTATTAATAAAACAATAGGAGTTATGACTAATTCGCCAATATATAAAGAACATATAAATAATTTATCATGGTTTATTGCAAATTCAGTAGAACTACAAAATGGAAGAAAAGAAATAAATGAAGAAAAAACAATAAAAGGTATTAAAGAAATTGAGTTAGATAATGTAGTTGTTAAAGGAGATAAAGATGTAAACACACATTTAAGATCTAATATATTGCCAGGGTCATATGTTTCATATGATAGATTTATAAGGTTAGCAATTTTAAAGTTTTTAAATAATAGTGGTAGAAATTTTGAAGATTCAGAAATGTTATTAAATGGAGAAAAAATAATGGCATCAGTAATAGTACCAAGAAATAAAGGATATTTTTATTATAATTATCTATTAAAAGATATAAATATAATTAAACATGACAAAAAAGGCAATATTTTATATGGAGGAGGAGATGATTATACTCAATATATTGTGATGTATGATTTGAATAAAAAAGAATTAAATTTAAAAGATGAAAACTCATTGAATTGGAAGAACTTTAAAATAGAATAATATATTTGCTTGACAGGTTTAAATTGTTGTAATATTATTTAAGTATTAATTACAAAGGGGAAAACAGAAGATGAGTAATGTGAAAAAATGGGTACTACGAAACGTTATATGGATAATATTATTAATATTATTAATTATAGGAATTAATTTCATAGAAGACACATATATTGATGAATTAGTTCGAATAGACAATATGGTATATGAATTTGTTGTCAATAATTTGCGAAGTGATTGGATTACTCCAACAATAAATTTTATAACAGATTTAGGAAGTCCTATAGCATTTATAGGGGTTTGCATTATAATTTTATTAATATCAAGAGATAAGAAATCAGGCTGGATGATTACAGCAAATCTCTTTGGAATAAGTATATTAAATATATTATTAAAAAATATATTTCAAAGAGCAAGACCAACGGGATATGAACTAGTAGAACAGGGAGGATATAGTTTTCCGTCAGGACATTCAATGGTTAGTACAGCATTTTATGGATTAATAATATATTTTGTATATACTAAATTTGAAAATAAGAAAATAAGAAATTTAATTTGTGTAATATTGAGTATAGGAATAATATTAATAGGATTAAGTAGAATATATTTAGGTGTACATTATTTGAGTGATATAGTGGCTGGATTCTTAATATCAATAATATATTTAATTTTAGTAATCAATACGATATCTAAACTTACAAAAAAAGAGATTAGAAGAATAAAAGTAACTAAGAAAGTAGCTAATAGTTTTAAATATGCATTTTCGGGAATTAGATTAGCTTTAAAAGAAGAAAGAAACATGAAAATACATTTTGTCATGATTGTTATTGTAATAATGGCAGGAGTGATATTAAATATATCAACAATTGAAATTATGATTATTTCAATTGTGATAGCAGTAGTAATAGCTGCAGAATTGTTTAATACGGCGATTGAAGTTTTGACAGATGTAATTATGCCAGAAAGAAATCCTAAAGCTAAAATTGTAAAGGATATTTCAGCTGGAGCAGTACTAATGGTTTCTATTGCAGCATTTATAGTAGGAATGATAATATTTGTTCCTAAAATATTTATATAAAGGAGTTTGTCGATGAATGAAGTATTAAAAGTAATAAAATCAAGAAGAAGTTGTAAAAAATATAAAAAAGAACAAATAACAGAAGAAGAATTAAATCAAATATTAGAAGCTGGAATTTATGCACCAAGTGGTAAAAACGGTCAAGCGGCAATTTTGGTAGCAATACAGGACAAAGAAGTTATAAAAGAATTATCAAATATAAATACTAAATTATGGGGGAAAGGTCCAGATGGATTTTATGGAGCACCGACAGTAGTAGTGGTATTAGCTAATCCTAAAATATGTCATACATATAAATTAGATGGAATGGCATGTGTAGAAAATATGTTAATAGCAGCAGAATCATTAGGAGTAGGTGCTGCATGTATTTCAAGAGCAAAAGAAGGTTTTGAATCTGAATATGGAAAAGAATTAAAACAAAGATTAGGAATTGATGAAGAATATGAAGGTATAGAACATGTAATATTAGGATATTCAGATGATAACTTAATAGAAAAACCTAGAAGAGAGAATAGAATCTATAAAATATGAAAAAATTGATAATATAAAATATAAATAAACAAAGATAGAGGAAATGTATTAATCCTCTATCTTTGTTTTATAGATATATATTCGATTTTAATTATTAATTAAATTTAAAGGAAATTTTGCTTTAAAAGAACAATGCTTACAAAGTTCTTCAGAAGCAAGGTTTTTTTGGAAATTTGTTTTAATTAATCGTGTTTTTTCTTTTCCTAATATTTCATTCAAGTTTTCCTTGAAGATATTTCCTAATTCAGATATTCCAGAACTATCTAAACAACAAGGAACTACAGTTCCATCACTTAATATTCCAATATGACTTTTTAAACCATAACAAGTTCCTAGCTCTTCATAATATGTATCATTGATATTTGGCCATACAAAAAGTTGATCTTTATTTATATAAGTATTTTTATCAATTTTTATATTATTTGTATTAGATATTTCATTTAATATATTTGGATTATTATATAATTTTTCTAATTCATTAATTAGTTTTAAATTACTTTCCGAAAATGTGTTATTTTCTAAAGCCCAAAATCTATAGATTAAACTTATTTTGTTATTATTTTTTAATTGAATGACTGATTCGTAAATATCATTCAAATAGTTCGTATCTTCAAAACTATGTAAGGATATATTTATCTGTCGTATATTATCATAAGATTTTAAAATATTAGTTTGTCTTTTTAGCAAAGTTCCATTAGTAGTTATATTAACTTTCAAATTATATATATTTGCTAATTCGAGTATTTCTTTAAAGTTAGAGTGTAAAAGAGGTTCACCTTTTACATGTAAATAAATATATTCAGTAGTGTTTTGTATTTGTTTTAAGATATGTTCAAATTCGCTTAAGCTCATTTCTTTTTTCTCTTTACTATCAACAGAACAAAAAGAGCAACTTTTATTACACAAATTTGTAATTTCTATATATATTCTTTTAAATTTCATAATATATCCCTTCATTATATAAGTTAGATAATTTTAACACAAATATCATATAATGTCCATTTTTTAAAGTTTTCCAATATTTCTTTTTTTAATATCTACTTTATAGGTTACATTATGAAATTTACTAAATA
>CAYJIP010000011.1:0-59520 GCA_964370265.1 uncultured Clostridium sp. | reverse complement strand
AAACAAAAAAATAAAACAAAAAAATAAAACAAAAAAATAAAACAAAAAAATAAAACAAAAAAATAAAAAAATAAAATCAAAAAATAAAATCAAAAAATAAAATTATGATATACTAAGTATATCAATTATATAATTAATATATCAGATGGATATTACAGAGGAGGTTAATTGAAATGGAAAAAAGACGATGTGATTGGTGTGGTAATGAAGAGTTGAATATAAAATATCATGATGAAATATGGGGAAAACCAGAACATGATGATAATGAATTATTTAAGATGTTAATACTTGAAGGTATGCAAGCAGGGTTATCATGGATTACGATTTTGAGAAAAATAGAAGGATACATGGATGCTTTTGATAATTTTGATATAGATAAAATATTAAAATATGATGATGAAAAAGTAGAAGAACTTATGAATCATGAAGGAATAATTAGAAATAGATTAAAAATTAAATCAGTTATAACTAATGCTAAAATTTTTAGAGAAGTACAACAAAAATATGGCAGTTTTGATAAAATGATTTGGGCATATGTACAATACAAACCAATTGTATCAGGTTGGGAAAAAAGTGAAAATGTTCCAGCATCTACAGAATTATCAGAACAAATAAGCAAAGATTTGAAAAAACTAGGATTTAAGTTTGTAGGTCCAACAATCATATATGCATATATGCAAGCTATAGGTATGGTAAATGATCATATTAAAGGTTGCTATAGATATAAGGAATTAGTTGTATAGAAAAAATATGAGTGATATAATATTTATATAAAAATAAACATAATATTAAGTGGTACAAAAATATATTTCAAGGGGGAATAAAAATGGAACTAATAATACAAGGAGTGTCTAAAGCATTTGAAAAAAATAAGGTATTAGAAGAAATTAATTATACATTTGAAAAAGGTAGAATTTATGGATTATTAGGAAGAAATGGTGCAGGTAAAACGACTTTATTTAATGCTTTAAATGGAGATATAAAAACTGATAGTGGTATAATGAAAATTAGTGAAGATGGAAAAATTAGAAATTTAGAAATACAAGACATAGGATATGTTTTATCAACACCAGTTGTTCCAGATTTTTTGACAGCAAGAGAATTTTTAAAGTTTTTCATAGATATCAATAAAGACAAAATAAAGGAATTAAAAACACCAGACGAATATTTAGATTTTATAAAAATAGATGTAAAAGATAGAAATAAGTTATTAAAAGATTATTCTCATGGTATGAAAAATAAAATACAAATGTTAATAAACTTTATAGCTAAACCTAAGATAATACTATTAGATGAACCACTTACGTCTTTTGATGTTGTAGTAGCTGATGAAATGAAGCAATTATTAAAAGGTATGAAAGAAGATCATATAATAATATTTTCAACACATATAATGGAGTTAGCAGTAGATTTATGTGATGATATTGTACTGTTAAATGAAGGTAAATTACTTGCAATGGAAAAAGAGAATATGGATAATGATGAGTATAAACATAAAATTATTACAGCATTAAGGGGTGATGAAAATGTTTAGTACATTAAAAATATTAACTAAATTAAAATTCGCATATTTGGTTAATGGTATTCTTCATTTTTTAAAAACCATTCCAATAATAAAAAATATATTGCCAGAATTTATATATAATGATTCAGCACTTAAAAATATAGTGATTGTAATTGCTGGAATATTTAAAACTTTAAAAATATTTGTATATAAATGGTTATATATAAGTTTTTTAATTGTTGCACCATTAACAGCATTAAATAATTTTAATAAAGAAACATTTTTAATTGTAATTTTTTTCTTGTCATTAGCAGGAGCAATAACAAATACAAAATTATTCAATCCAACAATGGATAAATACTATGCTATCATGATAATGAAAATGGATGCTAAGAGGTATTTGACAACAGACTATACACATTACTTACTTACATTTTTTATTGGTATGTGTGTAACGATTTTCACGACAGGAATAATTACATTTGGATTTGGGATAGATATAATAGTTGCTTCATTCATAATTCCAATATATATAATTTCTGTTAAAAATATATACAATATAATAAGAATAAAAAGATACGAAAGAAAGAAATGTAATGTAAGTGAAAATGAATTATTAAAACATGAATGGATATTATCAGTTTTATTTGTAATTTTGCCATTTGTATTGATATACTTTAATATATCAATAGCAGTTCTTCCAATAGTAATAATAATGTGCATGTTAATAGTTACTAATATATATACATTGAAAAAAATATATACATATAAAGATTATAGATATCTATACAAAGAAATGTTTAGTAGTAAATATTCATTATTGACTATAAAAAAAGGATCGAAACAAGAGATAACAAAAGACATGTATTCAAAAACGATTCAGATAGATGAATCACAAAAAAGTTCAAAAACAGGATACAAATATTTTAATGATATTTTTGTTCAAAGACATAGAAAAATATTAATGAAAAATTCAAAAATAGTATCATTAGTTTTAATAGGTTTAGGAATCGTTTTAGTATTATTATGTACTACAAGTGAGCAAGTTAAACCTATAATAAATGAAGGATTGTTATATTTGGTTCCATCATTATTAATTATAATGTATTTTATTAATCCAGGTATAAGAATAACACAAGCTATGTTTATGAATTGTGATTATAGTATGCTTACATATAATTTTTATAGAGAGCCTAAAGCTATGTTAGAATTATTTAAAGAAAGATTAAAATCAATTATTTTAATAAATTTAATACCAACAATAATTATAGCTATTTTTGCACCAATAATATTATTTTTATCTGGTGGAACACAAGAGAATATAAACTATGTTATGCTAAGTACATCAGTTGTAGGGATGTCAATATTCTTCTCTGTGCATGCATTAGTAATGTATTATATATTTCAACCATTCAATAAGAATATGGAAATGAAAAGTCCAGTGTATATGCTTATATCAGGTATTGTATATATGATATCATATATGCTATTTGGAGAAAGAATACCAACTATATACTTTGCACCAATCGTTACAATATTTTGTATAATATATATATTAATTGGTATTATATTAGCATATAAACTATCACCAAAAACATTTAAAATAAAATAAGAGATATGTAAATTAAAATTAAGAATACTTTACTGAATAAAATATTGTAAAAAGATGTAAAATATGATATTATTTTAAAAACAAAATTAATAAACAAGGAGTTATGAAAATGGAAAAATGTAATGTTGAAATACATATTAAAAATTATGGAGCTATTTCATTAGAATTAGAACCGACTATTGCACCTATTACAGTTGCAAATTTTATAAAATTAGTAGAACAAGGATTCTATAATGGATTAACATTCCACAGAATTATAGAAGGATTTATGATGCAAGGTGGAGACCCAAGTGGAGATGGAACAGGTGGTTCAGTAGACACAATTAAAGGTGAATTTGAAAGTAATGGTGTGAAAAACAGTATAAGCCACGTTAGAGGAGTTATATCAATGGCAAGAGCCTTTGCAAGAGATAGTGCTAGTTCACAATTCTTCATAATGCATAAAGATGGATTATTTTTAGATAAACAATATGCAGGATTTGGACGTGTAACAAAAGGAATAGAAATAGTTGATGCAATATGTGAAAACACAGAAGTAAGAGATAGTAACGGGACAGTTTTAAAAGAAAACCAACCAATAATTGAAAAAGTAATAGTGGTTAAATAATTACTTAATAAATTAAATAAAAAATTAAAAGAAAAAATTAAACAATATATGATAGAACTTTATGTACGATACTTGAATAACCTGTATCATATATAGAGTTTTTATTTTGGAAAGGATAATTAATGAAAGGATTTGCAATATATGAGTTTGAACTCGGAAAATATGTTATAGAATATGAAGATAATACATTAATTGGATTAAAAAGAATAAATGAAACACAATCAAAAATAAATAATATGAATTTAAAAAACAGTAATAGAACAAAATTTACAGAATTAATTGCTAAAGAAATAGAACAATATTTTTCCGGAAAAAGAAAGACTTTTACGATTAAATATAAATATGTAGGTACAGATTTTCAAAAAAAAGTTTGGAAAGCTTTAACAGAAATTCCGTATGGAGAGACAAAATCATATGAAGAAATTGCAATCGAAGTTGGAAATTCAAAAGCTTGTAGAGCAGTAGGAATGGCTAATAATAAAAATCCGATATCAATAATAGTTCCTTGCCATAGAGTAATTGGAAAAAATAATAAGTTAGTAGGATATGCAGGAGGATTAGACATAAAACAAAAATTATTAGACATTGAAAATAAAAATAAATAAAAACAAAAAATAAATAAAAAATAAATATTAACTAAATATTAAAAAAATAATAAATTAATATAAATTGATAAAAAGTGAATAATCACCTAAATATAGAGAAAAAATATATTGAGGTGATTATATGTTTGAACCAAGAAAAATATATTATGAAAGCGGAATAGAAGAATATTATTTAGGAAGGAAACTATTAGAAAAATATAATAATAAACCTAAAGAAATAATAGAAAATCATAATAATATAGAAAGTTTAAGAAAAAATTCAAATAAAGAGTTTATTAATATGAAAAAAGACCTGATAATAGGAGTAAGAAAAACACATAAATTTGTAGAAAATTTTAAATCATCAGATTTTTTAGTTCCATATACTTCTTCAGGATGTTCTGCTTTTTGTCTATATTGTTATTTAGTTTGTAACTATAATAAATGTTCATATTTAAGATTGTTTGTAAATAGAGAAAAAATGTTAGAAAAAATAATAAAAATCTCTAATAATTCAGAAAGAAATTTAACGTTTGAAATAGGAAGTAATAGCGATTTAATATTAGAAAATGAAATAACAAATAATTTAGAATGGACTATAGAAGAATTTGCTAAAAAAGGAAAAGGTAATATAACTTTCCCAACTAAATTTAATATGGTTGATTCATTGCTTAATTTGAAACATAATAATAAAACAATTATTAGAATGAGTATTAATCCAAAAGAAATAATAAGTAAAATAGAGTTCGGAACATCAGATTTGGATTCAAGGATAGTAGCTATAAACAATTTAGCAGAAGCAGGATATAAAGTTGGTATAATAATTGCACCAATTATTCTGATACAAAATTGGAAACACCTATATAAAGAAGTGATAGAATACATGTATCATAAATTATCTGCCAAAGTAAAAGATAATGTTTTTTTTGAAATGATATTTATGACATATAGTTATGTTCATAGAGTAATAAATGAAGAAGCACTGCCTAATGCAATAAATTTATATGATAAAGAGATAATGACAGGACGAGGTAGAGGAAAATATATGTATAAAGAGAATGTACGTAATGAGGCTAAACAATATATATTGCAGGAATTTAATAAATATTTCAAACAAGAAAAATTGATATATATAGTCTGACATTTTACAAATTATGTTAAGTATGATATAATATATTAGAAACAATGTTTCAGCAATTTAAAAATTACTTTATGGAGGACGACAAAATGATATTTAATTGGGGCGTAGAAAAAAACAAAGAAAATGGTGAGCTTGAAGTTCAAAATTTAAACGGAGCAGATAAAATCATTATAAAAAAATTTGAAAATGGTAAGTTACAAGTGGAATTCGATCAAGAAGAAAGTATCGAAAGTATAAATTTTACATTAGAAAGATTATTTAGTGGAAATAAACTTTTTAATAAAAATTTAAAAAATGCACTTGGAGTTAAAAGACTACCTAAAATAAAAGTAGTAGAATTTTATATTAATGATATGTTAGTAAGCCACCCAGTTTAAAATTGCAAGAAAAGAACGACTATTGTCGTTTTTTTCTTTTGTATTAAAATAACTAACAAAACAATTCAATAAAAACAATTAAATAAAAAATTTGAAAAGAAATATAAAACAACTCAAAATATTAAAAGAAGAAGTAGTTAAAGAATAAGAAGATAGAAAAATTAGAACTTAAAAATAAAGAGGTTAATAAAATCTTAATAAATATATAATTAATTATTAAGATAAAATATGTTATACTATCAATATAATAATTATTAGAAAAGGAGCTCAAATGAATAAAATTTTAGTTGTAGATGATGATAAAGAAATTGTAAAAGCTATTGATATATATTTATCTAAAGAAAATTATGAAATTTTAAAAGCATATAACGGAATTGAAGCGATAGAATTAATTGAAAAAAATCAGGATATCAAGTTGGTTATATTAGATATTATGATGCCAGAATTAGATGGAATCTCAACTATCGAAATTGTTAGAAAAAAACATTCAATACCAATAATTTTATTGTCGGCAAAATCAGAAGATTATGATAAAATAGAGGGTCTAAATATTGGGGCAGATGATTATATAACTAAACCATTTAATCCTCTTGAATTAGTGGCTAGAGTTAATAGTCATATTAGAAGATATACTAATTTTAAATCAAATATAGAAAATGATGATAGAGTATATACAACAGGAGAATTAACAATAGATGATAATAGTAAAACTGTTAAATTAATTGATCAAGCAATAAAATTAACAAAAACAGAATACTCAATATTACTATTTCTAACTAAAAATAAAGGGAAGGTTTTTTCAATCGATGAAATATATCAAAATATATCAACAGGAGATAGTTTTGATGTGCAAAATATTATTGCAGTGCATATAAGACATATTAGAGAAAAAATAGAAATAAATACAAAAGAACCTAGATTCTTAAAAGTTATATGGGGTATAGGATATAAAATAGAAGATATAAAAAACAAGTAAGAGAAAGGGAATGATTATATGAAAAAAATAAGTATAAGAAGAATATTGAAAAATATATCATATATAGTAATGCCAATACTTGTTGCCGTGATAATAATTAATGGTGCATGTTTAGCATATGTAGATCAATATGGATTAAGTAATTTTGAAGAAGAAAGTTATTTTCAGTCTCAATTATTTCAAGAAACATTATATAGTGAACTAGAAAGTATAAAAAGCGATATAAATGAAGTGGAAAATTATGAAAGCACACAAACTTCTTCATATTACTATTATGGAGTATACAATAATGGAACACTTGAATATAATGACAAAGAATATAAATTATATCTCATGGATAGTAGTGTAGATACAGTTATTATTAATGAAAAAGAATTAATAATGTACATAGCTTCCGATTATATGGATTATATGACAATGTCGGTTAGTAAAATGATAGATGGTATTATAAATAATGATTATATATTAAAATATGAAAATGGCGTGCTAGAAACTAATTTTAATAAATTAGAAGAACAAAGTTTGAATTGGTTGTCAATAGGAGATTTTCTTAAAAATGGAGAATACAATATATATATGGGGATTAATGAAGAATTAGGATATTCACATCCATATAAATTCGAATATACAATATATGATTTTGTTAGAGTTCAACATGATAATGCCATTTTTAATATTGTAGCATCATCAATAGGTTTAGTTATATGTATTATTCTTATTATAATAGGAATAGGAAGAAAAGGTGGAAAAGAGGGTATTACATTAGGTTTTATAGATAAAATACCATTAGAAATAATGCTTGTGGTATGTATAATTGTGTATAGTATAACATTTTCAATAGGTTCTGAAATTACATATAATATATATCCGTCAGAGATAGTTATATTTATACTATTCCACTATATATTTGCAATAATCTTATTTGAAACATTTATAAAAAGAATTACATCAAAAGCACCATGGAAAACAACATTAATGTATTGGGGATTCAATAAATTAAGATATATATTATCAAATATAAGGGAAAGATATAAAATTTTCATAGTAGTAGCAGTTATATCAATAGCAATAATTATATTAGCTATAATAGGATATACATCACTATTTTTAACGATATTGGGAACAGCAATTTTATCAGCAGTAATAATGTACTATGTATTGAAAAAATATGATCAAATAGAAGAAATGAAAGATATTATAAGAAAAATACATGAGAATAAAGAAGTTAAGATTAATACTGAAAAATATAATGGAGAACTTAAAATATGTGCTAATCAATTAATGGATATTTCTAATGGTTTTTCAATAGCAATAGATGAACAGATAAAAAGTGAAAAAATGAAAACAGAGTTAATTACTAATGTATCACATGATATTAAAACACCATTAACATCAATAATTAATTATGTAGATTTGTTAAAAAAAGAAAATATAGAAAATGAAAAATGTAAAGAATATATAGAAATACTGGAAAGTAAATCTTTCAGATTGAAAAAATTAACAGAAGATTTAGTAGAAGCATCTAAAGCATCATCTGGAAACATAGATATAAATTTAGAAAAATTAGAACTAGTACAATTTATTGACCAAATAACTAGTGAATTTCAAGAAAAGTTTTCAGAAAAAAATTTGAGTATTAACATGAAACAAAAAAATACGTATTCAAATAATTCAGATGAAAAAATATATGTATTAGCAGATAGTAAATATTTATATAGAGTATTTGATAATATATATTCTAATATATATAAGTATGCCTTAGAAGGTACAAGAGTATATATAGAGATAAGCGAAAAAGAAAAAAATATAGAAATAGAAATTAAAAATATAGCAAAAAATAAATTACAAAAAGATAGTAAAGAATTACTTCAAAGATTTACACGAGAAGATAAGTCAAGAAACACAGAAGGTAGTGGATTAGGATTATCTATTGTAGAAAATCTAGTAAGACTGCAAAGTGGTGAATTTAAAATAAACATTGATGGCGATATGTTTAAAAACATAATTATATTATCAAGATAAGAATTAATGATCAGAGCAAGATTTGAAATTAAATTTAAATAAGCTTATAATCAATGTTAAGGTTAATATTTTAATAGAAAAAGAGTAACTATAAATAGTTACTCTTTTTTATAAAAAAATAAAAACAAAAATAAAAACAAAAATAAAAACAAAAATAAAAACAAAAATAAAAACAAAAATAAAAACAAAAAAGAAAGAAAAAAGAAAGAAAAATATACAAAAAAACGTTTTAATATGATAAAATCAGTTGGTAATAAAGAAAAAATAAATGAATAAAGTACAATAAAGAAAAAGAGGTAGAAATGAACTATAGAACACACAAAATATTATTTAGTATTCCTGTAATATTAATAATTGCATATTTAATACCAGTATTAGGAGTTATACTAATAATAGCAAGACAGATTATATTTAAGAAGAAATGGTATAATACTTCCGCATATTTAATAGGTACAGCAATATGTATATATCTATTTAAAATCATAAATGAAATTAGTAAATTGTTAGGAATAGAAATTGTTACTTTAAATAGTATAATAAATAGTGAAATATATATAAGTTTAATGGATTATGCAAATACATTATTAATTATAGGGATAATATTTTTAGTTGTATCATCATTATTAACAAAATTAGGAGAAAAATTAGGGAATATGTTTAGAAGTGTTTTACAAAAACACGAAAAACAACAATATCAAATACAAAAAGAAAATAATATGAAAATTCAGGAAATGAAATTAAAAAGTCAAAATACCGGAGTAGTGATTTGTAAAAACTGTGGAGCAGAAAATATTTTAACTGATACAACAGGAATTTGTGCATATTGCAGAACAGCATTAGAAAACAAAAATAGGAAAAAGTAAAATAAAAAAATAGAAAAAATGATAAATAAAGGTGAGGGATTATGCCGAATTGGAAAACACATATAGAAATAGGAAAAATATTGAATAAAGAAATAAAATATACAGGGAGTGAATATGAATTATTTTTATTAGGTAACATATTACCAGACATAAATAATAAATATTTATTAAAAAACATAAAAAACAAAGTAGAACATAAAATAACACATTATACAAATCCAGATATTCCTACATATTTAAAATTTAAGGAAGAGCACGGGGGAAAAGTAGATATAAATCCATTAATATATGGATACTATATCCATTTATGTACAGACTATATATGGAACAAAGACTTTGTAGATAATCATAAAGTGAAAAAACAATATGTAGATTTATCTGCAGAAGAATTGAGAATTATAAAACAAAATGATTTTGCTATATTTAATAATAATTTTTTTGAGAATAATTTAGAAAAATTAGAAGCAGAAGAGGTAATGAAATATATAAATCAATTAAAGCGTGTAAATTTATCCAAGTCTGAGGTAGAAAGTATAAAAGAGTTTTTGAAAAGTCAAGAGTTGAAAAATTCTAAGTTGCAAATATATACAAATGAAGAATTACTAGGTTTATTTAATAATTCAATAGAGCAAATAAAAAAATTGATATAAAAGAAATGAGAAAAGAGATGAAAATTAAAATAACACCACTTGGTACAATATCTCCATATTGTAAAAATGATATGAATTGTCCTGGTTTTTTAATTGAATATAATACCCAAAAAATATTATTAGATGCAGGAAATGGAATAACACGAAATATGAAGTTTCCAGATATGTTAGAAAATCTACATATATTTATATCACATTATCATAAAGATCACTTTGGAGATTTAGGAAGCATACAATATGCTTCTTATGTATATAATAAATTAGGAATAATAAAAGAACCTATTAATATATATTTGCCTAAAGAAGATAATAATTTTAATAAAGAAGCCATAATAAGAAATGAAGAAACTTTTGGTATATATAAAGAAATTGATAATAATAAAAAATATAAAATTGATAATATGAGTATAAGTTTTTTAGATAGTCAATCACATACTATTAATTCATATATGACTAAAATAGAAAATGAAGAGTTTAAATTAGTGTATACATCAGACATAGGAACAAGCAATATAAAAGATGTAGTTAAATTTTGTGATAATGCAGACATTTTAATTTGTGAAAGTTCTTTAATCGGCAAGAGTACATTGAACACACATTTGACAGCAAGACAAGCAGGAAAGCTTGCAAAATTGGCAAATGTAAAAAAACTGATGTTAACACATTTTTGGCCAGAAATAGATAAAAAGGAATACTTACTAGAAGCCAAAGAAGAATTCGAAAATACTATTGTTGCAATAGAAGGAAATACGTTAAGTATTGATTATAACGAAAAAAATATAGTGGAAGAAGAGCGATAATATAATTATTGCTCATTTACATAAATTGTGATATAATTAAAGTTGTAGAAGTAAAAACTTATATTTGAAAGAGGACAGCTTATGATTAGACTAGACGAGAACAGACGAACAAAAAAAATTTCATTTGAAGAAAACATGGTAAGTGGTATGATTAAAAAAATTACGCCATACTTAGTACAAATTGAATTTGACGTGAATAATGGAATCGACCAAATTTCGAGTGCAGCTATTAGAATTTACACACAAAAAGAAAAATTAAAAGAAAAATTAAAAATTCTAAGACCAAACTCAGTTTTTATGGCAGGAGACACTAAATTTGAATTCTACCATAGAGGTGTTGAAATTAAAATTGATGATTATTCAATAGTGGAAGATATTAGGTTTAGCCTTCAAAGAGATTTAGATGAAATTTGTCTGAAAAACAAAAAAGAGAATATCGACTGATATTCTCTTTTTTTGCAGGTACAAACAAAAGAATATTAAAATAAACTAAAAAAATAATAGAGTAATTATAGAAAATAAATATATAGCTTTAGTTTTAAGATAAGAGTTTAAATTTATACTATTTGCTTGTAAATTGACATAAGATGTGTTAAAATTAGCTACGCTAAGCAAAACTTATTTACAAGAGGAGAAAAGACAAATGATCAAGGCAAGACAAAATGTGAGAAATCTACAAAAAATCATTAAAGAAGGGGAAACAGGTATTGAATTTATTATCTACCAAGTTCATGGGAAAACAATAAGACTAGAAGTTAGTTATTCTAAGAAAAATACAGAATTAGAAATAATTCAAGCGGCAAATTTGGTTCAACAACAAAAAAAAGATGTGTTTGGAAGCATATCTGAATTTTATAGGAATTGGGCTGAATTTGAAAAAATAGAAATTTTTCATGATGGTGTACAAATAAAAGAAGAAATTAAGGTAGTTTGCACCGAAAGTCAAGATGGAAGAATGAAAATTCTAAAAAAACTTAAAGAAAATATATTTTCTCTAGAAGTTAATAATATAGAAATATATTATATTGATCCAGAAGACGAAACAAAAGGTATAAATATAAATGTAAAATCTAAGGCTGAATTGAATTTTGAGCCAGAGGAAAATAAATTGTTTGTTGAATTTGAAAAACAAGATATTTATGAAAATGATTTTGCAAATGAGATATTAATTAGAAGTGCTTACTATATTTTAGCAAATCAAAGTGAAATGAGTAAATTAATTAATGAATTACAAATCGATATAGGTAATATTTCGAAAATTGAATTCATATATAATGGAAAGAAATTTAAAGTAGACACAGAAGTTTCGGTGGAAGAAGCTATTATAACTGCTAAAAAACAAATAATGACAATATCTGTTTCTTAAACTCCAGAAAAGAGCATCAAATGATGCTCTTTTTAATATATTATTGCATTTATATCTTACAATACAAATATTTTGACTATATAATAAATGTTGGGGTAAAATTTCAATATTTATTTTTTTATATCTAATGAAATGTGTACATCTCTTAATTGTTCACGCTTAACATTACTTGGAGCTCCCATCATAAGGTCTTGAGCTTTACTGTTTAGAGGAAATGCAATTACTTCTCTAATAGTATTAGAATTAGACAATAGCATTAACATTCTATCTACACCAGGAGCTACTCCAGCATGTGGTGGAGTCCCAAATTGGAACGCAGTGTATAGTGCACCAAATCTATTTTTAATTTCATCTTCTGTATATCCAGCTATATTAAACGCTTTTAACATTATATTAATATCATGATTTCTAACAGCTCCTGAAGATAACTCTATACCGTTACAAACTATATCATATTGATATGCTAAAATATCAAGAGGATTCATAGTATTTAGTGCTTCTAAACCACCTTGTGGCATAGAAAATGGATTATGACTAAATGTTATTTTATCATGATCATCTTTTTCAAACATTGGGAAATCGATTATCCAACAGAATTCAAAAATATTATCATCAATTAAGTTTAATCTTTTTCCTAATTCACTTCTAATTTGTCCAGCTAAAGTTTCAACGATTCCAGGAACTTCGGCTATAAAGAATAAGCAATCACCAGGTTTTGAAGTAGTTCTTTCAATCATCGCATGTCTTGCAGCATCTGGAATAAATTTAGCGATAGGTCCTTGGAAAGTACCATCTTCTAGGATTCTAAGCCAAGCTAACCCTTTGGCTTTACATTCTTTTATAGCGTAATCTGTCATACCGTCAAAAAAGCTTCTAGGTTGTTCAGAGACATCAGGTGTAGAAATAACTCTAACTATTTTACCTTTGAAAGCATTTAAATCAACAGTTTCAAATATATCAGTTATATCATGAATGATTAGAGGATTTCTTAAATCTGGTTTATCACTACCATATTTAAGCATAGCTTCTTTATATGAGATTCTAGGGAATGGATATTGAGAAATTGTCTTATTTGAAAAGTTTTTAAAAGTATTATACATAACTGGTTCAATAACACTAAATACATCTTCTTGAGTTGCATAAGACATTTCCATATCTAATTGATAAAATTCACCAGGTGCTCTATCAGCTCTTGCATCTTCATCTCTAAAACAAGGAGCAATTTGGAAATATTTATCAATTCCTGAAACCATTAATAGTTGTTTGAATTGTTGAGGGGCTTGTGGTAAAGCATAAAACTTACCAGGATTAACTCTACTAGGAACTAAATAATCTCTAGCACCTTCTGGTGAAGAACTTGTTAATATTGGTGTTTGAACTTCTAAAAATCCTTGCTCTGCCATCTGATTTCTTAGATATTGAAGAACATTAGCTCTTAAAATTAAATTATCTTTTAATTTATTGTTACGAATATCCAAATATCTATATTCTAAACGTAAATCTTCTCTAATGTCTTGAGTATTATTTATTTCAAAAGGCAGATTTTTAATACGTTTACCTAAAACTTCAATTTCTTCTATAACAATTTCAACTAAACCAGTTGATAATTTGTTATTTATTGTTTCTTCGTCTCTTTTTTTAACTTCTCCGTAAACTGTAATTGAAGATTCAACAGGAATGTGTGAAGCTAACTCAGTATCAATATGTTCTCCAGAAGTAACAACTTGAGTTATTCCGTACATATCTCTAACGTCAATAAATACTAATCCTCCTAAATCTCTTATTGTTTCAACGAAACCAGCAATTCTGACTTTTTTTCCAACATCCTCTAAAGATATTTGGTTACACGTGTGTGTTCTGTAAATGTTTTTTTTCATAATAAATCCTTTCTAACATATATAGTGCTAAGGAATTATTTTGAGCAACAAAAAAATCCCTTGCATAATGCAGGGACGAAATACTTTCCGCGGTGCCACCCAGCTTGAAAAAAATAGACTTTTTTCCACTTAACTAATTTACTTCAATGTGTTTCGATATATAGGTTGACCTTAAAGGGTTTACAGCCTAAGACCCTTTTTCTCTAAAAGTAACTTCTATACTCTTTGCATTGTACAAACGTAATATATTTAATTGGTAATATTATATATTATTAAATATATTTTGTCAAGAGATAGAAAAATATACATTATTTATAGATTAATATTCAGTAATACAATTAAGTATATTTTAACCATAATAATAATTGTTGAAAAATGGCGAAAAATGTGATAAAATGTGATAGAAGAAAAGTTTAATTCTTTCAAACTAACTAGTGAGAAAGAATTATTACTCACTTTTTAGAAAAAATTAAAAGTGAGGTATAGAACATGTGTAGAGTAGAAATGAAAACAGACCATATTAAATTTAATCTTAAAAAACCAGAAAATATCGACGTAGAAAAGGTTTTAATTAAAGACTTATCAGAAATTTATAAAATTTTTGGTCAAAAACTTAAAGCATATGAAGAAATGAAAAGTCTAAATGCACGTGTAACAGCAGTTAAAATGCATACAGAAACAGAAAATGTTACATACACAGTTAGATTTAATAATTATGATGATTTAATGGATGTTCAAGATGTTTTAATGTTAATAAAAACATAATTTAAAAGATATGATAAAAATGAAAGTTATTCATTATTATCATATCTTTTCTTTCTAATTATATTAAATCCATATTTTAAGTATCAATATATTTCATCACCCAATATTTTTGTAACTTGATTTAACTCCGTTTTTAGTAAGTTATATGTTGAAGATGAAATAGAGGTATCAAGGTTGTTTTCATAATTATATATATTTGTTTCAATATCCATTAATTTCATTCTTTGAAGACCGCTAGATCCTTTATACATGTAAATAGGAGTATATTCAACAGTATCAATTAATATTTCGCCACTAGATTTTTTTGTTATTTCTAAACTTAAAATTGCAGAGTTTCGTGTATTTGTATAATTTTGATCACATATAAAATTTCCTAAAGCATATGATACGAAATGTTCTGTAGTAGTTCCATCTTCATGTGAAAGAGTAACTTTTTCCATAGGTTGAACGACATGAGGATGATTTCCAAAAATTATATGAACACCATTTTCAAATAAGAAATCTCTTAAATCTATTTGTTCATCATTAGCACTGGTACTGTATTCAGTTCCCCAATGCATAGAAGCTATAATAACATCAGCACTTTGAGATTTAGCAGATTCAATGTCTTTTAAGATTAAATTTTTATCTATTAAATTAACACTATACGGCTTGTCAGACGGTACAGGAATACCATTAGTTCCATAGGTATAACTTAAAAAGGCTACTTTCAAGTCATTTATTTCCTTAAATAGGATTGTGTTTCGTTCTTCCTCAGATTTATATGTACCAACACTAGAAATTCCCGCGTCATTCAATACATCAATAGTTCTAGATAAACCAGAAAAACCTTTATCTAATGCATGATTTCCAGCAGTTGATAAAATATCAATACCGATATTACTCAAACTATATGCTAAGGCATCGGGAGAATTGAAGGTAGGGTAATTACTATAGCCACGATCAGCACCAGCAAAAGTAGTTTCTAAACTTCCTATAGTTATATCACTATTTAATGTATAGTGCTTAATTTCTTCAAATACATAATCAAAATTATATGTATTTGAGGAACTTACATATGCATCAAAATACTGTGTATTATGACACATGACATCACCAATAGCAGAAATTGTAAAACTTTTATCATTTTCTAAAGAATTGCTTTCTAATTCGGAATCAGAAGGTAATATACTTGTTTCAATATAAGAACAGTACTTATCTGTACATTCTGCATTTTGTAAATGGATTTGTAGAGTGGGATATGCATAAATGCAAAGAATAAATAATATGATGGATAAAAAAATTGTAGAGATACTTTTTAACAACAATATAGTATTGTTTCTATTTTTATTTGATATTTTTTTATCTGATTTATTTGATTTATCAGAATTAGTTTTAAATCTTTTTCCCATAACAAAATCTCCTTTTAAATTTATTTTAATAGTAACATAGATTGATAAAAAAAACAAATAATATATATGGATGAAAATATTTAGAATATATTATTATTGAAAAATTTAAAAGTATATTGTATAATTAATGAATAATAAATAATATTAAAAGATAAAAGGTATAAAAATGGAGAATAAGAGAAGTATTTACTTGATTTTAAGTACAAATGAAACAATTCCAGAAAAACTACTAAGGAAACGAGCAGATATTTTAAAACGCGGGAAAAGAAATTGCAATAAATATGTTCATATGGGAATTTCGTTTGAAAATAGTTTAGATGATATGATAGCCTTTACTAGAAAAGGAATGTATAATATATTTGATGCTGGATTAGCTAGAGAAGATATAAATGACGGAATGTTTAAGAAAAAAGAAGATGTAAGTAAAATCACAGTAATTGAATTGAAAATAAATGAAGAGCAATATATGGAACTGAAAAAAATAGTAAATTATTATTGGAATAATAAAGAAAAATATAAATATAATTTCCCGGGCCTTGTTACAATGTTGCTATTTGGAAATGGTATAAAATATGAAAAAAGATTTTTCTGTTCAGAATGGATAACAATAATATTAAGGAATGTGGGTATTAATTTGTTTACAAATATAAAACCACATCACATAAAGCCATTTGATTTTTATGAATTATTAGTAGATAAAATAATATATGAAGGCTTAACACAAAAATATCCATATAAGAATGAAGTAGAAGAACAAATATCAAATAGAGAGATATGTGTGTTATAAAATAATATTAAAAATAAGTATGAGGGAAATAATAAAAATAACAAAAAAACGACAACTATAATAGTTGTCGTTTTTTTAAGGAGGAAAATAAAAAGAAACAGTCTCATTAGAGACTTCGGCAGATGTGGTAGGAGTCGAACCTACTTATTATAATCTTTTATCAAAAAGATAAAAAATTATGCTTTCCTCAAAGCTACACATCTTAATAATCTAAATTTTATATAATTACATATTAATATAAGAAATAAGAAAAGTCAATAAAAAGTAAAAAATAAATAAAAAAAAGCGAGGCCCATTATTACAGGCCTCAATTTGTTGCTAACAATATGTTAGCTTCATAGGGGGTTCTAGACTTTAATTAAATCTACAATACAAACCTACATGAAAATATGTAGAAATCTAGAAATAAACAAAATGTTTACATAAATATAATATCACTAATTAATCATTTTGTCAATGAATTTTTTAATAATAAAATGATTGTAAAAAAATATATAATAATATATAATAAAATTGAAATTTAACAGGAAGTGAAAAGTGTAGAATGAGAAAAGAAGAAGCTATAGAAATATTGGAACAAACAAAATTAGAATTAGAAAAGCAAAAAAAGAATATAGATTTTATAAAACATTCATATTTAGTAGGAAATGCAGCTGGAGTAATTGCAGAAAAACTTGGATTGGATAAAGAGAAAGCAATAGTTTTAGGATATATTCATGATATAGGAAAGAAAATTGAATCTAGCGAGAATCATGAAGATAAAGGATATAAATATATAGTTAAATTAGGGTATCCGAAAGAATATGCTGAAATATGTATAATGCATTCATATTTAAACAATGATCCTCTTTGTGTCGCTGGCGGTATAGTAGAGATGTCAAATGAAAAAGAACAGTTTATAAAAGAATATAAAAGTACTATGTACAATAGAATAATATCATTATGTGATTTAATGTGTTATACAAAGCAAACTACTTTGGAGAAAAGAATAATTGAAATAATAAGCAGGAAAGGTGTACATGAAAACACGGAATATCATATATTAGAAGCTTTAAAATTAAAAAAACATATTGAAGAAAAATTAGGATGCTCAATATATTCATTATTTGAAAATATTGAAATATAAAACAATAAAAAATAAAATAAATAATATCAAAAATAAGAGATGAAGCATTAAGAGACAAGTAAAAGAAGATTAAAAACAAAAAACAAAAAACAAAAAACACCTACATAGGTGTTTTTTTTGTTTTTAAAAGAATTTTCCAATTAAATGATTAGAAGTATTAAAATCATTATATAATAATAAATTTGAATAATTTTGAATATATCTTAATGAAGGAGCTTCTAAATGGAAGCTTTCTTTTAAAATATTAAAAATATCTTTGCATAATTCGGAAAAATTTTTTTCTGAAGAATAATAATCAGAGGGAACAATATCTAGTTCTAATATTCTATTAACAAAACTATATAATAAGTTTTGATCCAAAATAACTTCAGTATCAGTACTTTTATGGTTTAATTGTAATGTGAATAAATTACTTTCTTTAAAGTGTATATAAAGAAATAGGCCGTTCTCAATAGTCAAAATATCAAAATGTTCAACATTTTTTCCTGTATCATATGGAAAACATGCAATACTATTAATTTTAGCTTTATTTTTATTTTTACAAAAAGTACATCTGTAGTTTGCTCTTGTTTCTTCATCAGAATATTCCAAATAAATCATTTCATTTAAAATACTGAATTTTCCTTTAAGTGTATCAGAATAAAAATAAAAAACAAAATTAATAGATCTTTCACGAGTAATGGTTATTTTGCTATTAGATTTAGGTAATACTAAATTTTCTAAATCGGACAATGATAGATTAAATGGTTCTAGTTGTTTTGAGAGTTGTTTCCGCACTAAAAATTTTAAAAATCCTTGGAAATTTAAAGTGGTGCTAAGTGGAAGTGTATTATTCATATTAATTTCCTTTCAAAAGCTACAGCTTTTATATTTAAATTGTGTTTACATATTGTAACATTATAACAAAAAAACAATAAAAAATCAATTAAATGATTTTAAATAAAATTATCAAAATATATTGATTTTTATAAATTACTAGAATATAATTCAAATACATCAAAAAAAATTGATATGAAAAGGAGATAATATGAGAGTAGAGAAAGAGAAAAGGATTACTTTAATAGTAGTTATTACGATAATAATAGCATTAGTTGCTATATTATGGTTAATAAAATATTATTCAGAAACTCAAAATGAAAATATCAGCGCAAATCTTGAAATACCATTAAATATTTCAAGTGTAAACTTAAATGAATTGAAAGAAAAAGGAATGCCTATAATATTAGACTTCGGAGCAGATTCATGCATACCATGTGTTGAAATGGCACCAGTATTAGAAAAATTGAATCTAGAATATCAAGAGAAAGCAATAATACAATTTGTTGATGTATGGAAATATCCAGAAGCAGCAGAGAACTTACCAGTATCTATAATACCAACACAAATATTTATTAATCCAGATGGAACTCCATATGAACCTAGTGAGAGTGTAATTAATTCGATCTCAGGATTTCAAGTATACGTTATAGAAGGAACAGATACGCCAGTATATACTACACATCAAGGAGGATTAACTGAAGAAGAAATGAAAATAATATTAGCAGAGATGGGAGCAACGATATGATAGAGCAAATGTTAAATGAAATGAGTGTTCAAATAAGTATGAATATGTGGTTAGCACCTATAGTTGCTTTAGTAGCAGGAATTTTAACATCATTAACTCCATGTTCATTATCTTCAATACCACTAATTATTGGATTTGTGGGTGGAACATCAGATAATCCTAAAAAAGCATTTAAATTATCATTAGTATTTGCTATTGGGGCAGCTATCACTTTTACAACACTTGGTATAGTAGCATCGTTAGCAGGGAATTTAATAGGAAATTCATCAAGTATTTGGTACATAATTTTAGGAATAATAATGCTACTTATGGCATTACAAACATGGGATTTAATTCAAATAATTCCATCTACATATTTAGTATCAAAAAACAAGAAAAAAGGATATATAGGTGCATTATTTGCTGGTATTTTATCAGGTGTGTTTTCTTCACCATGTGCTACACCTGTTTTGATTGTGATACTTGCAATTGTCGCAGGTCAAGGAAATTTGATGTGGGGGATAGGGTTGCTTTTAATATATTCTATTGGACATGGAGTATTAGCTATTTTTGCAGGGACATCAGTAGGAGCTGTTAAAAAAATATTGACTAATGAAAAATTTGGAAAATGGAATAAGATAATTAAAACAATAATAGGAATATTAATATTAACAATTGGACTATATATGCTATACTTAGGTTTTTAAATATACAATTAAAAATATATTTAAAAATATATTTAAAAATATACATAGTACGAAAGGAAAAAATATGAAAGAAGAATTTAATTTTAAAAATGAATTATTAATAGGTGAAGAAATTATTTATGAAGGAAAACCAAATTTAAGTAAAGGTAATAAAAATATAGTAAAAGAAATACTCTTCATAGTATTTATACTTATTGTACAAATATTTATTATTTTTAGTTCACAGATAGGA
This sequence comes from uncultured Clostridium sp., assembly GCA_964370265.1. GTDB lineage: Bacteria > Bacillota > Clostridia > TANB77 > CAG-508 > CAG-269. The sequence goes on along the minus strand of CAYJIP010000011.1, from coordinate 38,590 downwards.
AATAACCCAGAAGCAAATACAAACGAATTGTATTTTGCAATAGGTATTTTCGGTGTATTTCAGATTTTGTTAATACATGGAATATTATATAAAGTGTATTTAAAAAATAAGATTATAAAGAATAATCAATATTGTGTTACGAATAGCAGAATATTAAAATATATAGGGAATAAAAAAAGATTAGTTTCTGGAAATATAAAAGAATATGAACTTATAACGATATTAAATATAACAAAAGACAATAAATTTGGAGATTTGCAAATTGCTAAAAATTGGGCTGAAAATATACCAAATAATAAGAAAGAACAAGTGAATAGTTTAAAAACATATATTTCAACAGATCATACTCAAGATCAGTTAGGGTTTATATTTGAATCTATAGAAAATCCAAGAGAAGTAGAAAAAATAATTAAGAGTTTAATAAACAATTAAAATTAAAACAATTAAAATTAAAACAATTAAAATTAAAACAATTAAAAACAAAAGAAATAAAAAATAAGAAATAAAAAATAAGAAATAAGAAATAAGAAATAAGAAATAAAACCACCAGCTAACTGGTGGTTTTATTTCTTTGAGAATATATCTAAATTATATATTCAAGAGTATTTATTTAAGATTAAACATTGTAGAAACAATCTTTACCTTGATACTCAGCAACTGATCCTAATTGATCTTCTATACGAAGTAATTGGTTATATTTTGCTATACGATCAGTACGGCTCATTGAACCAGTTTTGATTTGTCCAGCATTTAAACCAACAGCAATATCAGCTATTGTAGTATCTTCAGTTTCTCCAGATCTATGAGAAATTACACAAGTATATCCAGCTTTTTTAGCCATTTCTATAGCATCAAATGTTTCTGTTAAAGAACCGATTTGGTTAACTTTGATTAAGATTGAATTTGCTATTCCTTTATCAATACCTTCTTTAAGGATTTTAGGATTCGTAACAAATAAATCATCACCAACTAATTGGATTTTAGCTCCAAGACGGTCAGTTAATTTTTTCCATCCATCCCAGTCGCTTTCTCCTAAACCATCTTCAATAGAAACGATAGGGTAGTTTTCACACCATTCAGCATACATATCGATCATTTCTTCAGTTGTTTTAGAACCTTGTCCAGATTTAACTAAATCATAAGTTCCGTTTTCTCTATTATGGAATTCAGAAGCAGCTACGTCTAAAGCGATACAAATATCTGTACCTGGAACATATCCAGCAGCTTTAATTGCTTCAACTATTAATTTTAATGGTTCTTCATTTCCGTCATTACAACTTGGTGCAAATCCACCTTCATCACCTACGTTAGTATTATATCCTTTTGATTTTAAAACAGAACGTAAGCTGTGGAAAGTTTCAGATCCCATTCTTAAAGCTTCTTTAATGTCTTTAGCTCCAACTGGCATAATCATGAATTCTTGAAAATCAACAGTAGAGTCAGCATGACTACCACCATTAACAACATTCATCATTGGAACCGGTAAAGTTTTTCCATTAAATCCACCGAAGTATCTGTATAATGGCATACCATAGTAATCAGCAGCAGCATGCGCACAAGCCATAGATACACCTAAGATTGCGTTAGCTCCTAAATTTGATTTGAAATCAGTTCCATCTAAATCTAGCATTACTTTGTCAACAGCATTTTGATCTGTAACATCTAATCCTACAACAGCTCCAGCTATAACGTCATTAACGTTAGCAACAGCTTTAGATACACCTTTTCCTTTGAATCTTGATTTATCACCATCTCTTAATTCTAATGCTTCTCTTTCACCTGTTGAAGCACCTGATGGTACCATAGCGCGTCCAAACGCACCACACATTGTACTAACCTCTACTTCTATAGTAGGGTTCCCACGAGAGTCAATAACTTCGCGAGCATAAACTTCTTTAATAATTGGCATTTTCTATTCCTCCTTATTGTCAATTAACAAGGAAAGTATATCACAAACTTTTTAATAAATAAAGGGAAATTTTGAATAAATTGGATTTTTTAGGAATGTGCTATTAATATTATTTTTTTCGATATGTTTTAAAAAGTAAAAAGATAGAAAAATACAGATAAATGTAAAATAAACTTGACAAAAAGTAAAGTGAAGCATATAATATAATTAAGAGGTGAGAGATATGGCTAAAAATTTAAAATTAAAATCTGCCAGAGTTTCAAAAGATTTGACACAAACAGAGTTAGCAGAAGCAGTAAATGTTAGTCGTCAAACTATAAATGCAATTGAAAAAGGTGACTATAATCCATCAATTAATTTATGCATATCAATCAGTAAAGCATTAGATAAAACATTAAATGATTTATTTTGGGAGGTAGAAGAAGATGAAAAGTAGTGAGAGAAAAGAAAAAAAAAATTTTAACATTGATTTTGATGAATATCAAATGAGCATAAGGTACAAGGCTATTGCACAATGTTTTTGTATGACTCTAATACTAGTAATTATTAATGGATTTGTAGGGCAGTATTATGTATGGGCACCTTCTATGATACAAGCATTAATATTAATAACAATTCCTACAATTTATTTTATAACAGTAACGACATTTAAAAGTTCATATTTAAGTAATAGAGATAAAAATCCTAAGGTTTTAATAATATTATTTTTGATAATAGGGTGCATGAATATGGTTACTGTTATATCAGGTATAATTAGTTTAGGATTTGAATATTATTTAAAAGATGGGATGCTAACAGATAATTTTGGACCAATAATCCTTACAATATTCTTTATATATACAGCTATTTGTGTAGCTATTAAGTATATAAAAGATAAAAGTATTGATAAAAACATGGATAAGATTTAAATTAGGTAAAACAAAAAATAATAAAACGAGTAAATACTCGTTTTATTATTTTTTGTTTACTTTTGATTTTTTCCTGATTTTTCAAAGTAATTAGTGTTTAATCATTTATTAAATCTTATTTTGATTCTTTTTCAATTTCTTTTTTTGATTTAAAAAAATCTTCCACAGCTAATTCGATTTTAGTAACAAAAGTTTCTAATTTAAAATCACGTAATTGTTCAGCTGTTAAATAAAATACAATAGGAGAAAAAGAGTTATAATAACTTCTTTTATAACGCTTGATATTAACTCTATTGTTAATAAAATTGGTCATTTTTGTCCAATCTTTATTTGCAATTAAATTGAAATAATTTTCGAATAAATTGAAACGATCCAAATTAATAGGAGAATGTTCAACTTTTAATACATAAGCATTTTGAGATACATCTGAAACTAATTTATCTGTAGGGTTTGAAAATTCAAGTGTAAATAGTTTTGATTTATATGTCCAAGATTTCGATAAATATTCTATTTCTAAAGAGCCACATTCGTCAAAAGACGGATCATTGAAATTTAACTTATATAATTGAGAAGTTAGATTTCCAAACACATAATGAAGCGTACAATCTTTAGATTTTAATAGAAGAGATTCAATCTTAGATAAATCATTTGGTGTAAGATTATATAAATCTACAAAAAGATTATATAATTCAGTGATATCAGCAGATTTTGAGTTTATTATTGCATTTTCAAAATTTTCATTCACGATATAAAGATTTTGAACAATACTAAGATCTGACGAATGTTTTAAAAATACATCCAAAACAACTTCACCTGTACAAGAAGATGTAATTGTCAAAGAATCTGTAGAAAAACAAGTATAAATATAATAATTTGGGCCTGTAATATTGTTTATGTTTTTCTTTGAAACAGCGCGTGTCTTTAAATTAAATTGTAAATCATAAGTTTCTACAATTTTAAAACCATTACTAGTGTGAGTAAATCTTAGACAATCACAATCAATTTGTAATTTAAAAGGTGATGCTTCATTTTTACATTCTAAAAAAAAGTTTGTCATGTGAATTTCATGAAAAGAAACTTTAATTGGGAATGAGATATTGTGTTTTTCAAAAAAAGAAATAAAATACTCTAACCGAAAATTTGAAGACAAATGCGAAATACTTTTTTCAAATGATTTAGCTGTGCATCCATTAGTAAATAGTATCTTTTGAGAAGAATAATCTTTTACTAAAATTGGTTCTTTGATTTTTTCAGTATTATTTGAGGCTGTAGTACTTGGTTTGAAAAATTTTCCGAAAATAGACATAAAATCCTCCTTGTGACTAAATTTAGTCATTTTTAATATTTTAGTATTTACTATATGAGAGGAGTATAATACATTTTTAGACAAAAAGCAACAAAAAAGCTACTATTAGTAGCTTTTTATAGGGATAATATTATCTAAATAATTAGATATAGACTTATTTACACTTTCAACAAGTTCTGTAAAACCTAATTCTTCAATTTGTTCTTTAGAACACGTATTAAATTGAATTGGATTAGTAGAATTAATTTGTAATAAGAAATTTGAATAATCCTTTGAATTTGGTAAAATATATTTTGAAATAAATTCATAAAGTTTAAATTTATTAAGTACATCTGGATTGCAGTCAAAAACAAAACCAAGTTCGTCAAAATTAGAAAATTTTCCAAATAAAGTATATTCATTCGTATTTAGAGTCCAGCTTGAATTTAAAATGTCATAGGTAATAACTCCGAAACTAGTAGAAATATGTGTGATTGCAATTGAAGATTTATTAACTTCTTTTAAAAAACATATATCATTGTATTTCAATTTGAATAGATTCATAAAAAACTCATTAATATTCAAAGAACATAAAACATCTTTCAAATATTTTTCAAAATCACAGTCTATAAAACAATCATCTATCAATAAGTCATATAGCAAGTGCGAAAGAAAACTGTAAGAAGGTACGTCATCTGATAATGTTAAAGATAATTCTTTAGTTCCATCATTTGAACATATTCTTAATGAAGTTGAAGTATCTTTTAGCTCTAAAATTGAATTATTGTCTTTAATTTTTAAATTTACAATATCTTCATTTTTAAAGTTTAAGAAATCATGAAGTGAAAGTAATTTGTCATAGATATCAAAAATATTTTGTTCAGATGTTTTATCCTCAGAACAACTTTCAGTGTTAGAATTTTGATTATCAGATTCATTATATTTATCCTTATACAGACGAGCATTAAGTTCTTCTATATAATCTGAATCAAACATATTTTCTGTTACATAAGGAGGATATACTAATGAATATGAATCTCTTAAAACATTAAAAGAAAATTCGAAATCATTTGAACCAAATTTTAAATTATCATCTGAGATATTCAATACATGAGATTCAAATTCTAACTCAATATTTTCAACCAAATCAACTGGAATATCTAAGGATTTCATAATTTCACCATAAACCATATATGTTTGATAAAATGAATTTTTAAACACTAATTTCCTTAAGTAAATATCTAACCATACATTTAATCGTTGTAATTTAAAATAAGTAAATGGGTCATGTTTTTTTAGTTTTATTTTTAACATCAAAGATATAGAGTCTGTCTGTGTGCTGATTTTATAACTATCTTTGTTAATTTCATAGATAATATCATAACTAGAAAAAGGTGAGTTACTAAAATCTCTAATGTAAAACACATTTATCAGAGGACTGCAATATTCTCCAAACCTAAAAGTAGGATATAAACATTCTGTAGGTTTTTCTATATGTGATGGTTTGAACTTATAGATAGTACAATCTTGGGTGACAATAGCATGATCGTTTGAAAAACATATCTCGAAATTTCTAACAGTTTCAGGTTGAACATAAAATGTATCTGTTGTATAATTATGATTTTTATATACACCTGATATTGTGAATTTGTCTCCAGGAGATAAAAATGCAAAAATTTTTGAGATATTATATGATTGTAGCTCTAGAACTCCTATATTCCGAAGAAAATCTTTTTCAGATTGAGGATTTTTAAATTTGATGTTTGGGTCGATTTTGTTTTTAGTTGTTTTAAACATAGTCATTATCCTTTCTGTTGTAAGACATTTACAAATGTCTAGTTGTTAAAATTGTATGAACTTTTTCATAATGCTTGAAGTATATCATAAATTTACATAAAATGCAAGAAAACTTGGTTTTTAGGTGATAATATCTCATTGACAAAAAATATAACTACTGTTAATATGAATTAAAAGTAGTAAAGAAAGAAGTTAAGATGAAGAGTGAAATAAAGAAATTTTATAAAATATATCCGTGGTTTTCAGGATTATCATCAGACTTATTGTTTTGGATAGTTATTGACACACTATTTTTGACAACTGTAAAGGGATTTAGTGCAAGTGAAGTGGTATCTTTTGCATCTGTCTCAATATTGATAAGTATGTTGGTACAAATACCATTATACAAATTGATAAAACGAATAGGAAATGAAAATTCAGTAAAATTAGGAAGTTTACTACTATTGTTAGGGAGTATAACATTAACATTAGGAACAAATTATTTTATATTGGTTTTAGGAAAAAGTTTAGTAGAAATAGCATTTTCATTACAAAATATGAGTAATGCTATATTGAGAAATAATTTGAATTTAGATTCGCAAGGAAGTAGTTATATAAAAATACAGTCAAGGGGAAATACTATATATGCGGTTATAACAATGATAATATCATTATTTGCAAGTATATTGTTTAATATGAATGCCTACCTACCAATGATATTTTGTATATTATCTTGTGTTATTGTATTTATATTATCTTTTCAAATAAAAGAATATTCAAATGATAAAAATAGTGTAGATGATAAAAAAAATGAAGTAGAAAAAGGTTATAAGAAAAAATATTCAAAAATATTAATTTTAACAATATTATTTTATGGAATAATATTAGCTTTAATATCAGAAGGGCAAGGAGAAGGAAAACTTTTAATACAATATGAATTAGCAACGAATTTTACCATAGAAAACACAGCAATTATTTTAGGAATAATTATCTTTATATCTAGAATATTTAGAGTAGGTGCAAATGTTATATTTGAAAAAATACATAATAAAATTAAGCCAAAGGTCATTATAGCTATACCTATAATATTAATAGTAGCAATACTCTTGATTCTTATTGGAGCAAAACTGGATGAAATACTACTCGTTAAATATATAACAATGTCTTTAGGGTATATTATAATCTTATTTATAAGAGATCCTATTAGAATATATATACAAGATATAGCTTTAAAAATAACAGAGAAGAAGAATCAACAATCTGTTTTGGTATTATTAGCATTTTTAAGAAAATTATTCAGAACAATATTAGGGTTAATATTCTCAGCTATATTAGTCAATTATGAATTAGATTTAGTGTTGAAAATAGTAATAGGATTAATAAGTGTGCAAATTATAACAAGTATAGTGTTATACATAAAACTAAAAAATCAAAATATTTAGATAATATAAGATAATAAATAAAAATAAATAATAGAGAAAACTTTAATGATTATAGTTTAATTATTAATTGTTTTCTTTTTTTTGTATAAATTAGACAATAAAAACAAAAAATAGTATGAGTGAGGTTTAAATGAAAGAAAATTTAATTGATGAAAATAGGCAAATAGTCAAATATATGCTTATAGTAGTTATTATTGTAATCCTTTTATACAGTATATATAGTTTTTTTATAATTCAAAATAATTTAGAAAACTTAGAAAGTAATTTAGAAAATAACTTACAAGAGATATCAAAAAAACAAACAGAAGTAATATATGAAAAAATACAATATTATATTAAAGAAACTAAGATGATTAAAGAGTTCTATTCAAAATTGGATTCATACAATATACAAGAAGAAATAAATAAGATTAACAATTTATCAAATGAAAACATGATAATAAATTATACAGATATAGAGGGAAATATATTAATACAAGAAGATGGAAATGGAAGTCTGAATGGAATAAAAGATACAATATTTTTTGAAGAGGCGATAAAAGGAAAGGAAATTCTAACAAAACAAATTGATAAGAATGGAGATATATATTTAGTATATACGACATCTTTAGAAAAAGACAATGAAGTTACGGGAGTAATTTTAGCATGGCTAAATATTGATATATTAGACGAAATATTAAATAATAAAATATTTGATGGATTAGGATATTTTTCCTTAATAAGTTCAGATAAAACAATAATATTAGATAAAAACGCACAATTAAATGGAGAGAATATTATAGATATTATACAAAATGAAAATAAAGAAGATGTTGTAGAAAGTGTTAATAAAATATTAAATAACAATAATCATCAAACAATAAAGGTCACATTACTTGGTGATGAAAAATATTTAAGTATAACAACTTTAGAAGTGTACAATAGCACATTATATCTATTATCATTTGTAGACACTGAATATATAAATTCAGATATTCAGATTGTTGGAAGAGATTTATATATAGCTCTTCTTGTAACATTAATAATATTTATATTTGGTTCTTCATATATGTTTAGGCAGAGAAAAAAACATATGAAAAAATTATATACAGTAGCATATATAGATAATTTAACAAAAGGTTTTAACTTGAATTATTTATATATGAAAATAGATAATTTAATAGAAAATAATAAAAAATATAGTCTAATCTATTTAGACATAAAAAGATTTTCTAGTATTAATGAAATTTTTGGAATAGAAAAAGCAAATAAAATTATTTTAGAATTATATGATATTTTAAAAGAAGAATTAAAAACATACAGCAATTTAGTAAGAGTAACAGAGTCTCAGTTTATAATTATTAAAGAATATGAAGATTCATTAGAAATAAGAGAATTATTGGAAAAAATTAATAAGAAACTAGTTAAATTTTCTGAAAATGGAAAAGTAAATATACAATTAAATATATCAGCAGGTGTTTGTTATGATATAAATTCTAGACAATTAATAAAATACATTAATTATGCAAATTTAACTAGAATGCTAATAGAAAATAGTGTTGATCAAATATATAAAGAATATGATGATGAAATTATGAGAATGGAAAAAGAAAGAATGCTAGTTGAAAATGATATTAAAGAAGCGGTTGAAAAAGACTATTTCATAGTACATTATCAACCAAAGTATGATAGTAGAAACAATGAAATAATTGGGGCTGAAGCACTAGTTAGAATAATGCATCCTGAAAAAGGATTGATAGCACCAGGGAAGTTCATACCTATAGCAGAAAAAGCGAATTATATTTCAACTATTGATAGAATTATATTTACTAAAGTGTGTAAGGATTTAGAAATATTAAAAAATCAGAATAAAAAAATAATTCCTATATCCGTTAATTTATCAAGATTAGAACTATTCAATACTAATTTAATTAACTTTATTGAGGTGAATGTAGAAAAACATGGTGTAGAAAGAGAATGGATAGAATTTGAAATAACAGAATCATCAGCAGTTGACGATTTTGAAATACTAATTAAAATTTTAAAAGAATTGAAGATAAAAGGATATCAGTTAATGTTAGATGATTTCGGAAGTGGTTATTCTTCATACAGTTCTATAATTGAAATGCCAATAGATGTTATAAAAATTGATAAATCATTTATTGATGCAATAACATTTAGTGATAAACACTTAAATGTAGTTAAAAATATAGTAGACTTATCTAATATTTTAAATATAAAAATACTAGCAGAAGGTGTTGAGAATAAAAAGCAAATAGAAGTATTAAAGCAAATAGGATGTTATAATATTCAAGGATATGTTTATTCAAAACCAATAGAATTTAATAAATTTAAAGATTTATTTTAAATTAAGCAGAAAATATTAAGAAAAAGAAGAATTACAATAAAGTCAATAAAGTCAATAAAATCGATAAAAAGAAATAACAAAAAGAAATAACATAAAAACAATTCGGTTAGTAAGATCAAAAGAGCACTTAAAAAGTGCTCTTTTAGTATTTAAGTATTTTCAAGCAAAAGTTTAACTACAAAATCTCTATGTGTATGAGAATTAGCATTCATAGATTCAATCACTCCGTGGTTGGATAAAAGTTCTATGAATTTAGCTTCTATACTAGAATAAGTTTGTAAAGGATCTTTCCTGTGAAAAAAAGTTTCTAAATCAAAAATACAAGATTGATAATTTGACTTATAATCAGAAATATCTTCAAATGAATGAAGAGAAGAAATTATTTGTAAAAAGTTTTGTTTTTTATTACAATAAAATCTTAATTCTACTCCTGAATTATCAATTTTATATGCGAGTTTTGAATAAGAATCAGATAAAAAAGCTTTATGTAATAAGAGTTCAATCTTATCAGGAAAGTTTTTATCAGGACTACAAATAAACTCTTTAATTGAGCATGTATAGTGATCTGAAACTTTTAGTCTATAGGTGTTGTCTGAAAAATCCTCAGGAAATGCTAATTTAAAAGAATAAGCAGTTTCGTTAGATGTACATCTAAATATATTAGGATTATCAGTAGTATCTAGTTCAACATCTTTTGCATTTGTAATTCCTCCTTGTTGTAAAATAGAAATGAAATTATCAAAAGTTATATTTTGATCAATACACCATTTCTGAATCGAACCTGGAAATACTTCAACAGGGTTGCTGTTACTCATTAGGTACCTCAAAATAGTTATTTTGCGAGGATATAAACTATACATCTTTTATTACTCCTGATGTTCGGATAGAATAGTAATATTATATCATAGATAAGGCAATAGGGTCAAGTTTTATGTAAATGTGAAGAGTTTGATTTTATACAAATTGTAGAGATTTAATTCATATAAATATGTGTTAATTTGACAAATATTACATTTTTATGACATTGTATTTTAATATTGAACAAAAAAAATTTTATTGATATAATTTGAAGGTAAAATAAATTAAATAGGAGGCATTTATGTTAAAATCAAATGTTAGTTGGAGTATTAATAAGGATAGTTTTCTTCAAGGTAAAGAATCTGCAAAAAAAGCAGTAGTAGACTTAATGGAAACAAAAGTTGCTTTTGTTTATACATCAGTAGATAGTGATGTAGAAAAAGTATTAGAAGGTGCTAAAACAGTGTTGGGAACAGCACCGATTATTGGATGTACGTCAAGTGCAGGAATAATCGTACCAGACGGATTTATTACAGGACCAGATGGATACACTGGAATTTTAGCATTAGGAGATCCTGATTTAAAAGTAGGTGTAGCAGCATCTAAAAAAGAAGGAACGGCAAGAGAAACAGGAAAAAAAGTAGCTGAGGAAGCTATGGCTAAATTAGGAGAACATTGTTCACCAGCATATTTCTATATGGCAGCATCACCAGGAGAAGAAGAAGATTACATGAAAGGTATTGAAGATGTAGTTGGAAACATACCAGTATTTGGAGGAAGTGCAGCAGATAATACAATAGAAGGTAAATGGAAAATATATGATAATAATAGTGTTTTCGGAGAAGGTGTGGCAATAGCTTTATTCTGTACAGAAAAAGAAATGGTAAATGTATATACAGGTGAATATGCAGAAACAGATAATGTAGGAATAATTACAAAATTAGATGGTAAAAGAAAATTAGTTGAAATAGATGGTGTTCCGGCATTAGAAAAATATGCAGAGTGGACAGGAGAAAAAGTAAAAGACCTAGAAGGTGGAAATCTTTTAGTAAAAACAATAACAAAACCATTAGGTGTTAAAAATATGTTAGGAGATTTAGTAGCTATTCGTCATCCTATGAATGGAAACAAAGATAAGACTATGAATGTAGGTAACGATTTAGCAGAACACACAGCTATTATTCAAATGGAAGGAACAATAGACGGATTAATAGAAGCAGCAGAAAAAACAATGAAGGAAGTTAATACAGAAATGGATAGTGATGTAGGTGCATATTTATTAGTTCATTGTGGTGGAAGAAGATTAGGAATTTCAGAAAGAGTAGATGAAGTTGTTGAAAAAATAAGAAATGAAGCAAAAGGTGTTCCATTTATGACAATATTTACATTTGGTGAATATGGAGTTACAGATCATAGTGCAAACACAGCTGGAGGTTTAATGCTATCATTCACAGCATTCGCTAAATGAAGAGATCATAGAGAAAAAGCAAAAAAGAATTTTACGTGTGAAACTATAGCATATACAGATAAAAATGGGAGTAATGAAATTCTAGTTTGTAGGAAAGATACTCATAAAAAGGAGAATAGTGTTATGAATAATTTAATAGGATACAACTGGAGTGGCGCATCAAATGGAGCAACAATTAAAATAGTAAATCCAGCAAATCAAGAAGTAATTGGAGAAGTACCTAATGTAACTGTTGAAGATGTAGATACAGCAGTTAAGGTGGCTAAAATAGAACAAAAAAAATGGGAAGAAAAATCTATATATGATAGAGCAGAAATATTATATAAATTTGTTGATCTAATAGAAGAAAATAAAGAAAGATTAGCAATACTATTATCAAATGAAACAGGAAAACCGATAAAAGAAGCTAGGGGAGAGTTAGCAAATGTAAAAATAGGTGCAACAGCATTTATAGAAAAAGCTAAACATTTATATGGTGAAAGTATAGAACCAGGAAGTGAAGCAGGACAAGCTAAAACAATTCAAATAGTTAAAAGATACCCTTTAGGAGTTATTGCAGCAATAATACCATTTAATTTCCCAAGTGATTTATTCTGTCAAAAAGTACCACCTGCATTAATTATGGGGAATAGTATTATAGTAAAACCATCAAACTATAATCCTTTAACATTAATTGAATATACAAAATTAATGATAAAAGCAGGGGTTCCAGCAGGATGTATTCAAATAATAACAGGAGATGGTCCGATTGTAGGACAAGCATTAGCAGCACACAAAGATGTTAGTTTAATATCTTTAACAGGTGGGACAGAAGCAGGTATTCAAACAATGGGAACAGCTTCTAAAAATTTAACACATGTAACTTTAGAATTAGGTGGAAATGATGCATTTATATTCTTAGAAGATGGTGACATGGATTTATGTGTAAATGAAACGATATGGGGAAGACTATATAATGGAGGACAAGTTTGCTGTGCTAGTAAAAGATTTTTAATACACAATTCTAGAAAACAAGAATTTATTGATAGAATGAAAACAGTATTATCTAACTTGAAAGTAGGAAATCCTATGGACGAAGATACTGATATGGGACCAATGATTAATATAGCAGCAGCTGAAAGAATAGAAAACCAAGTTAATGAAATGGTATCAAAAGGCGCTAAACTAGTATTTGGCGGAAAAAGAGAAGGTGCATATTATCATCCAGCAATATTAGACAATGTAACTAAAGATATGGAAGTTGCAAGTGATATGGAAATATTTGGACCAGTAATATCTGTAATTGGATTTGATACAGCAGATGAAGCTGTTGAAATAGCAAATCAATCAATATTTGGATTATGTGGTAGTGTAATATCAAATGACTTTAAAAAAGCTATACAAATAGCTGATAGATTAGAATGTGGTGGTGCTGTAGTGAATGGTGCTAGCTTCTTTAGATCTTTTGAAATGCCATTTGGTGGATGGAAATATTCTGGAATAGGTAATGAAGGAGTTATGACTACATTAGAAGAAATGTCTAGAATAAAAACTATAGTGCTTAAAAATGTATTATAAAAATATATAATACAAAACATATACAAAAAATATTAACAAAATAAAACGACCATTTATTAAATGGTCGTTTTATTTTTGCTTTTTGCCTTTTTCTCTTTTACTTTTTTCTCTTTTTGCATTTTTTCTTTTTTCTTTTCATTTTGTCACATCATTAAAGTTTTTCAATAATTGATTTAATATATAAATCTAAATCAGGGGCAAATTGGTCAGGTTTATCAAAAACATCTTGGATGTTTATCCAACTTAAATCACATCCATCAATATCATTTGTTTTTACTTCGATGTCAGTATTTGATAGTATTCCATAAAAAACGTCTAACAAGCGATTATTAGACAACTCAAATGTATTAAGCCAATTCAAATTCAAATCATCTTTTGAGATATTAGTCTCTTCAAATAATTCTCGATATGCTGCATAAGTTGGTCTTTCATATTGTTCTACTGTGCCACCTGGTGCATTCCATAAACCATAAAAAGGTTTCTCAGGATTATTTCTAAATAAGAGTAGTACTGTATAAGTATCATCTTGGGGTGTAAGTATAATTAACAAATTATACCGTTTTTCAATAGTTCCTTTTTCGAATTGTATAGACATAAAATTCTCCTTTCAAACGTAAATTCTTTTGTTTGATTACTAATAATATATATATAACTAAAGTATATATCAAATATTATATAAATTGTCAAATATAATCTATAATATAAAATCTACAAATAATATTTAGAAAAAATATTTGTAAAATAATTATTAAATGATATAATACACCTATATTATAGAAATGTGCAGGAGTGTGTGGTATGAAGATAGATGAAATTATTAATGATAAAAAATTAATTAAACTATATAAAGATGTAGAAGATTTTGAAAATATAGATCCAAATGCAATGGGATATCATAATATGCAACATGCTTTAAATGTTATGAACACGGCTACAAAAATAATGAGGCAATTAAAAATAGATGAAGAAGAAATACGTGATATGCAAATTGCAGCAATATTACACGATATAGGTGCATATTGTGGTAAGAAAGGTCATCAAATAAGAAGTTATGAAATGGCTAAAGAATATATTGAAAATAATAGAATTAAATTAAAAAATAAAGAACGAGTATTAAATGCAATTTTAAATCATAGCTCGGGATTTGATAATATTGACTTACATGTAATAATTCTAATATTTAGTGATAAAATGGATATAAAAAAAACTAGAGTAGCACCAGCAGGAATGAAAGATGACATTATGAAACAATTTTTATACATAGAAGATATATATATTGAAATAACAGAAACAAAATTAGAAGTTAGCATTAAAGTAGATGAAAAATGTGATAAAAAAAAGCTAGAATCATATTACTTCATAATTAAAATGGCTAATGCAGTTAAAGTTATGGCAAATAAATTAGAATTAAAGCCAGTAATATTATTTAATAATAATAAATGGCTAATTGATTAGAGAAAGGGAACGTGATAATATGGAATTGATAGAAACAATAAAGGAAAGAAAAAGTATTAGAAAATTCAAAAGTGATAAAATTGAGAAAAAAATTATAGAAGACATCATATATTATGGAACACTTGCACCATCTGCTAAAAATAGACAACCATGGCAATTTCTTGTAATTGATAATATTGAAATAAAAGAAAAAATAGCTAATATTATGATCAAATATGAAATTGACAATAATATAACTGGAAGTAGTGTTAAAGAAACAGCAAGAGCAATGAAAGAAGCACCTGTTCTAATCTTAATATTTAAAGAAAAGAATGATAAAAGATTAGTAGGAGATTGTTTATCAATAGGTGCATGCGCTCAAAATATGGTCCTAAGAGCCGTAGATTTAGGAATATCTTCATTATTAATCAGAGATTTTATTGATGTAGAATATGAGATTAAAAAAATACTAAATAAAGAAGAATTAGAATTAAATTATGCAATAAGTTTAGGTTATCAAGATCAATATCCGGATAGGAGACCTAGGAAAAATATTAATGAAATAATTGAATGGTATTAAAAATAGGACAAGTTAGATGTTTTTAATTAATAGTATACAAATGAAGGGGAAAAATATGAAATGTGAAAATTGTGGATTTGAAATAGGAAAAAAGAATATTTGTATAAGGTGTGGTGCTAAAAGAGGAACGTCTTTAGAAGATTTTATAGAAGAAGAAATATTAGATGAAAGTGAAGAAATATCAGATGAAAGTGAAGAAATATTAGATGAAAGTGAAGAAATATTAGATGAAAGCGAAGAAATATCAGATCATAATGTAGAGGAAGAAAAAGAAGAGCAAGATGATATCATATATACAACATATGATATAGTAAATGCTAAGCCAACATTTTTAGAAAGAATACATGACAATTTAGTTAGTTTAATAAATATTTTCAAGAGAAAGAAAAAGTTAGAGATATTAAAAATATGTGCACTTCCTATTTTTTTATCAGTAATGACAGCAACAATATTTATAGTAGAAAACTTTGACTTACCAGAAACAGAAATGAAATTAAACACTATAGAATTCACAATACCAGAAGGTTATGAACAAATTATAGATGATGAATTGGAAACAATAACACTTGTATCAGACACATCATATATAAAGTTAGAATATATCAAAAGAAGTTTTCCGGAAATAAAAGAAGATTTACAATATGGTAAAAGTATAGATACTCTGATATATCCAACAGGACACTATTATGAACTGATTAATGATGATGAAAGGTTTATAGTATATGAATATGAGAGTAATTCCTTGTATGGTGGGATTATCAGAATAGATTTTGATTCTTGTATTGCATATAGTGCTATAAATGTAGAAGATGAAGATGCTTTATATAAAATATTAATTGATTATGTACGAGCATTTTAGGTAATATATACAATTAAGAGTGCGAAACAAATAATAAGGAGATAGAAGCGTGAATAAAAAAGAAGTGTTAGATTTGATAGATACATTGAAGATTGATAGGAAAGAATTCTGGATATTATCTTCTGCTAATTTAGTATTAAGAGGTTTGCTAGATAATGCAAATGATTTAGATATAGCAGTTACAGAAAAAGGTTTACAACAATTAAAAGAGCAATTTGATTTAACAGAAAAAGCTAATAAATTTTTCTATGTTAATGATTTAGTAGAATGCATATTAGATGAAAAAGATTGTAAAAAATATGACAGTATAGGTGGGTTACAATTACAAAATTTGAAAATATATAAAGAATGGTTAAGTACGAGTACAAGAGAAAAAGATAAAATAAAATATAAAATAGTTACAGATTATTTAGAAAAATCAGAAAATAGTAACAAATGAGAGAAAAAAGAAGTAAGAAAATTCTTACTTCTTAATAAATAGGGTTTATTGAAGATATCATAGTTAATATGGTACTAAAAAATCTTCAGCAAAATAGAGAAACTAATAAACAAAAGATACTCCCAATTATGAAACCAATTAAAGGAAAGACAATAGACGTACAACCATACATTGTTAAGAATAACAATAAGTATGAACGATTATCAAGTTCAATAATAAAATAATCACTATTACATAGTTCTATACCAAATATAAATGTACCAAGAGTAGAGCAAAGACTGGACATCAATAAAAACAATGATAAATAGATATTAGTTTCAAATAGACGTAATCCGAACATAAAAGGGAAAAAAATGAATATAAGCCCTACAAGTAGTAGTGTTGCGAATGGACGGATAATAATCCGCCAGAGTTTGGAAAATTTCAACATAATAATTCCTCCATTCTAGATATATTAAATTTAATATATCTATTTAAATAAATTGTAAATAAATTGTAAGTATATTATACTACCATAAAACAAGTAATACAATAATAAATAAAACAAAAAAACAAAAAAATGAAAATATAAATTGTAAGGAATATAAGATGGACAAAGTTAAAATATTATGGAGTGGAATTACAGGAAGAACGGGAATAAAAGCATTAGAGAGTATAAACCAATATGGAAATATTGAAATTGTTGCTGGTTTAAGTAGGAATAATAGTAAATATTATAATTATAATGAATTAGACAAAATATCAGAAGATTTTGATATTATTGTAGATTTTTCACATAAAGAATGTTTTGATAAAATCTTAGATTTTGCTATAAAAGTAAACAAACCTTTAATAAGTGGTACATCAGGATTAAAGGAAGAGCAATTAAAAAGATTAGAAGAAGCTGCAAGTATTATACCAATATTTAGAGGTGGTAATTTCAGAAGAGATGTTAAAAAATTTATTGATGAAGTAATACAATATGCTGAAAAATGTGATGAAACTAATATTATATTAACAGAAACACATTACAAAACTAAAAAAATACCAAGTGAAACAGCAAGAGTTATAGTTAAAAAAGTTTTTAAGAAAACAGGTAAAAATGTTGAAATTAAATCATACTTAAAATATGATGAATTAATATGCGAATGGCAAGTAGCAGACATATTTTGTAGAGTAGTAGGGTTTAAGGAATTAGCAGAAGACGTATTAGAAATCTCACTAATGATGAATGAGAAAAAAGCAGTTAAACTATACGATTTAGATGATTTGATTTAAGATTTATAGAAAACCTACAATATAATTAAATATAAAATGATAACAAAAGCTAGAAACCTAAATTAGATTTCTAGCTTTTGTTAATTATTTGTTCATATGTTTGCTAATATGTTTATTTTCATATTAAGATCAGTTCTTACTTAAAATCAAACTTAATAACTCTAACTCATTATAACCAGATGTAACAAGAGATATATGTGAATTACAAATTTTTTGTAATTTAGATTTAGAGTTATTTGGAAATATGAAATAGCATGGAAGCTGAGTTTTTTTCATATTATTATCCTGAAAATACACAGAGAACAGAGTCTGATTACATAAACGGAAAATAGTTGATTTAACAAAAAGTTTGAATTTTTTTCTTCTTATATACTTAAATTGTTTTACTAATATTTTTAACTCTTTTGGAGTTGAATCTCGAATAAAAGCAGAATCATAAATTATCCGTATTGGTAGTTCATATGTTGTTTTATCAATAATTATATTGAATTGCGTTGGGGTTGTTTTTAATACTAAAGATGTCATATTATATCCCTTCTTTCATGTTTAATGGTTAGTTTTAATTTTGAATAAATATATATCAAAATTTTAAATAAAATAGATAATGCCTGTAGTATAACATGAAAAAGTAACCATTACAAGGGGATACAGGAGAGATGTATAAGAAAATTGCAGTATTCACAGCATTTTAACAGGAAAAATAAATAGAAAAATCAACTATATAAACTAACAATTTACTACTTGAAAAAGTAATCAACATATGATATAAAATAATAAAAACAGAAGGAGCAACATATGAAAATAGAATTATTAGGTAGATGTGACAAGGAAAATTTAGAAAACAGAGTACAAAACATAGCAGCAGCAGGAAAATTATCAAGATATCCAGGAAATGTATTAGAAGTATTAGAAAGTTGCAATAATTATGAAAGTAATTTAAAATTAGTACAAAGAATCATTAAAATGGGACACAAATCAATAATAGAACATGATTATATATTATTTGCACTTTGTGATGTAACACCAATTGTAGAACAAACTATTATAGGATATAGATTAACATCTTTCACAATAAAATCGAGAAGAGAAGTTGATTTTAGAAATGTTGGATACTATATACCAGAATTTAGAAATACTAATATGGAAATACATGAAAAAAATGAAGAACTTAAAGACGAATATATGAAACATATGAAAAGCCTATTTAATAGTTATGGAGAAATCGTAGATCAGGGGATAAACGTAGAAGATGCAAGATTTATACTTCCATATTCATATAACAGTAATATTATAATGGGGTTAAATGCTAGAGAATTAGAAAAAATGATAATAGCTTTTAGATTTGGATATTTAAGTAAAATATCAGAAATAAAAGAGCTTGGAGATAAATTATATGAAATAGTAAAAGAACAATTACCATACTTAGTACCTAATATTGAAGCTCAAGAAGTAAACACAAAAACAGGATTTGAATATTTAGAAAAAAATTCAGTTAGAGGAAAAATAAAAATATTAGATAAAGCTAAAATGGTTAGTTATACTCCTAATGCAGATGATATTGTATTAGAAAGTTTAATAATGTATCATTACCAATGTTCTAAAGAAGAGGCTATTGAAAAATTAAATGATATGGCTCAAAAAGATCCAGAAGCAAAAATAAAATTAATGAACGAGATTATGCATAAAGATGAAAAAAGAGAATTGGAACAAGTTAATTATACATTCCAAATACCAATTTCATTATCAATTTTGACTCACTTAACAAGACATAGAATGCATTCTTTATTAGTACCAGAATTTTTACCAATGTGGGATTTATCGAACTATGTAACGCCTCAAACTATTAAAAGCAAAGTAAATGACATATATGTAAATGCTGTAGATAAAAATATTAAAGTATTTGAAGAATTTAAAAAACAAGGTGTAGCAGAAGAAGATTTAGTATATTTCTATCTAGGAAATCAAATGTTAAATGTAGTAACAACAATGAATGCAAGAAACATACAATGGGTTTCTATGTTACGTTGTTGTAATAAAGCTCAATGGCAAATAAGATATATAGCAAAAGATATAGTGAAGCAAGTTTCAGAAGTTTCACCGATAATAGGAAAAAACTTAGGTCCTACATGTATAACTGATAGATACTGTGGAGAAGGCAGAGAATGTTGTGGACTTATAGATAGTTTAATAAAAGCAGATCAAGAAAAATAATTATAGTATTTAAAGAAATTCTAATTTAAACTAGAATTTCTTTTTGTTGTTAAATTAGAATTCTTTTGTTTGAAAAATAAGATGATAAAGTATATAATATGAATAAATTCAATGCGGGAAAATAAGAATAGGAGAAGTTTTTTATGAAAAAAATCATTATAATTGGATGTCCAGGGAGTGGTAAAAGTACATTTGCCAAAAAACTTAAAAAAATATTAAATTTAGAAATATATCATTTAGATATGATTTATTGGAAAAAAGATAAAACAACAGTATCTAAAGAAGAATTTAAACACAAATTAATAGAAATAATGAAAAATGATGAATGGATTATAGATGGAAATTATGGTTCTACTATTGAGATGAGATTAGAAAAATGTGATACAGTTTTTTTCTTAGATTATAGTTTAGATATATGTTTAAATGGAATAAAAACAAGAGCTGGAAAACAACGAGATGATATGCCATGGGTAGAGAAAAGTACCGAGAAAGATGAGGAATTTATTAAGTTTATAAAGAATTATAGTATAAATAGTAAACCAAAAATAATGAATTTATTAGAAAAGTATTCAGATAAAAACATACAGATATTTA
This sequence comes from uncultured Clostridium sp., assembly GCA_964370265.1. Taxonomy (GTDB): domain Bacteria; phylum Bacillota; class Clostridia; order TANB77; family CAG-508; genus CAG-269. Next base: position 17,726 of record CAYJIP010000011.1, on the reverse strand, counting down.
AGAACAGAACGGAATGTGATGATTTTATTAATAATTTAAAGATTTGATTATAAAAAATATATATGGTATACTTTGAATGGAAAATATTTGCACTATTAAAACAATAAGAGTTATGCAAAAATAAGGAGAAAAAATGTGGATATATATTTGTATAATAGGAACAATTATAAGTGGTTTTTCAGGACCACTCTTTAAAAAAGTAATTCAAAGCAACGATAGACCATCATCTAGTAAATTAATGATTTCAGGACTCATATGGTACCATATATTGATGTTGATAATTACTACTATATATAATCAGAATTATATATTAGAACTAAATATTAACACTATAATTAGAGTGTTTCCAGGAATATTATTCCAGACTATAGGTTTCTTTTGTGCAATTAATTCTATTAAAAATGCCAATATAGCTTTTGGAACAGGAATAAGAAAATGTAACACAGTAATAATATTAATTCTTAGTGTAATATTCTTAAATGAAACAATTACAATAATTCAATTAATATTAGCTATAATAATTATAATACTAACAATAGTGTTAGCTTTAGATAAAAAGGTTTCAGATAAAGGAGAAAACAAAAAGAAAGCTATATTGTATGCATATGGATTTGCAATATTTAATGGTTTAGCTTCATTTTTAGGTAAAGTATATATAAATGAATTAAAAGATTCTATGTATTTAATATTTAATTATGCAATAATAGTATTAGTAGTAACATCAATATATATAGTATTTACAAAGAGATATGATTTAATATCAATTAGGCGAATAAATAATAAAAAGTTTTTTATTTTTTATGTCATAAGTGATGGATTGTCATCTATGCTAAATAAACTATCATTAGTAGACGGTCCAGCATCAATTGTGTATGTAATTAGTTCAACATCTATTTTAGTAACAATATTAATTTCTAAGATATTGTTAAAAGAAAAATTAAATTTAAAAACTTTTATAATAATTATATTAATAATTATATCAGTTGTTTTACTGACAATATTAGCATAAATAGATCTGGAAATATTATATATTTACGTTATATAAATAATCGAAAATTCCAAACAAAAACACATCTTATATTTGTTTTAATGACAAGTATAAGATGTGTTTTAAAGGTATTGATAGAAAATATAATATATAGAGCAAGTTAATTTTTAATAAGAATATATTGGAGATAGAAAACTTCAAATAGTATATTTATTTGAGTTTAAAATTAATAAAAGTTTGAAATAGATTAAGTATAAAATAGGCATAAAAAGGTAAAATATATAATAAATGTAAAACTGAAAAAAATTCTAATTCAGCTTGTAAAAAAGATGAATATATGATAGATTTTAAATGCACAGAATATGTAAGAGGAGATAAAAACGTGATAAAAATACAAACAGATAAAATAGCTATTGAAATAAAAGAAAGGAATGGTATAAAACAAGAAAAAGGTATTACTTTAATAACATTAGTTATAACAATAATAGTACTTTTAATTCTATCCGCAATTTCAATATCTACGATTATATCTAATACAGGTATTTTAAAACAAGCAGAAAAAGCAGAATTTTTAAATGAATATACTACATACAAAGAAGTAATGGAATTAATAGAAGGAGAAGACAACCTAGAGCAATATGTAGATGAAAATAAAACTCTAGAAACTTCGTTAACATATAACATAATACATGGTTCACGATTAGAAGAATATTTATCAAATGTTGAAAAAGAAATAATGGATAGAATTATAAAAATAGATGGAGAGATTATATATATTACAGATGAATTTAATGAAAATACTAAAAATTTAGAAAGTATAGGGTATAAAATTGTAGCAAGCGAAGATATTGAATATGTAATTGAGCTTAAGATTATAGAAAATTTAATTGAATTGTCAAATCTATATGGATATTCAGAAATCGGAAAACAAGTAGAAACAATAGCATATCCAGATACTGTATATATAGCAGGTATTTCTTTTGGTGATGGATGGAATGTATTAGGTGATGGAGATGAAAATGGTAGTAATACAAATATATTAAAAGAGATAGAAGAAATAGGGAAATTCACGTTAACAGAAGAAGAAAAAGCATATTTAAAAAATAGTCCATATATTGTTAATTATATAGAAAATGATTATGTATTGAGTATTAATGGTAAAGAAACAAGAGATGAAGAAGTAGAATATAATTATACATATTCATATAATTATCCTATTCCAATAGGATATATTTCAAATAATATTTACGCAGCAGTTACTGAAAAATCAGATAAAACAGAAGAAAATTATGGAGCATTTCTAGAAGTTAACAAAGAAAAAGAATTAACCTATGTACAAGATAAATACGGTAATGAAGGTTTGGTATCAGAAGGTAATCCAGTAGCAATGCCACTAAATGATAGTGAAGTTAATATTAATGAACAATACACATTAAGTATTTTAGTTCAAGGAACAACAAACCAAAAAACAAGCAGCGGGACTGGTTCAACAGTATTTTATCCAGATGGAAAAAACTATTATGGAGCAACAATAATAGCTATATCGAGCGGAATGGAAAAATATACAGCATGGATCAGTATGGCGGAAGGTTATTTGAGAGTCTATGTGTATTCTAGTATAAATATTTCTAAAGGATTCACATATGTTGATATAAGTGAATTTGATAATAAATTTATGCATATTATGATAACTGCTCAAAAAGGAACTGATGCTAAGTTATATATAAATGGAACTCTTAAATCTACTTTTGAAATAGAAAATAATACGTTTAATAATACAGAAATAACATTAGGTGATCTAAGACCAGGGAGAGGGTTATTTTACAATGGAAATATATATGATGTAATCATATATGATAGAGTTCTTACAGAAAATGAAATAGAATATACATGGAATTATGTGAAAAAACAATATCATATAGATGAAACAGGAACACAATATTAAAATTATTTATAATAACTATATTCTAAAATAGTAATTAAAATAATTTTAGAATAAATCAGAGAGAGGAAGATATCAATGAGAAAGCAAAATGCAATAACAATAATATCGTTAGTTATAGCAATAGTTATAATATTAATTATTTCAGGAATATCGATAGCTATGCTAACAGCTGAAAATGGAATTATAAAAATGGCAAGTGAAGCTACTGAAAAATCTAAATTAGCAGCATTGAAAGAAGAATTAGAAGTAAATACTGTTTTTGAATATGAGAATATAAGTAATTTAACTATATATGGAAGTGATATCAAAAAATATATTAAAAGTTTAGAAGATGAAGATATAGATGATTTTGCTATAGTAGAAGGAAAATTAACATACATAGGTAATGACGAAGTGATAAAACAATATTGTAAAGATATAGGAATAAATGTAGGGTTTTTAGATTTAATCATACTTACTGATTATATCCAAAAAGCAACAGTTATAGCAGATTTAGCAGATAACGATAATACACCAATAGACTATATAGGAGTTAGATTATATGATAAAAATGTAGAAAATTCTTTGAAGTGGAAAATATTAGTTGAATATGATAGTGATAATAATGCTACAAATATAAAGGGTTCTGAGTGGTACTATATTGCTAAAGGAACAAAGATTAATGAACATATTTTAGAATATGATTATATTGTAAATTATGAAAAAAATGAAATAAATATAGTTTCTAATTATAAGATATGGGACGTCAATTCAAGTTTAGGTGTATCAGCAGGTTTAGTGATGAATATTGATTCTACGAATATGAATACAGATAACTGGGGTAATATTGAAAAATTTGGAGATGTTAAGTATATTGAAGATACTAAATCGCTGTATTTTGACGGCGACGGAGACTATTTAAAGCTAACATCTCCAGGAGATTTTAGCAAGGGATTTACATTTGAAATATATGCTAATCTAGATAGATTGAATTATGCAATTGAAGGAAATTATGCTTCAGGCTTATTTACTAGGATTAAAAGCTTAGAGGAATCTGATATAACTAAATCTATGAGATTCGGTTATACATCTTCCAATTTAATATGTAAATTTAATTCATATTCAAATTGGTCAGGAACAGGTGAGAAACTGTCAACTTTAAGTTATGGTGATATACGAATAGATAATGTGAAAGATATGTATAGCATAAATGAAGACTTTTATTTGACTTTTGTATATAGAACATATAAAGATTCAACAGAAGAAGAAAGAGAAGATTTGGGGTGGACTGTAAATCAAGATAGAATAGAGTATTATATTGATGGTGAATTGTATGGATATACATATTTCGACAGTCAAAGTTATATAAATGGAGCTGCAGTCTGGAACAATGAAGACATACCGATGTTTGTAGGTGTAGCGCAATGGTGGAAAACAAGCAGTAAATACTATTTGCAAGGAGATGTATATTCATGCAGATTATATGAAACTTCATTATCTAAAGAAGATGTTGCGCTTAATTATAATACTACTCTACAATGGAGAAATACAGATATATAAATTGGAATTTAAAATGAAGTGTTAAGTATAAATCCTTAATGGTATGTTTTGTAAAACAATTTAAATCAATAGAAAAAAGCAGGAATTAAGTCCTGCTTTTTTTTATCAGTATATTATATATAATAGTTAATTATTAATTTTTGATAACAACATTTAAAGTACTAGGTTTATTTGAGCTAGCATTAAATACATCAGCATCATATTGAGTTCTTGCGTATAGAGTAGTCGTTTTATTTGTATTTAAAAACATCATATCAGTATTAGTTACTTTTTGCATATCAAAACTACTTAAATCTAAAGTAGTCGTAGAGGTATTTCTAAACATCATCCACATATCAGTAACATTGCTAGTATCAAAGTTTGTTAAAATTAATTCAGAAGCAAAATTATAAATGAACATTTGGGACATAGTTGTTACTTTAGATGTATTAAAATGGCTTAAATTTAAAATTTTAATAGAATACATATGGCTAAACATATTTGACATAGCAGTGACATTAGAAGTATCAAAACTACTTAAATCTAAATAAGCTAGTTTATGTGTACCATTAAACATTGTTCCCATATTAGTTACTTTACTTGTGTTGAAATGACTAAGATCTAGTGATAGTAGACTATTGCAATTAGAAAACATCTGATTCATAGTAGTAACATTAGATGTATCAAAACTACTAAGATCTACTGAAACTAGAGAGGTAGCTTCTCTAAACATAAGAGCCATAGAAGTGACTTTTTTTGTATCAAAACTTGATAAATCCAAATTAGTAAGTGAATATGTTCTTAAAAACATATATGCCATAGTTGTCGTATTTCTAGTATCAAAATTGCCGTTGAAATGTATTTCACTACATTTATAGTACTCAAACATACCATATAGATTTGTATCTGCAAGAATTATACCATTTGATTGAATATGTAATATATTTTGATCATCTAAATAACCAATAACTGTTTCGGGTTCTTCTGATGAATGAGTTAAATCCCAAAACTTAGATGGATCCACATTTTTATGTTCTCCTGTTATTACATCTTCGAATACTATTTTACTTGCATTTTTCCCATAGTCACCTACTAATAATTTAAATTGAGATGCAGATGTCATTTTATTAGTTCCGAGTTTAGCGTTATTATAATTTATAATTTCTTCTTTTTCAGTACCACTATTTATGATAATATATCCTCTATCATTATCATAAAAAATTGTATCTTCATCAGATACATTATATCCATTTTGATTAAGAATATCTTTTAAATCATTTGTTTCATATGTACTATCAGTATATAAATCGATATTTTTAGAAGTTTCCCATAATTCTATGGCTTCTTTTAAACTAGAAAGTTTAGTTTCTTCGGTAGACTCCTGTGCTTTAGATAGCATTCCGTTCTCAGTTAACAACATATTAATACTTATTGCAGCTAAAATTAACAAAAGTAATATAGTTATTATTAATGAAATTAGAGTAATACCAGTGTTTTTCTTTGTTGTGTCATAATAATGTTTCATTTGTAAAAATCTCCCTAAAATAATATATCAATATTATATACTATATATTGAAAAAATTAAAGAGAATTTTTGAGATTAATTCTAAGAATAGGAAACTTTATTATCCAAAAAAGATATTATACTTAATTATAATACTACTGTACAATGGAATAATAGAGATATCATTAGTATTTTAAAAGGATAATAAAAACAACTAGTAATCAATTGATTTCTAGTTGTTTTTCAACTTTAAATATTAAGATTTCTTTATAGATTTTAACTTTAATGAAGTTTCAGCTTGTAAAGCCTCAACTGTATGTTTTGTGAAAAGTAAATCTTCTAAATTTAATACTTCAGAAAAAATTAAAGAAGTTTTCAAATTAAGTTCTGATGCAATTATTTCTAGTTTACTATATATAGTAGCATAAGAATTTGATGAAGTACTTTTTGAACTGATACAATTGCTCAATTCATCACATAAACTTAAAAGTGTTTTATAGGATTTAATAACTTCTGATGAGTCTTGGGGAAATTTGAAAGTATCTAACTTATTAGATACTCTATCTAATGAGTTTACAGAAAATAAACTAAGAATCCGTTTGAATATCATATAAAGCCTTTCCGCCCATTTAGGACTTGCAAAATACTTGCCATTTGAATTTGTTAAAAGTTAATAATAGTATTATACGGTAAGGTTACATAAAAGTCAATAAAGCAATGTATTAAAGTAGACAGTATAGAGAGTAGAGATGATATAGATACTAATATTTTATAATAATTTTAAAATATAACTTTTTATGAGGAAAAGAGATAAAAGATATGTTGACAAAAATAAAAGAAAAATATATCATGTTTTACAAAGAAGTCTTATGGTAGAAAGTAGAGTCCAAATTTAACTCTATATAAAGTATGAGAAAGAAGGTTTGCAAGCAAAACAAGATAACTAATTCTGATATTTGTTTTGAAATACAAAATAAATACAAAAAAATAAATACAAAAAGAATATTAATCAAAAAGAGTGATAAACTAAAGTATTAAGAGGAGATAAAATATCAATGAGAACACAAAATGCAGTAACAATGATATCACTGGTGATAACAATAATAGTAATATTAATATTAGCAGGCATAAGTATTTCTATGCTAGCAGGTGAGAATGGAATGATTTCGAATGCACAAAAAAGTACTTTAAATGTAAGAGGAGGAACTGTAAAAGAGAAAATTGATTTATTTTATTTGGAAAATAATATCAGTGATTTAGAAGAAGTAAATAATAAATCAATTGATGATTTGTTAAAAGATTTAATCAGTGAAGAATTACTTTATGAAAATGAGATAGATTATTATAATGAAAAAATAGTTATAGGGGATATCGAAATTGACTTGATAAATAAATTAAATATATTAGACGGATGGAGTGATGAGGAAAAAGTTAATATTCCTGTTTTGACTGATGGTATGATACCAATAAAATGGAATAATACAAATTGGGAAATATGTTCTGTGGAAGATCCAGATTGGTATGATTATCAAAATAAGAACTGGGCAAATATTATGCTTTCTGATGGGACCTACAAAGATGGTGAGAATGCTGAAATAGGACAAATTATAAATATTAATGAGCTTGGTAGTATGTTTGTATGGATACCTAGGTATTCGTACAGTATAAATGAATATAAAGTTAATAAAAATGGTGAAGGATCTACTCAAGAAATATTTGATATTAATTTTTTGATGGGAAAAAGCAATGTAGATGAATTTGATATTACATATGCTACTGATTATGATATAGATTTGGTAACCGCTGGTGAAAAGACACCTAGTATTATTCATCCAGCTTTCAATTTTGATGGTAAAGAGATAACAGGGTTTTGGACGGCTAAATTTGAGGCTAGTAATTCTTTTAATTATATAGCTATAAAACCAAATGCTTCTTCTTGGAAAAATATTCAATTTAGTACTATTGTAACTAACTGTATATTAATGAATATGAGTAATAATATATACAAATTAGATTCAAATTCTAATACTCATTTGATAAAAAACACGGAGTGGGGAGCTGTGTCATATTTAGCATCATCTGAATATGGATTTATTCCAGCTATAAATTCTAGCTATTTCACAACTGCAAATGGAAATTATCAGCAATTCGTTACCCAAAGTACAACTGGAAATATAACAGGTATTTATGATTTAAATGGTGGTGCTTCTGAATATGTTGCTGCCTTCTCAAATAATTCGAATGACATATTAACTACTAATGGCTCTAATATATATTTTGAAAATAATACGATAAAACCAGAATATGAAAAATATTTTAACATATATGATGTTTCAGATTTAGAAGTAATTGAAATGAATAATGGATTGTGGGATAAAGATGCCTCTGCTAATAATATAAGATCTAAGATTATTAAAGAAAATTTTGAATTACTAAAAAATATCAAAGGTGATGCAATGTATGAGACTCTTAGTTCTACTAGTTATTCATATTATGGGAAGACTTCTGCTAACACTTATAACTGGCTTTCTATAACTACGAACTTGGAATATAGAGAAAAAAATCTATATAATTCAGATTATGCTTTAATAGGTTATGGGAAAAACCCATTTATAATAAGAGGTGGTTATGGTTGGAGTGGCTCTGATGCAGGTATATTTGCTATAGCATATATAGACGGAGGAATGCAACAAACTAGAGGTTTTAGACCTACAATTGTTTCGTATTAATAAATAGAGAGTATATTTTTAAAACACAGGATATATGATGTTTTAATATTAAAATATAATTAGATTATAAATCTTAAAGAAATTCTAATATAAATTAGAATTTTTTTTTACTTGAAAAAAAGTGATAAAAAGTATATTATATATAAATAAAAGAAAAGGAGATAATACTATATGAGTAAAGAAGAATATTGGGACATAGTAGATGAAAGTGGAAATTCAACAGGTGAAAAATTATTAAAAAGTGAAGTTATCAAAAGAAATCTTTATCATACTGGTGTCGATATATGGATCGTCAATAAAAATAAAGAGTTATTAATACAAAAAAGAGCAGCTAGTAAAAGAATTGCTCCTAATGTATGGGCAATGACAGGTGGTGCTTGTATATCAGGGGAAACATCAAAAGAGTGTCTGAAAAGAGAGTGTTTAGAAGAATTGAATATTGAAATAGATATTGAAAAATTAGTATTTATAGAAAAACACAATTCAGGTAATATATGGTTAGAATCATATTTATTAGAACAAGAGGTAGATATAGATGCTATCATATTACAAGAGGAAGAAGTATCAGAGGTGAAATTTGCAACATTTAATGAAATTGAAGAATTGTTCAAAAATGGAGAATTTATGCCACAAAGATGGGAGTTTGTTAGAGAACATATTATTAAAAAATATAAAAGTAGTAAGTTACTATCATATGCTAACATTAAAGTAATAGGGTATATTACAACAATATTAAGTATAGTTTTTTCAATATTTAGTATACTTATTTATAAATTATGGTTTATGGGGATATTTGGATTGATTTCGTTTGCTATTTTATGCTATTTAGAAAAATCTAAAAAAACAATTAACGATAATTGGATTTGGATGAATGCAATTGGAATTGTATCATGCATTATTACAACAATATCTTTATTTTTTATGTTAGGAAGAACATTTATTAATATAGTACTTTAATCAACATATTAATATAGTTATTATAAGCATTATATTAAAAAATTAGACCAATAATCATAATAATAAATTAAGTAATTTGAGATTAATAGGGGTAAAGCAAGTATGGAAATTATTTATAAAACAATAGAAAAAGATGAAAAATACTTAAGGCAAAAGTCTATGCAAGTTGACTTTGAGTCTAGCAGTTTAAAAAAATATTTAGAAAAAATAATATCAGCTTGTAAACTAAATACAAATATATTTGCATTAGCTTCTATACAAATTGGAATACCATATAGAATAATTTGTTTAAAAAACACTACTATAGATATTCCACTAGATACAAACGGGTATAGTCAAAACGAAATATTAATTAATCCTGTAGTAATAGAAAAAATAGGATTAACAAGTTATTGGGAAGCTTGTGCAAGTTGTTTGGATAATACAGGATTGGTAGAAAGACCATATAAGACTAAAATTAAATATTACAATGAACATGGTATAGAATGTGTTCGTACTTTTATAGGATTTGAATCAACAGTGTTATGTCATGAATTAGATCATTTAGATGGAATATTACATATTGATTTAGCAAAAAAAATAATTTTAGCAGATAAAACAACAAGGAAAAAGCTACGAGAAAAAGAACCATATAAGATTATTAATAAAACAAAAACATGGGAGATTTGAAATTTAAATGAGTTATACTAGAGAGGAAAAATGTTTAAATTAGTATTAAAATATAATCCACCTGGTGACAAACCATAGGCAACAGAAAAATTTTTATAATGGAAAATATAATAGAAAAAGTGGATTCTAAAAAAAACAGCAGATTATAAAGTGATAAATACTGGCAAAATCACTAAAGAACAAGTAACAGAAATTGTAATTCGAGAGATAGAAAATAGATATAAAAGAGAATGAGGAATAGATAGAATGGAATATTTAGAATTAGTAGATGAAAATGATAATGTTATAGGTAAAGAAGAAAGAAGCATTATATATGAAAAAGGGTTTAAAAATTTTAGAGTAATAAATATAATGATAGTAAATAGTGAAAATAAAATTATAGTACCAAAACGAAGTTCTAATAGGAGAGTTTTTCCAAATTGTTACGATTGCTCGGTAGGAGGGCATGTTGATATAGGTGAAACTTATGAAGAGGCAGCATATAGAGAACTAAAAGAAGAATTAGGAATAGAAGATGTGGTACTTGAGGAAGTAGGATATTTTAAACCTACTTATTTAGGAACAAGTGCTTTTTCTAAAATGTATAAACTCACATGGGATAATGAATTGAATTATGATAAAGATGGTATAGAACAGATATATTATATGGAAAAAGAAGAAATAAAAAAACTATTAAATGAAAACCCAAAACAATTCAAGGGAGATTATCCTAAATTTTTCAAATGGTTAGATGAGACCGGTATTATTTAATTACGAATCTCAACGAAACAGAAAGTGTTGTAAAAATTAAATCAAAGAAGAAGGGAAGAAATAAGAAGTATGATAATTGAAACTGCAAAAATGAATCAAATGCAGCAAATTAATAAATTAGCAATTCAAGTTCATAATTTACATGTAAATTGGAGAAATGATATATTTAAAAATAGTCAGAATGTTATGAATGAAGAACGCTTAAAACAATTAGTTGATAGTCAAGAAATATTTGTTGCAATAAAGAATAATGAGATAATAGGATTTATGATTATAGCAATTAAAGATAAAACAGACAACCCAATATTATTTCCAAAAAAATATTTAGTAATAGATACAATAGCCGTAGATGAAAATTATAGAAGGCAGGGTGTTGGGACAAAATTAATTAAATATGCAGAAGAAATAGGAGTGGATTTGGAATGTACGGACTTATATTTAACAGTAAATCCTGAAAATGAAATAGCGATCAATAGTTATGAAAAACAAGGATTTAAAGTGAAAAATATAGTATACTCTAAAACAATATCTAAACAAAATAAGTATAATAAGAAGTAGAAAAATAAAAATACAGAAAAAGTGAAAAGACCAACATAAGTGGATAGAGTTTTTATATAGGGGATAGAAAAACTAATGACGAAATTACTGATTTAATTAAGAATAACTTGCATATAATATATACAAGGAAAGCGGCAGAAGTCTTCGGACGGTGCCTAAGAGAAGTGGATGTAAAAGTCTGCTTCTCTTTTTATAAAATTTGTGACCTAACTAATGATACTGAAATCATAAATATAACAGAAAAAATGATAAAACACTTGATAGAATAAGAAAAAAAGAAAAACAAGGAAAGCCCACGGACTACTTGTTTTTTTATATGTGCTATGATATAATTTTTTTAGTACAAAAGGCTATAAAATTATGTAAATTGTTCATACTTTCCATATAGTCTATAAAGAAATTTGTGACCTTCATTGGTTCCGAGAGTAAAAAACGTCCTATTAACCAGTTAAATATGTAAACTGGGAACGAATTTGGGAACCAATTTTTTTGAAAATTGGATTATAGGCAGCGTTTTTTTGGTCACATAGGAGGAAAAATGTTTAAATTAGTATCAAAATATAAGCCAGCAGGAGACCAACCTCAGGCAATAGAAAAGCTAGTAGAAGGATTAAACAAAGGACTGAAACATCAAGTGCTTCTAGGAGCAACTGGAACAGGGAAAACTTTTACAATGGCAAATATAATAGAAAAAGTTGGGAGGCCAACACTTGTTTTAGCACATAATAAGACCTTAGCAGGACAACTTTACAGTGAATTCAAAGAACTATTCCCTGAGTCACATGTTGAGTACTTTGTATCATAATATATGAGAGCAGTTTTTATAGTAAATATAGTACATATTTTCCATTATGTATAAACTAGAAAAACAATAAAAACAAAATGATATTATATAATACAGATATGAGTTTGTGACCAAATCAAAAAAACATATTGTAGCATAATAGAGTAAGGGTGTAATATGCAAATTAATAGATTATTTCAAATAATATATAGATTATTAAATAAAGAAAAAGTATCGGCTAAAGAGTTGGCAGAACGTTTTGAAGTATCAACACGAACTATATATCGTGATATTGATACATTATCATCAGCAGGAATACCAATTTATGCAATTAAAGGTAGTGGTGGTGGAATATCATTGATTCCTGAATTTATATTAAATAAAACAGTATTAACTGAAAAGGAAAAGACAGAAATTTTAACATCACTTAATGCAGTATCAGCTGTGGATTTAAGTGAAGAAGGTAATGAATTTAATAAAAGTTACTTATCAAGAATTAATTAAAAAATAAATGTATAAATATATTTTTAAATATTATAACTTATGTTATAATTCAACTAAAGATTATTTATATAATGGAAAGAAAGTTATTAGTGAAATTAGCATAATGCTTGTAACTAAAATTTAAATAGTAAGAGGTGAAATATGAAAAAAATTTTAAAATATGTAGTAATAGTTTTTATATTAATATTATTATTGCTTATTATATCATTACCATTTGTAAATGACGATACGGATCAAAAAAATATAAAAAGTTTTGAAATGTCAGTTTTTAATGAATATTTGGGAGAGGATATAAGTTATAGTAAAACAGTTGAATTATTAAATATAGCTTGTGATGAATATTATATGTATTTAAAAAATTCTGAAATGGAAACAGGAAATAATCCAGGTATTTATTTATATCTTTCTGAAAATAATTCGGCAGATAAAATTTTAAAAGATTCTATAGTAGATTCTGTTAAGTCATATTTAGAAGTTTTAGAAAATAGTATAGAAGCAACATATAATATAACTATTGGAAAAAATGAAAAATATGGTGAATATATTATTATTAAGCGAAATGATTTGAAAATGTTAAGAGGAGAATTTGAAATAATTTCTAAAACAAATGATTCGAATGATAATTATGATTTTATTGAAGATTTTAAAGTTATATTAGAATCAAAAGATTTTATAGAACAAATTAATAATCAATATAGTATAGATATAAAAAATAATGTGAAAATTTGGTCTATGACGAAAGATAATTTTATAATAAATATTGGTTGTGGAGATATAGACAATGTTAAATATTCTGAGTATTCGGAATATGTTTTTGAAGTTTTTAAAGAGATGGTAGAAGATAAGTATAATTTAAAATTAGAAAAAAGTACAATTTTTAATGAAATTGTTCAATAAAAAATAAGATATACTAAACAAAATGAGAATTATGCTTGTAAAAAAATTATATAGTAGAAAGAGGAATATTTTATGAAATACATTATCGAAGTAGTAACATTTAGCATTAAACAAGGAATAACTGAAGAACAACTTTTGAACGCTTCAAGTGATTTTGAAATTATGCTAAATAGAGAAATACAAGGATTTGAGAAAAGAACACTTACAAAACACTGTGAAAAGGAAATGTGGGTAGAGATGATTTGGTGGCATTCAATGGAAAATGCTCAAAAAGCATTAGAAACTGCTACAAAGACATCTGAATTTGATAAATATAATTCACTACTTGAAGAAGAAGGTTCTGAAATATATTATTTAGAAGAAAAGTAGGAGAAATTTAATGATAAGAAAAATGGTAACTAATACCGAACTTGAGCAGTGGAAATATATATTTGAAAAATATAAATGCAAGTTAAAGCCTAATCGAATAAGTGGGATAGAATTGTTGAATTACTTAAATAAAAAGTATGTTTTAACTGAAATATATGATAAAAAAATGTTAAATGTAATTTGTGATAATATAATTATGAATGAATGCTATAAAGAAAAATTACCACTTAATACATCACCTATTCCTAAAGCCTTTTATCTTGAAAATATAGGTAATGGTAAAAATGTTTATTCATTTAAAAATATAGAAAATAAGGAATTATGGGGTGATGATATTACTCGTATTTTTATTGGTATTGATACTGTTACAGGATTTTGTACAGTTGAGGGCAGTACAATACTTTATGATGAATTAAATGCAATTAGAGGTTTGGACGAAAAAGACTTGCAAAATTATGTAGTCGTGGCACAATATATAGAGGCACTACAAAAATTCAATATGTTGGATAAAGTAGTTATTGAATAGATAACGATATAGCGTGCAAATAAATTCTATAATAAATAGTAAAGTAAGTAATGAAAAAATCAGAATTAAAATGTTATTAACACAATAATTTTAAATGTACCAAAAGTTATAGGAAAAGAGGAAATAAGATGGAATTAATAATTAAGGAAGTCACAAAAACATTTGAAAAAAATGAAGTACTAAAAGGATTAGATTATAAATTTGAAAAAGGTAAAATTTATGGATTGTTAGGGCGCAATGGTGTTGGTAAAACTACATTTTTTGATTGTTTAAATAGGGATTTAAAGTTAGATAAAGGAACAATGCAAATAGAAAAAAATGGAAGTTCTAGAAATATAACTATTGAAGATATTGGGTATGTGTTATCTACTCCAATTGTTCCGGATTTTTTGACTGCAAGAGAATTTTTGAAATTTTTTATAGATATTAATAAAAATAAAATAAAAGAGTTAAAAACACCTGATGAATATTTAGATTTTATTAAGATTGAGGTTAAAGATAGAAATAAATTGTTAAAAGATTTTTCGCATGGAATGAAAAATAAAATGCAAATGCTAATAAACTTTATATCAAAACCTAATATCCTATTATTAGATGAACCACTTACATCTTTTGATGTTGTTGTAGCAGAAGAGATGAAAGAATTGTTAAAAGAAATTAAAAAAGACCATATTATAATTTTTTCAACGCATATAATGGAACTTGCAGTAGATCTATGTGATGAAATTGTATTATTAAATAATGGAAAACTTACTAAAATGGTTAAAGAGAATATTAACGATCACGAGTACAAGCAAAAAATAATATCTGCATTAAGGGGTGATGATAATGCTTGAAACCATTAAAATTTCTTACAAACTTAGAATTGCATATTTAGTAAATGGTATATTATACTTTTTGAAAAAGATACCATTAGTAAAAAAAATATTACCTGAATCCTTATATGATAACTCAGTATTAAAAAATATAATAACAATAATTACTATGATATATAATATGTTTAAAACTTTTATAGGAAAAATAGCATACATTGGAATTTGTATCATAGCACCACTTATGGCTTTTGACAGCTTAAATGTAAATAATTTTATTTTAGTGTTGTTTTTCTTTTCATTAGCAGGAGCAATTACTAATACTAAATTATTTAATCCGACTATGGATAAATATTATGCAATTATTTTAATGAAAATGAATGCGAAAAAATATTTAACAGCAGATTACACACTATATATAATTAATTATTTTATTGGAATGGTAACTATTATGTTTATTGCTAGCATAATAGGTCTAGGATTTAATATATACGCTATATTGATCGCAATACTTATACCATTATTTGTATTATCAGTTAAAAATGTATATAATGTAATTAGAATAAAGAGATTTAGTAAAAAAAGAGTGAATGTTAGTGAAAATGAACTATTAAAGCACGAATGGATAATATCAATTTCTTTTATTATATTACCATTTGCATTAATATATTTTGGAGTTCAAGTTCCACTTATTAGTATGTATATAGTAATGGGAATATTGTTACTTACAAATGTATTTACACTAAAGAAAATATACACATTTGAAGATTATAGATATTTATATAAAGAATTATTTAGTAGTGAAAAGTCATTAATAACAATAAGTAAAAAAGCACGTGTAAATGTTATAAATGAAACATCTAAAAAAGCATTAGATATTGATGAGAGTCAAACAAGTAATAAATTTGGATATGAATATTTTAATGATTTATTTATACAAAGACATAGAAAAATACTTACAAAATATTCTAAAATTGTAACTTTAGTAGCAATAGCAGTAGGAATAATATTAATAGCAGCTTGCTTTACTTTTGAAGAAATTAAACCTGGTATAAATTATGCTGTTTTAATGCTAATACCATCAGTATTATTTATAATGTATTTTATAAATCCAGCTATGAGAGTAACACAAGCAATGTATATGAATTGTGATTGTAATATGCTTAAATATAATTTTTATAGAACACCTAAAGCTATTTTAGAATTATTTAAGAAAAGATTAAAATCACTTGTTATGATAAATTTAGTGCCTACATTAGTTATAGCTATATTTGCACCTATCTTATTGTATATTACAGGTGGAACAGATAATTATTTGAATTATATAATGGTTAGTATATCAATAATAGCAATGTCTACATTCTTTTCAGTTCATCACTTAATAATGTATTATATATTACAACCATATAATAAAAATATGGAGCTTAAAAATCCTGTTTATACAGTAGTTTCATTTATTGTATATTTTGTGTCATATACTTTATTTGGAAAACAAATTCCAGTATTTGAGTTTGGATTAGTAGTTACATTCTTTTGTGTAATATATATAATTTTAGGAATTATTTTTGCATATAGACTAGCACCAAAGACTTTTAAGGTAAAATAGTGAATTTTGATGTTATAGGGAGAAAATGATAATCCA
Organism: uncultured Clostridium sp.; assembly: GCA_964370265.1. Taxonomy (GTDB): domain Bacteria; phylum Bacillota; class Clostridia; order TANB77; family CAG-508; genus CAG-269. The sequence goes on along the minus strand of CAYJIP010000011.1, from coordinate 574 downwards.
TAGTGATGTTTTTATAAAGATTATGAGCATAATATGTGCGAATAGAAAGGTGGAAATTATAATGAAAGAGTCAAAAGTAGTTACATTTATCGGAGGATTTTACATTTTTGGAGGAATAATCGTCTTACTTTCGTTTATATTTAACGGAAGTCCTCTTAATGTTGTATTTGATTTGCCTAACGTACCTGAATATATTGTTAAATTAGCAATAGCATTAATATATATTCCATTAGGATATCTATATGTTAAAAGAGTAAAGTATTCGAATTGGGTAGTGGTGATTTTTGCAATTATATTTATGTGTATAAGTGCTGAATTAGTTACTGAATTTGAAGAGCAACCATTTATAGGTAATCTAATTTATTCTATATTTGTTATTGTTGTAACAATAGTTAGAAGAAAAGAGTTTACAAATAAATTTTGTAAATTATTTAAACTCACAAAATGAGCATAATGTTTAGCGATGAATTTTATATAATGATTGGAGGATATTGTACATTGTTATTGAAAAATAATTTTAATATTAAAGCAATATCTTGTCTAATGGGACATAGTACAGAAATAGTATCAGTTG
>CAYJIP010000010.1:41482-68773 GCA_964370265.1 uncultured Clostridium sp. | reverse complement strand
TTATTTTATTTATTTTATTAATTTATTTAATTATTTAATTATTTAATTTATTTATTAATTTATTTAATTATTAATTTAATTATTTATTTAATTATTTATTTTATGTATTAATATATTTTATTTATATATTAATATATTTTATTTATTATTAAATATATTTAATTAATTTACCTATTTAATTTAATTATTTAAATGATAATTACAAGTTATTTGATATTTTTATCTCTATTTTTTTGATCTATAACTATAAATATTAAGTATAAAAATTAAAACTTTTTTGTTTTATGTATACTGATTTCCTCGCTATTTTTACCATTCATTTTTACTTTGTCTTTCGCCATTGCCTAGCTATTTTCGACATATTCTTTCATGTTTCTTTCTTATATATCTATGTTGCATTGTTTTTTTAATTTTCTTATTTTCGATTCTCATTCTACATATTTTTTTATAATTACTAAAATTATTTTAAATATTACTTTTTCTATTTTTAATTAATATATTTATTTAATTATTAATTTATTAATTTATTTAATTATTTAATTTATCTATTTATTTAATTATTTATTTTATATATTAATTAATTTATTTAATTATTTATTTTATATATTAATTTATTTTATTATTTAATTTATTTAATTTATTTATATATTTAATTATTTAATTTATCTATTTATTTTATTTATTAATTTATTTAATTATTTATTTTATTTTATTTTATTTATTAATTTATTTAATTTATCTATTTATTTATTAATTTATTTAATTATTTATTTTATATATTAATTTATTTTATTATTTAATTTATTTAATTTATTTATATATTTAATTATTTAATTTATCTATTTATTTTATTTATTAATTTATTTAATTATTTATTTTATTTTATTTATTAATTTATTTAATTATTTATTTTATATATTAATTTATTTAATACTATATATATAATTAAAGACTTTAATATTATTTTACTAATATTAAAGTCTTACTATTAAATATCTAAATTCTTAACATATTTTGCATTTTTTTGAATAAACTCTCTTCTTGGTTCAACTTCATCTCCCATTAATAGTGTAAAAATTTCATCAGCTTTTATAGCATCTTCCATTGTTACTTTTACTAATGTTCTAGTTTCAGGATTCATTGTTGTATCCCAAAGTTGCTCTGGGTTCATTTCTCCTAGCCCTTTATATCTCTGCATCCCCAATGATTCTCTCGCAATACCTTTTTGAGCTAATTGCCCTATCTCTTGTTCCAATCCTTCATCTGTATAGCAATAAATATCTTTAATTCCTTTTTTTGATAATTTATATAATGGTGGTTGAGCTAAATATACATTCCCATTTTCAACCAATGGTCTCATATATCTAAAGAAAAATGTTAATAATAATGTTCTTATATGAGCCCCATCAACATCAGCATCTGCCATTATTATGACTTTTCCATATCTAATTTTTGTTATATCAAAGTCTGCTCCAATACCAGCACCTACTGCCAAGATAACCGGTTGCATTTTCTCATTATTATATACTTTATCCGCTCTTGATTTTTCCACATTAAGCATTTTCCCCCAAAGTGGTAATATAGCTTGAAACTTTCTATCTCTTCCTTGTTTTGCGCTACCTCCAGCAGAATCCCCTTCTACGATGTATACTTCACATACATCTGGATCTTTACTGCTACAATCAGCTAATTTTCCAGGTAAAGTTGATGTTTCTAATGAATTTTTCTTTCTTACTAGTTCTCTTGCTTTTCTTGCTGCTTCTCTTGCTCTTGATGCACTAACACACTTTTCTAATATAGCTTTCGCAATATTAGGATTTTCTTCTAAAAATGCTGATAATGCTTCATTCATCATACTTTGAACAACACCAGTAACTTCACTATTACCTAACTTTGTCTTTGTTTGACCTTCAAATTGCGGTTCTTTTACTTTTACAGATATAACTGCTGTAATACCTTCTCTAATATCTTCACCCTGTAAATTTGTATCTTTTTCCTTTAAAATATTTTTATTTCTTGCATAATCATTAAACACTTTTGTTAATGATCTTTTAAATCCTTCTAAATGAGTTCCACCTTCAATTGTATTAATATTATTTACAAATGAATATATATTTTCTGAATAACTAGATGTATATTGAATTGCTATTTCAACAGGTACATCTCCATTTTTTTCTATAGCTATTGGTGTTTTATGTAACTTTTCTTTGTTTTTATTTAAATATTCCACAAAAGATACTAATCCACCATCAAAACAAAACTCTGCTTTCTTTTCAGATTCTTCTCTTTCATCTTCTATTACAATTTTTAATCCTTTTGTCAAAAATGCCATTTCTCTAAACCTTTTTTCTAAAACAGCATAATCGTATTCTAATGTTTCAAAAATAGTATCATCAGCTAAAAATCTAACTTTTGTTCCTGTTCCTTTTGCATCTCCTATTTTTTCAATTTTTCTAATAGTTTTACCTTTTTCAAAATACATTTGGTGTAATCCACCGTCTCTTCTTATTGTTACTTCTACCCATGTTGATAATGCATTAACTACAGATGCTCCAACTCCATGTAATCCTCCTGATACTTTATATCCACTATCACCACCAAATTTTCCTCCAGCATGTAGTACTGTATATACTGTTTCTGCTGTAGATATTTTTGTTTTTGGATGTACTTCTACCGGAATTCCTCTTCCATTATCTTCAACACTTATTATATTACCTTTTTCTATTTTAATTTTTATTTCTGTACAATGACCTGCTAATGCTTCATCAACACAGTTATCTACAATTTCATATACCATATGATGTAAACCTCTTATCGATGTACTACCTATGTACATTCCTGGTCTCTTTCTTACGGCTTCCAAGCCTTCAAGTACTTGAATCTGATCGGCTCCATACTTACTATTTATTTTTTCCATTTATTCCTCCTACTGAATCTTTATATTTTCATATACTTGTCCATCTTTCACATTATATATTAAATTTTGTTTATTTTCAACATGAAATTTATCAGTACATGTTATAATAACTTGTGATTTATCTACTTTCTCAATTAAATTTTTCCTTCTTTTTTCATCTAATTCAGACATAAAGTCATCTAATAATAAAATTGGATATTCTCCAATCTCTTCTTTTATTATACTCAATTCAGATAATTTAAGTGATAATATAACTGTTCTGTTTTGACCTTGAGACCCATATATACTTAATTCTTTACCATTAATATATATCATAAAATCGTCTCGATGTATACCTTTTGAAGTAAATCCTTTAATAATATCAAGGTTTCTTCGTTCATTTAATGTTTTTATATATTTTTCTTTATTAAAACACTCTGATAAATATTTTAAAACTATATCTTCTTTTTGATCTGTTATTTCTAAATGAATCACTTTTATATATTGATCTATTTTATCAAAAAATTCTTTTCTGTATTCATATATTTTCAATGCATATTCTGCTAATTTTTCATCCAATATGTCTAAAACTTGTATTTGTTTTCTATCATCTCTTAGAATTCTTAGTAATGCATTTCTTTCTTCTAATACTTTTCCATATAAACTTAATATATGTAAATAATTAGGTCTCAATTGACTAATCATAACATCTACAAATCTTCTCCTATTTTGTGGAGATCCTTTTAAAATATTTATATCATCTGGGTTAAATATAACAATATTTAATTTTCCTAATAGTTCACTTAATTTTTTTATTTTTATACCATTTACATATATATTTTTTTTATCATTTATTTCAATTTTTATTTTACCTTCTCGATCTTTTTTTATATATTCAATTTCTATAATACTGTTTTTTTCATCTTCCTTTATTAACTCTTTATCTTTATTAGTCCTAAACGATTTTCCTATTGCTGATAAATATATTGCTTCTATTATATTTGTTTTTCCTTGTGCATTTTCTCCATATATTATATTAATATCTTTCTCTAATTCTATAGTTTGCTTACTATAATTTCTAAAATTTAATAAATTAACACTTTTTATCCACATGTTGTTTCTCACCTTCTTTTCTTTTATACTAATTGTTATTTTATACTAATTTTGTACTTTTTGCTATATTTTTTATAAAATAATCTTATTTTTAATAATATTATTTGTTTATCCAATTTGCAAAAACGTCTTATTTTCGATTCTCGTGCGTCGTTTTTTTCTAGATTTAATTATTATTTATTATTTATTTATTTTTAATATATTTTCAATTTATTTTTTTATTATATTTACTTGTATTTCTTTATTTTATATACATTTACTCTTGTTTTCTCTTTATTTCTATTTTTAAGATTTTTTTTCTTTGTTTTTCATTATTATTTTTTATGTATATTCATTTTTATTAATTCAAACTGTTTTTTGGCTATTTATTCAATATTTTTTGTTATTTTACTTCAAATATATTTTTTTAAGCTGATTTTAATGTAAATTTCACCATTTTCATATGATTTTCTTTTATTTTCTTCTCATTTCTTTTTTTATATTTTTTTTGCTTTTTTTTTCTTATATAATATTATGTTCCTTGTTTTTTTATCCACAGGTGTTTTTATTGATTTTTAGCTTTTTTTCATAGTAATAAAACTATAAAAATGGTTATATTATTTATTTTAAATTTTTTTGCAATCATTTAACTCTAAATTTATATATTTTACTCTGAATTTCTCTATTTTTCTACGTTTTACTCTTAAATCATTTTTTTTCATGTTATTTTTTATGTAATTTAATTATTTTTATCCACAATTTGTACTTTTTTTCTGCTGAACTTTATATTTTTTTATTATTATCTCTTTGTTTTTTTTATTTTTTCTTTGTTTGATATATATTTTTTTTGCATTTTATTCTCTAAACTTTTTTTTATATTTATTTAAAAGACTATTTTAACTCTTTTATCTTTATATAAATTTTTTTTCATGTATATTTCTCTATTTTGACACAAATAACTCCTTTTTACTCTTAAAATCTTTTTTTATATTTTTTTTTCTTTTTTTTTCTTTTTAAATATTATGTATTCTTGTTTTATCTCAATCCACACTTTCCACAGCCATATTTTTTATCTATATTTCTTGTTTTATATTTTTATTTTATTTAAATTAATTTTTATATATTTATATTTTATTCTTTACAACTATTTATAGTATGTTATCTCTATTTTACTCGCTTTTTCTCTTCTATTATTTTTTTTCCTATATATATATATATATATACTTATGTATATATATTATTTTTTATCCACAGTTTACTTATCTATTTTTTTATTATTATTTTATATATTAAACATCTATATGTACTCATTTTAATTTTTTTTAATTTTTTTTATGCTATATTACATATATTTATACTACTTTTCTCTTTTTTCCTCTCATTTTCTCTTCTATTATTTTTTTTTCTTTTTTTTTCAATATATATATTATGTTGTTTAATTATTTTTATCCACAACTATATAATATATTGTGGATAAAAAAGTAGTTAGCATTTTGCTAACTACTTTTTTTAATCTTCTTTTAATCTAATTGGTAAAATCATATAAACATATTCTGCATTTTCTGTTGATTTTATTAAACATGGTGATATACTCGTTCCAAATTCAACAAAAATATCTTCATCTTCTACTGATTTCAGTGCATCTAAGAAATATTTTGGATTAAATCCTGCTTCTATATTTTTACCTTCTGTTGATATATATATTTCTTCTTTTGCTTCCCCTGTTTGATTTGTACATGATATTGTAATTTTCCCAATATCAACTTGTACTTTAACAGGATATTTCTTTTCTTTTTCCATTGTTGAAGAAGAAATCAAACTTATTCTTTCAAAACTATCTTGTATATTACTTTTATTTACTTTTACTCTTGTTTCCCAATTACTTGGAATAACACTTTTATAATTTAAAAACTCGCCATCTAAAATTCTTGTTACAACTTTACAGTTATCCAATTCAAATAATGCTTGATTTTTAGAAACTCCTATTTTAACAGATTCAAAAGAATCTAACATTATTTTATTAATTTCATTTAAAGTTTTTCCTGGTATTACTGCTCTAAAATTATTTGTTTGTTTATTTAAAAATATAGATCTTAGAGCTAATCTAAAACCGTCGACTGCTACGACTGTTAGCTTATTATTTTCTATTTCAAATAAACAACCTGTAAAAATTGGTCTACTTTCTTCTGAACTAACAGCAAAAATTGTTTTCTTTATCATATTTTTTAATATTGTTTGGTCTATTTCTATAGAATTTTCTATCTCAATTTTAGGTAACTCAGGAAATTCAGAAGGATTCATTGTTGCTAATTTATATAATGCTCCTTCACATTCGATTTCTAATAAATTTTTATTATTTAAATTAATACTGATTTCTGAATCTGGTAATTTTCTTATAATTTCACTAAACATTATTGCATTTACTACTGTATTACCTTGTTCTTTTACATCACATTCCATTATATATTCGATTCCAATTTCTAAATCGTATGTTGTTAATTTAATTTCTTTTTCATTTGTTTGAATTAAAATTCCTTCTAAAACAGGCATTGTTGTTTTATTAGCTACTGCTTTTACTACGGAATTAAGTGCTTTTAATAATTTATCTTTATAACAGATTATTTTCATTTTGTTTCTCCTTTATATATTTTTATATAATATAATAATTATAATAGTAATAGTATTAAGTCCTGTGGAAACTGTGGAAAACTATGTTGATAGTTAGAATCCCTAGAAAAACTCATGTTTATAACTCAGTGGATAACTTGTCGAATAATCCACAGTCTTAATTTTTTTTTGTGGATAGTTGAGATATACACATGTTATAAACAGGTTATTCACATGTATATGTGGATATCTCATGTAGCTCTTCCGTAAGAATGCGTCGAATTATAAAAAACAAAAGTATGTTTTTGCAAACATATTTTTTAAAATTTCGACTTTTTTCTTACAACTATCAATTCTTAACATCTAAAACAATGTTTTTCACACTTTCCACAATTAGCTTGGTATTATTTTTTTCTTTGACTTCTTTTTCTATTTTTTTACATCCATGCATTACTGTTGAATGATCTCTACCACCAAAATCTAGTCCTATCTGAGGATAAGACATATTTGCTATCTCTCTACATAGGTACATAGCAATTTGTCTAGGAAATGTAATATCGTTAGATCTCTTGTTCCCAGAAAGATCATCTTTGTTTATACTAAAATATTTTGCAATAGTTTCTTTGATGAAATCAGAAGAAATTACTTTTTCGTTCTCATACTTGAATTCATTTATTATATTTTCTGCCAATTCAATATTGATAGGACTATGAGTAAGTGATGCTCTTGCAACTATTTTGTTAAAAACACCTTCTAGCTCTCTTATATTTGAGTCAATTTTATTTGCAATGTTAGATAAAATAAAATCATCAATAACAATGCTTTCATCTTGTGATTTTTTTCTAAGTATTGCTAAACGTGTCTCATAATCTGGGCAAGATATGTCAGCAAGAAGCCCCCATTCAAACCTTGATTTAAGCCTATCTTCTAAAAATTGAATGTCTCTTGGCGGTTTATCGCTAGAAAGAATTATTTGTTTTCCATTTTCTATTAAAGTATTAAATGTGTGGAAAAATTCTTCTTGTACTCTATCCTTTCCACCGATGAATTGAATATCATCAATTAATAAAACATCAATAGTTCTATATTTATTTCTAAACAATTCTGTTTTATTTTCTTGGATTGAATTAATAAATTGATTTGTGAATTTTTCAGAAGTTACATACAAAACATTGGAATTCAAGTGTGTTTTTAGAATTTTATTGCCAATTGCATGCATTAAATGTGTTTTTCCTAGACCTACACCACCATAAATAAAAAGTGGATTATATGATTTAGCGGGTTCATTTACAATTGCTAATGCTGCAGCATGAGCTAACCTACTATTGTTACCAACAACAAAAGTATCAAAAGTATATTTTGAATTTAGTGTTGATTTGTTAGTATCTACGTCCGCTTTATTATGAGTTTGTTCTGTAGAATTTTTAAAACTTGTACTTGTTTCTAAAACATCTTCTTCAGAAAGATCAACAACAGTAAAAGACCACTCTTTGTTCGTAAGACTTCTTAGTGCATAAAAAATCAGGCTATTAAATTTATTTTCAATAAAATCTTTTTGAAACTCAGATGTCGCTGTGAATATTATGTTATCTTCTTCAATAGACCTAATACCTAATGGCATTATCCATGTATCATATGATATTTTTGTAACTTCAGGTTTAAGAGCTTCTTTTAAGTTTGTTAAAAGTTCTTTTTTGTCTAATGTCATTTTTACCATCCTTTCGTTAAAGTTATCCACATTATTATCCACAGTTGTTGAAAACTATAGTGGTGATTATGTGAACATTTTAAATATATAAACGAACAAAAATTCTTTAATTCAAAGAGATTTGCGCGGTTTTATTACAGTTCATATAATAACAAATTTTAAGTAATTTAGTCAAGATTAATTGTGGAAAAAAATTTTTTTTTGTGGATAATTTTCCACAATCTGTGGAAAAACTATTAAAAAACAAGAAAAATTCAAAAATAATCAAAAAAACTTGACAAGTACTTTCAGTTTGATGTATAATCGATATACTTGTTATTATAAAAATAATTTCAGCTCATGAAATTTTATAAATAAAATATTGAAATTTAGTAGGAGGTGCTAATAATGAAAAGAACATATCAACCAAAAAATAGACAACAACAAAAAGAACATGGTTTTATGAAAAGAATGAAAACTAGATCTGGACAAAATATAATTAAAGCTAGAAGAGCAAAAGGTAGAAAAAAATTATCTGCATAATCTTTAATTGTATTTTATTAATAGTAATATTAGTAAATGAGAGGCCGCTGAAAATGCGAGCCTTTTAGCATAGTTAGGATATTTTTCATTGTAATAACCTTAAAATGAAAGGGGATAAAAATGATGAAAAAAACAAAAATGTTGAAGAAAAACTATGAATTTAGAAATGTTTTAACAAGAGGAAAGTATTTTTCAGGAAATAAAATAGAATCTTTTATTAAAGCAAAAAAAGAAAAAGATCTAAATTGTATAGGTATAGCTGTAAGTGTAAAGACAGGTAAAGCAGTGAAGAGGAATAGAATAAAAAGACTTATAAGAGAAGCATATAGAATGTTAGAAATGGACATAAAACCAGGAAATGATATTGTTTTTTTATGGAAGAAAAAAGTAGAAATCAATAATGTAACTTTTGAAGAAGTTAAAAAAGATATACGAAATATATTAAAAAAATCAAATATTATAAGGGAATAGTGAAAATGAAAAATATAGCTATAAAAATTATAAAGTTTTATCAAAGAAATATATCTTCTTGGATGAGTGCTAAAAATATAAGGTGTAAGTATTATCCGACATGTTCAGAGTATACAATTCAAGCTATAAAAAAATATGGTTTTTTTATAGGATCTAGTAAAGGATTTATAAGAATATGTAGGTGTAATCCATTTTCAAAAGGCGGATATGATCCGCTAAAGTAGGAGGAAATAAATGTTTGATTTTTTTGCTAATATGTTTGGGTATTTATTAGATTTTTTATATAATCTTGTAAATAACTATGGGGTGGCGATTATTTTATTTACAATAGTTATAAAACTAATATTGCTACCAATTTCGGTGAAGCAGCAGAAAACAATGAAAAAATCTGCAAAAGTAAGTGAAAAAGTAAAAATTTTACAAGTAAAATATAAAAATAATCCAGAGCAAATGAATAAAGAAATAATGGAGTTATATAAGACTGAAAAAATGAATCCACTTAGTGGATGTTTTACAGCAATTGTACAAATGTTATTGATTCTATCAATTTTTTACATGGTTAGAAGCCCAATAACATATATGAGAAAGGTTTCTACAGAAGATGTTGAAACATATAAATCACAATTACAAGAAGCAGGGGTTGAAGTTAATACGGCATATCCTGAAATAGATTTGATTAGAGAATACGAAATATTAAAAGAAAAAAATCCGGAAGATGCAAATGTTGACAAATTAAATTTAGACATGAATTTTTTAGGATTAGACTTAAATAAAGTACCTCAACAAAATTTAAATGATATAAAAGTATACATAATACCGATTCTGTATATATTATCATCGTTTATAAGTATAAGACTTACAACAGCAATGCAACAAAGAAACAAGAAAAATAATAAAAACTTGATAACAGACGGTTCTAACCAAAAAATAGAGGAAGAAGTTGATACTATGGCTCAAACAAACAAAATGATGTCATGGATGATGCCACTTGTATCTATATCAATAGCTTTTGTAGCACCATTAGGACTAGCTTTATATTGGTTAATGAACAATCTACTTATGATTATTGAAAGATTAATTTTAAACAAAGTATTAAAATCTGAGGAGGAATAATATGGGTAAAAGTGTAATTGCAGAAGGTAAAACAACAAATGAAGCAATAGAAAAAGGTTTAAAAGAACTAAATGTTTCGAAAAACAATGTTGATGTTAAAGTGTTAGAAAGTGAAGATAAAAGAAGTTTTTTCAGTATTTTAGCTCCAAGAATTGTTAAAGTAGAACTGACATTAAAAGATAAAATTGAGAAACAAATAAGAAAAGATATAAAAAAAGAAGAACCTAAAAAAGAAAAAAGAAAAGAATTTGTTGTTACAGAAAAAGATATAGAACAAGCAAATGAAAATTTACAAGAATTTTTTAAGCAATTTGAAGAAAATATTGATTTATCTTATGAAATAACAAATGAAAAAGCGAATATTAACATAAATATAAAAGGTGAAAACATTGGTTTTCTTATAGGTTATAGGGGTGAAGCTTTATATTCTTTACAAAATATTTTAACATCAATAGCAAATAAAAAAGTAGAAAATAGAGTTAAAATAATATTGGATATAGAAGGATATAAAGAAAAAAGAGAAAAAACTTTAGAAGAATTAGCAGTGAAAATGGCTAAAAGAGTATTTGATACAGGAAAATCAGTAAAATTAGAACCAATGCAAGCGTATGAGAGAAAAATCATACATAGTAAATTACAAGAAGATGAAAGAATGACTACATCGAGTGTTGGAGAAGAACCAAATAGAAGAATAGTAATATCTTTAAAAAGTATATAAAAAATAAAAAACGATGTCAAAGATCGGATTTGTGATATTAAAGAATATCAATGAATCAATCGACATTGTTTTTTTTTTATTGAATACTATTTAAAAAAGTAACATAATATGTTAAAATATATATATTGAAAAATGAGAGGTGGAAAAAAATGAACACGATAGTATCAATATCTACGGCTCCAGGTGTTGGAGGGATTGGGATCATAAGAATGAGTGGAAATAATTGTTTTGATATCCTAGAAAAAATATTCAAAGCAAAAAAGCAAGAAAAAATAGAAAATATAAAAGGGTATACGATGAAATATGGGCATATATATGAAGGGAATCAAATTGTAGATGAAGTAATTGTATCGTATTTTAAAAATCCTAAAAGCTACACAGCAGAAAATATGTGTGAAATAAATTCACACGGTGGAAATATAATAGTTAAAAAAATATTAGAATTATGTTTAAAAAACGGAGCAGATTTAGCAGAACCGGGAGAATTTACGAAAAGAGCTTTTTTAAATGGTAGAATAGATTTGCTACAAGCAGAGTCTGTTATTGATATAATTAATTCTAAATCAGAAAGAGAGGCAAAAGCTGGAATAAAGCAGTTAGAAGGTTTTCTTTCGAAAGAAATTAATGGGATTAAAGCGGAAATATTAGAGGTTATGACTAATGTAGAAGTTGCTATAGATTATCCAGAATATGATGTAGAAGAAGTGTCATATGCTCAGATATTATCTATGTTAGATAAGGTTAAAACGATGTTAAATAAACTAGAGAAAAGTTTTGATGATGGTAAATTAATAAAAGACGGAATTAAGACAGCTATAATAGGAAAACCGAATGCAGGAAAATCATCATTGTTAAATGCTGTATTAAAAGAAGAACGTGCAATAGTTACGGATATAGCAGGAACAACAAGGGATACCATTGAAGAATTTGTAAATATTAATGGGATACCAATAAAATTAATAGATACTGCAGGTATAAGACAAACTGACGATACAGTAGAAAAAATAGGAGTAGCTAAATCTAGGGAAATAGCAAAAGATGCTGATTTGATTATAGTTATAATAGATGCTAATCAAGGTTTAAAGCAAGAAGATATAGAAATTTTAGAAATAGCAAAAAATAAAAAAGCAATAATAATATTAAATAAAATTGATTTAGAGATAAAAGTAGATGAGAATTCAGAAGAGTTAAAAGTTTTTGAAAAATCAATAATAAAGATGTCTATGATTAATAAAAAAGGTTTAGAAGAACTATATGATAAAATAACAGAACTGTTTCATTTGAATGAGATAAATTTAGATAGTGAAATCGTAGTAACAAATATTAGGCATAAAAATTTGATAAGTAATGCTATTTTAAGTGTTAAGAAAACAGAGGAAACTATAATTGAAAAAATGCCATTAGATATTATAGCAATATTTATAAAAGAAATATTGGAAAATTTAGGAAATATCACAGGCGAAGTTGTAAGTGAAGAAATAATAGATCAAATATTTGCAAGGTTTTGTCTAGGAAAATAAGAAGTGAAATAGAGCGCCAGAATCAAAAATGAGACAAAAATAAACAGAGATACAATAAATTAGATATCTGAAGTGTTAGAATGTGTTAAAAACGAATTTGAAAGAAAAAATACAATATAAATATAATAATACCAAAAAAAGCATTAGCGAACAAATATAGTTAATTGAATTTCAAGACAATTAGACAATATATTGGTATAAGTAATGTTTCACGAATTTTTGTGAAAGAACATAAAAACAAGTAAACATAAAAGGATAAATCGACATTATTCGACAAACTTTAAAACCAAAATCATAAACACATTGAAAAATAGAAGAAAAATGCAAAAAGGTAAATATTTACCGTGAAAACTTATAGGTTAAAATATATTTGTGAAGTGCGAAAACACGATTTTCTGTTTCACAAGGAATTAAAAAAAGGAGAAAAAATGAAATATAATGCAGGAGAATATGATGTTGCTGTAATTGGAGCTGGGCACGCAGGATGTGAAGCAGCATTAGCGTCAGCAAGGATGGGAGCAAAAACAGTAATGTTTTCGATTAGCCTTGAGGCAGTAGCGAATATGCCGTGTAATCCACACATAGGTGGAAGTTCAAAAGGGCACTTAGTTAGAGAAATAGATGCTCTAGGTGGAGAAATGGCGAAAAATATTGATAAAACAATGATCCAATTAAAAATGTTAAACACATCGAAAGGTCCAGCTGTTCACGCGCTAAGAGCACAGGCGGACAGAAAAAAATATCAAGCAGAAATGAAACATACAATTGAATTACAAAAAAACCTAGAGATGAAACAAGCTGAAATTGTTGATATAATTATGGATGAAAATAAAATTAAAGCTATAGTTACAGATGTGGGAGCGGTATATAATGTGAAATCGCTAATAATTGCAACTGGAACATATTTAAAAGGAAAGATATTCATAGGTGATTATTCTAAAGAAAGTGGTCCTGATGGAGTTGCTGCAGCATTAGAGTTGTCAAATGTACTGGAGAAATTAGGAATTAATCTTATTAGATTCAAAACTGGAACACCAGCAAGAATAAATCGAAGAAGTGTAGATTTCTCAAAAATGGAACTTCAAGAAGGTGATGAAAATATAGAAAGTTTTTCATTTGAAAACGGAAAAAAAGATTTTAAACAAATTGATTGTTACCTAACATATACAAATGAAAAAACACACAAAATAATAATGGATAATATACATAGGTCACCATTATATGGTGGAGTTATAGAGGGAACTGGACCAAGATATTGTCCTTCGATAGAAGATAAAGTTGTAAGATTTGCAGATAAACCTAGACACCAAGCTTTTGTTGAACCTGTTGGAGATGACACAGAAGAATTGTATATACAAGGGATGAGTTCTTCGTTACCAGAAGATGTACAAATTGCTGTATATAGAAGTATGGAAGGATTAGAAAATGCAGAATTTACAAGACCAGCATATGCAATAGAGTATGATTGCATAGATCCGTCTAAATTACTTCCAACGCTAGAGTACAAAGGGTTTGATGGATTGTTCATGGCTGGACAAATTAATGGTACATCAGGATATGAAGAGGCAGCTTGTCAAGGGTTGATGGCTGCAATTAATGCGGTTAGAAAAATTAGAAATCAAACTCCTATAGTTTTAGACAGAACACAAGGGTACATAGGTGTTCTTATTGATGATATAGTTACAAAAGGAACTAATGAACCATACAGAATGATGACTTCTAGAGCAGAATATAGATTATTATTACGTCAAGACAATGCTGATATGCGTTTAACTGATATTGGATATGAAATAGGGTTAATATCAGAAGAAAGATATGAAAAATTTTGTAAAAAAAGAGAAAACGTTAATAATGAAATTGAAAGATTAAGAAATTTAGTTGTAAAACCAACAGAAGAAGTCAATATAATATTGAGAACTCGCAATACTGCAGAGTTAACAACAGGAACTAAGATGGCTGAATTATTAAAAAGAACAGAAGTTAGTTATGATGATTTTGAGGAAATTGACAGAGAAAGACCTGTTTTAGATGAAAGAGAAAAACAACAAGTAGAAATTCAGCTAAAATACGAGGGATATATTAAATTACAAGAAGCTCAAGTGGAAAAATTTAAAAAATTAGAAGAAAAAGCATTACCTAAAGACATTAATTATGCTGAAATAAAAGGGATAAGCTTAGAAGGTCGACAAAAATTAGAAAATAGTAAACCATTATCAATAGGTCAAGCTTCAAGAATATCTGGAGTATCTCCAGCAGATATATCAATGTTATTAGTATATCTACAACAACTAAAAACGAAAAATAAAGGAGATTAAATGAAAATAGAAGAATTTAAAAGTAGCATAGTTAAATATGCAAAAGAAATAGATATTGAGCTTAGCGAAAACCAAATAAATCAAATGTATATTTATATGAATATGTTAATTGAATGGAATGAAAAGGTTAATTTAACAGCAATCACAGAACCGGAAGAAATAATAATAAAACATTTTATTGATTCAATGACTATATCTAAATATATTAAAGAAGGTGCTAACATGATTGATGTTGGTACAGGAGCTGGGTTTCCAGGGATTCCGATTAAAATTATAAGACAAGATGTGAATGTTACATTATTGGATTCGTTGAATAAGAGAATAAAATTTTTAAATGAAGTGATTTCTAGCTTAGAATTAGAAGATATTATAGCTGTACATGGAAGAGCAGAAGAATTTGGAACGGATATAGAATATAGAGAAAAATTTGATATAGCAACATCTAGAGCAGTAGCGAACTTGTCTACTTTATCAGAATATTTAATGCCATTTATAAAAATTAATGGCTATAATATAAGCATGAAAGGCTCTGAAGTTTCAAAAGAATTAGAAGAGGCAAAAAAAGCGATAAAAATTTTAGGTGGAGAAATTGAAAAAATAGAAGCATTTGAATTACCGAATACTGATATGAATAGAAATATTGTTGTAATAAAAAAACAAAATTTCACACCAAAAAAATTTCCGAGAAAAGCTGGAACACCTTCAAAAGAGCCTATAAAATAAAAAACATTTAAAACTAAATAAAATGAAGTGAAAAAGTCAATAAAATTTTAAAATTTTATTGACTTTTTGGTTATATTTAGATATTATATGAGTAAGAAGAAACAAAAACCTATAAATAAATATTAACTAAAATGGAGGATGAAAAAGTGGGGAAAATAATATCTGTAGCAAATCAAAAAGGTGGAGTTGGAAAAACAACGACAACAGTTAATTTAAGTACGATATTGGCAAAAAGAGGAAAAAAAGTTTTGTTAATAGACGCAGATCCACAAGGAAATGCATCGAGTGGACTAGGAGTTGATAAAGAAGTAGAACTTTCAACTTACGATTTACTAGTTAATGATGCATCTGTTAAAGATATGATACAAGACACTATGATTAAAAATTTAAAAGTTTGTCCTTCAAATATTAGTTTAGCAGGAGCAGAAGTGGAATTAGTGCCAATGATGTCAAGAGAACAACGTCTTAAAGAAAAATTAAGTCATGTTAAAGATGAGTTTGACTACATTATGATAGATTGTCCACCATCACTTGGTTTAATAACTTTAAATTCTTTCACCGCATCAGATAGTGTTCTTATTCCAGTACAATGTGAATATTTTGCATTAGAAGGATTAGGTCAATTATTGAATACAATTAATTTGGTCAAAAAGCATTTGAATAAAGAAATTCAAATAGAAGGAGCTCTTCTTACAATGTATGATATAAGAACAAATTTATCAAATCAAGTTGTAAGAGAAGTTAAAAAATATTTTGAGAATAAAATGTATAAAACAGTAATACCAAGAAATGTTAAGTTAAGTGAAGCTCCAAGTTATGGAATGCCAATAACGGAATATGATCCAAAATCAAAAGGAGCGAAAAGTTATATAAAGTTTGCAAAAGAGTTTTTGATATACAATGAAGAAGAGAAAAAAGCAAAACATATGAAATAAAAATAAGGAGGAAGTACAATGGCTAAAATGACAGGGTTAGGAAAAGGGTTAGATGCATTATTTGGTCCAACACCAGAGGAAGAAAAAGTAAGAGATGACGATAAATTAAGAAATTTAAAAATAAATGAGGTTGAACCTAATAGAAATCAACCAAGAAAAAGATTTGACCAAGAAGCATTGGAAGAATTATCAAGCTCAATAAAAGAATATGGATTAATCCAACCTATAGTTGTGACAGAAAAAGATGGATATTATAGTATTATTGCAGGTGAAAGAAGATGGAGAGCCTCAAAATTAGCGGGATTAACAGAAATTCCAGCAATAATTAGAGAAGATGATGAAAAGATAAATTCAGAAATATCTTTAATAGAAAATATGCAAAGAGAAGATTTGAATCCATATGAAAAAGCATTAGGTATAAAAACATTAATAGACAATTATGGTATGTCTCAAGAGGAAATAGCAAAAAAATTAGGAAAAGGTAGAAGTACCATTGCGAATTGGGTAAGAATAGTAAATTTAGATCCAAGGGTATTAGAAATGGCAAAAGAGGGTAAACTTACAGATGGACACTGTAAAGCATTATTAGCAATTACAGATTTAGAAAAACAATATATGACAGCAGTACAAATGCTTGAAAGAGGTGCTACTGTAAGACAATTTGAAAAAAAAGCACAAGTAAAAGAAACTAAGGAAGAACAAAAAAGAAATCATGTTTTATATAAAAATATAGAAGATAATTTTCAAACTTTTTTCGGATCAAAAGTTAGATTGGATCCAGGAAAGAGAAGAGGTAAGATAATAATAGAATATAGTTCAAATGATGATTTAGAAAGAATTCTTGATTTAGTTAAATAATGAAAGTAGAGGGCAAATATGCAAGAAATCATAGATATATTAAAAACTGATAATTTTTTATTAGTAACAGCTATAGTTTTAATTGTATTATCAGTCTTATTTATAATATTGTGTATATATTTAATTAAAATAAATAAAAGATACAAAAAATTTTTAACAAAACTAGGTAATGGTGAAAGAATAGAAGATGATCTTGAAAATTTTATGCACATCGTTGGAAGAGTAGAAAAACAAAACTTGGATATTATATCTAACATTAAGACTATTGAAAAAGATATAACAAAATGTATAAAAAAAGTTGGTGTAGTAAGGTATAATGCATTCCAAGATACAGGAAGTGATTTGAGTTTTGCTATAGCATTATTAGATGATTCTAATGATGGAATGGTATTAAACGGAATATATTCAAGAGATAATTCTAATATCTATGCTAAACCTGTTAAGAATGGAGAATCGACATATATTTTATCAGAAGAAGAGAAACAAGCGATAAAACAGGCTGTTGACAATGCAGGAATATATAGACTTAATAAATAAACAAAAAAATAATTAAAAAAATAATTAAAAGTATTGACAAATTTATCTGAAAATGCTAATATAGATGTTGTCGTCAGACAACAAAAATGCAGAGGTGGTCGAGTTGGTTTATGGCACCAGTCTTGAAAATTGGCGTAGGTTAATAGCCTACCGTGGGTTCGAATCCCACCCTCTGCGCCAAGTATTGAAAGTTAGATGATGAATCTAGCTTTTAATTGTAAATGGAGAAATACCCAAGTGGTGAAGGGGACAGTTTGCTAAAATAGTAGTCCCTTAAATTTTCCAATAGTTCTTTATAAAATTTAATACGGAGAAATACCCAAGTGGTGAAGGGGACAGTTTGCTAAACTGTTAGGTCGAGTAATCGGCGCGAGGGTTCGAACCCCTCTTTCTCCGCCAAAACAATTATTTAAATGTAGTTCCTTTTAAGGTCATTAAAGTACATTTAAGTATTGAAAAATTATGGTAAAATTATGGTAAAAAATTTTATAAAGAAAAAGAAGAACATATAGATATAAATTCTATGTGTATTTTTTTTGTCTTAAAGTAAAATATTAAAAAAGCAAAATATAAAATTTTTCGGAGAAAGAATAGAAATTCAGACTTTACATTTTTTTAAAAGCATATTATAATTTTAAATATATACGAATTAAAAAATGAAAGGGGACAAATTATATATGGCAGCAGAAAAGAATTGCTTAAAATCTAAAATAAAAAGAATACGACCGACTACAACTATGAAACAGAACAATATATATATAATCAGATGTCACATTAAAAATATTCTATTAGAAGTATAAGAATATAAAGAAATGTTAAGCGTCTGATTTTTTCATTAAATAAAGAAGGAAGTTTAATAGTTTTCCCCAATAAGTACTCAAATTGTGGAAAAGAATTAGAGAAGAAACTATAATAAGAATAGGAAAGCAAAAAAGTACGAAAAATATATTGTGAAAAGAGAAATGTAAATGGATAAAGAAATGACAGAAATTAA
This sequence comes from uncultured Clostridium sp., assembly GCA_964370265.1. Taxonomy (GTDB): domain Bacteria; phylum Bacillota; class Clostridia; order TANB77; family CAG-508; genus CAG-269. The sequence goes on along the minus strand of CAYJIP010000010.1, from coordinate 49,764 downwards.
ATGTAGATTTAATAAAATAATGGATAGAGAAGAAGAAAATAAAATAGAAAAAATAATAAAAGCTATAAATGAATATTTTGAACTAAATGTTAAATTAAGTCAAAAAGAAATACAAAATATAAAAGTAATGTTTAAAAAGTATATTTATAATTTAGAAAATAATAATATAACATACAATATGTTATATTATGCAAATGGGGGTGTAAAATTAGGGGTATGCAAAACAGAAGAACAAATAAAGATTGTTAATGAATTTGAAGAATGTGTAAAAAATGCAGAAATAGAATTTTTTAGAATAGCATTTATAATAGGTTATGTAATAGATATAGAAGAAGTAGAAACAGTAGGAAAAGGAGACGATTATTTTATTTCATTAGAAATAGAGGAAGATGATTTATATACAGAAGAAAGACCTAAAGAAGAAACTTTAGCTGACTTAAAAAAAAGAAATATACAGAAATTAAAGAATGAGGAAAAATTAAAGAAAATATATAATTTAGTAATTGAAAATATAGTTGATAAATATGAATTAAAAGAAGCCCTATTATATTATAGAGTGAAATTAATAAAGGTAATGACTACAGTATTTACAGAAAAAGAATTTGAAATAATATATGAAATGGACAATTGGAAGAGTATTATATTTAAAAAATTTTTATATGAGTCATTTAAATATGGTAATATAAAAAATAGAAGTGAAAAGGAGTCAGAAGATGAAAAAAAAGATTATAGAAGTAAAAGAGGAAATGAAGTATAAAGAATTTATAAAAATATTTGATGCAAATTTTGAATCAAATGTTGCAAAAAGAAAAGCAGAAACCCCTGTATTTAGCAAATTATTTGATGATTTTATAGAAGAATATAAAATTACAGAATATATAGAAGTAATAGAAAAAGTAAGAAAAGAAATGTTAGAAGAAATATTAAAAGGTGTAAAAAATGATGAAAAGGAACTTTTAGAATATATAGAATTTTATAATAAAGTAATAGAAGAAGATAAGACACAACAAGCAATTATATATGGATATTTGCTAGGTAGTGAATTAAGAAGAGAATGTTTAAGACAATACCCTAAAAAGCAATGAGGTATTGTCTTTATTCTTTGACAAATAAATCTTGAATTTCACATTCAAAAATTTCGCATAATTTGTCAATATATTCATATTTTATTGAAATAGTTTTATTATTTATTAAATTATTAAAATTAGTATAATGATTCATTCCAAGTTGATTATATAACCAATACTTAGATTTATTACGTTTTTCTAATAATTCGATTACATTTAATTTTACCACTATGACACCTCCAATTATTATATTTTAACTAAAAATAGAAAATATAATAACTGAATTAAAACTAACTGAACTAAAGTGTAGACAAATAAATTCTCTTATGCTAAAATTAAAATAAACAGAATGTCGAAAAAAGCGTATATATTAAAGGAGGTGGAAGTAATGAAATTATTTGAAGAAGAATTATTAGAGGTAAGAAAAATAATAAATTCACATATAAATAAAAACTTAAAAATAGAAGATGTAAGTGACTTAATGGATATAATAAATAATAATTTGGATTTAGAAAATGATAAATATAAAAAAATATATAATATATTAAATTATTATATTAAATATGAAGGAAGTTTAGATAAAAAAAACAAAAATGACATATTACTTGATATAGAAGATTTAAAAGAAATAGAGTTAAAGGTATTTACAAAAACAAATATAACTATGTCTATTATACTACTAATAATAATGATTTTCAGTTCTATTGTAACAAATAGTATATTTTTCTTAATATTTATAGCTAATGCAATAATATGGGCGTATTTAAGTAAATATATGGGGTTAAAAAAAGGTATAGATAATGGCTATATACGGGGATATTTTTTAGGAATTATAGGATTTATAGTAGTATGTGTGTTGCCAAGTGAAGCAAAAGTAGATGTAAGTGTAAATACAAACAACAATTCAAACAATAAATATGAATATTTAGAGAAATTACAAAAACTAAAAGAAAGTGGAGCAATTACAGATATTGAATTTGAAGTAGAAAAACAAAAATTATTAAGGTAGGAGAAATTATATGGGAAAATTTGAAGATTTAGAAAAAATACAACATCTAAAAGATCAAGGTATATTAAATCAAGAACAATTTGAATTAGAAAAATATAAAATATTAAATGAAAAGAATAGCGCAGAAAAAGAAGAATCAATATATATAATAAGTTTAGTATTAGGAATATTTGCAATTTTATTATGTGCAATACCTGCAATAGGAATAATAGTTTCTGTAGTAGGATTAATTGTTTCAAAAAAGGGAAATAAAAAATTAAAGAAACTAAATAAAAAGAACGGAAAAGTAACTGGAGGCATAGTTTTAAGCATATTAGGTTTAATTGTTTCATTAATTATAACAATATTGCCACTTGGAGTATTAATATATAGCGAAAATACACAAAATACAACAGAAGCTTCAGAAAAAATAATTTTAGAAAATAAAAATTATACAAGTTTTAATATTACAATAGAAGATTTTAAGGAAAAATATGACGAATATTTAGTTTCGTTAGATGAATTATACCCTTTTCCATATACTATTAGTAGTTGGTATGAAACAAAACTTGCAGAAGGAGTAAATGCACAAATTAAAGAATTTTACAAAAATACATATAATACAAAACAAATGGTTGCTTTCGCTACTATTTATTACAATACAAATAATGAAATTATGGGAGTACAAGTAATTATATTGGAAGACTTTGAAAAAATAACGAAAGCAGAACAAGATGATTTGCTAAATCTAATTTTTAGTATGCCTAGGACGGTATCAACCATATTAGGAGATGATGAAATTTACAATGTGTTTGGAGATGCAATGCTAGCAAATAATGGGGCAATTTATGTGGATGAAGAATATAGAGGTGTAAGAATGCAATGTGGATATATGAATCCAGAAGGAGTAATGCTAGAATTAGAAATGGTACTAGATACTTTTGTTGATGCAGAAGGAAATATTAAAAGGTAAAGTTAGGTGAGATTAATATGAGTTATATAGAAGATTTAGAAAAATTACAAAAATTAAAAGAAAATGGAACAATAACTGAAAAAGAATTTGAAAAAGAAAAATATAAAATATTAAATAATGTTAATATTAATAACGATACTAATAGTCCTAAAACAGAAGGAATATATGTAGTAAGCTTACTTTTAAGTATAATTACATTTTTAATTAGTGGAATACCTATTTTAGGTTTAATAATTTCAATAATAAGTTTAGTAATTGTAATTATTAGTAAAAAGAAGTTAAAACAAATCAATAAGAAAAAAGGAATTGTAACAGCTGGTTTAATATTAAGTATTTTAGCTTTAATAATTGCGCTAATAATGACATTTATACCATTAGGAATAATGTTTTATAATAGTCAACAAAGTAGTGATATAGTAAATAGTATTGTAAGTGCTGAAACAGAATCAGAAATTCCAAGTACAGAAAGTCTTTTAGAACAAATATATGAAAAATACCCACAATATAAAGATAGAGAGCTTTTTATTTATGGAGATGAAACAGAATATTGGTTATTAGATGAAGATGGAAAAAAAATTAGATTTAATGATTTAGAAGGTTTTGAAAAAGCTTTGATAGAATGTAACGAAAACATAGAGGAAAATGAAATAGAAGTTTCAAATAATGAAAATATGCCAATCACTGTCCCAAAATTAATTGGAAAAACAGAAGAAGAAGCAATAAATATATTAAAGGCAAATAATATTCCATATAAAGTTGTATTTTATGAGGAGTTATCTTATGAAGAAGGAATTGTAGTAGATCAAACTACTAAAATTGAATGGATAGGTGAAGTTGGAGAAGGAATACCAATAAGCACGTATGAAATAAATCCACGGAGAAACATATATAATAAGTGTTTGTAAATATGAAGAAAGAACAGTTGAATTTGATATTCATACAATATGTTTAATTGAACAATATTTTGAAATATGTAAAGAAAATGGTGTAGAACCAAATAAAGAAAAATTTGAATTTAATTTTAAAGTAGATAATAAAAGTATTTACACAGAAGTTATTTCAAAATATGATATTGAAAAAGTAATGAAAGAGAGTTTAACAAATAATACATATAATTCAAGTGATATGGATATAGATAAAATAAATGATTATTTACAGTTTGGGAGTTTTGGAGATGATACAAAATTAGAAACATTTTCATATACAGGTGATGGAAGATTTGAAATTAAATTAACAATAAATAATGTAACTATAAGAGATTGTAAATGTAATTTATATAAAGCAATTGAAGGAACTAACGATAATATAGTATCAAATGATGAAAAAATATATGGTGCTACTGAATTTTATGATAATGGTTATCATTATGAAAAGCCTACTATATCTATATGGACTTATGGACATGGATCGCAAGGATAAGATAGAAATAAAAATTATTTAAAAAAATAAAAAAGCAAGTTTATATGAAATAGAAGCAACAGCAGAATATGGAGAACAACTTATAACATTGTCGACATGCTCATATCATGAAGAAAATGGAAGATTTGTAGTTGTTGCTAAAAAAATAGAGAAGTAGTGTTAATTATTTAGATTTAATTAATACTACTTTTAAATATAATAGTTTTGTATAAGAAAATGAGTATTTCATAAAAAAACAAAGAAAAATTTCAGTGTAATTATAGATTATTTAATATATATGATATAATAAAAAATATATAATGTAGTAAGGAATGAGGTATAAAATGGGGTTGTTTAATAAAAAGGAATTGCAAGAAATAGAAAGGCTTAAAAATGAACTTTCGCAATTAGGTGGATTAGAATATATAGAAATAAAAAATAAGACAGAAGAAAAACAGGAACTTATTACGAGTTTAAATAATGAATTAGAAAATTTAGAAAAAGAAATAATTAACAAAAAGGAAGAAATAAAAGAAATAAACTTAAACTTAGAAATGTCAGATTTTGCATTATACATACCAACATATGAATGTGTAAATAGTCAAGAATATTTAGAAAAAATTAATGAAAACAGAAATAAACAAAAAGAATTAATAAAGAATAAAAAAGCATTGAATTTTTCTACTGTATGGACTTTAGATGGAAGCAAAGCTAAGGGAAATGCAATGAATAATGATAATATGAAAATGTATTTACGAGCATTTAATAATGAGTGTGAAAATTTAATAAGCAAAGTAAAGTTTAATAATTTTAATATTGTTGAAGAAAGAATAAAAAAAGTAGGAAATACACTTAATAAATTAAATGAGAGAAATAAAATATCAGTTACAACAGAATTTTTAAAACTTAAATTGGAAGAATTAAGATTAGTACATTCATATAATTGTAAAAAACAAGATGAAAAAGAAGCTATTAAAGAGGCAAGAGCAGAGGAAAGAGAACAACAAAAATTAGCTAAAGAAATAGAAGAAAGTAGAAAAAAGATTAATAAAGAATTAACACACTATGAAAATGCTAAAGAAAAATTAGTGAAACAGTTAGAAGAAGCAACGGAAAATGACATAATAGAAATTAAAAATAAGATAAATGAAATAGATGAAAAAATATGTGAAATTAATGATAGATTAAAAGATATTGATTATAGAGAAGCTAACCAAAGAGCGGGATATGTATATGTTATATCAAATATTGGTGCATTTGGAAATGATATATATAAAATAGGTATGACAAGAAGACTAGAACCATTAGATAGAATTGATGAATTAGGAGATGCTTCAGTTCCCTTTAAATTTGATGTGCACGCTATGATATTTTCAGATGATGCACCTAAATTAGAAAAAGCATTACATACATCATTTGAAAATAGAAAATTAAATTTAATTAATTCTAGAAAAGAATTTTTTAATGTAAGTTTAAAAGAAATAGAAAAAGTAGTTAAAGAAAATCATGATAAATTAATAGAATTTAAAGAAATAGCTGATGCAGAGCAATATAGAGAAAGTGAAAAATTAAAAGAAATTTTAAACTGAAAATTGACAAAATAAGAGAATAATGTTAGCATAAATGGATAAGTATATGGTAGGGGGGATTATATGTATAGTGCAAAAGAAATAGCTGTATGGTTTATATATAAAAATAATGCAGAAAAAAAAGAAAATCAAGCAGTTAATGATGAAGAACCATATGAAGTATATGAAGGAATAAGTCATTTGAAATTGCAAAAATTACTTTATTATGCTCAAGGAGTACATTTAGCTATAAAGGATACAAAACTATTTATAGAGAAAATACATGCATGGGAACATGGTCCTGTTATACCAAATGTTTATGATGACTATAGAAGATTTGGTAGAGAGTATATTACGATAGAAACAAATAGAAATAATGATGAAACAGTTCAAAAGATAGAAAAAGATAGTGAAACTAAAAGAATATTGGATATGGTATATGAAAATTTTGCAATATATACTGCATGGCAATTAAGAGAGATGACACATCAAGCAGGTTCTCCATGGGATATTACTGTAGGGAAGAATGGTATAGTAAAAGAAATAGAAAATGGAATTATAAAAGAATACTTTTTAAGTGAAATTATGGAGAAGTAAAATATGATGGTAATAAAAGAAAAAAAACCATCTATTTCTAAATATTGTACAAATTGCTTTAGTCCAACATATTTAAAATTTAACTTTTCTTTTATAACATATGAAAAAAAATTTGAGGATAAGTATAAAATTGCATTATTAGATAGAATTAGAGAATTGTCAGAACATGAATATCTTGTTGTGTCTTCATGGGATAAGAAAAAAGGATTCGAAACAGAAAAAATAAATATAAGAACACAGATATCATCAAAATTTTATGAAAATAAAAATAGAAAGTATGATAATAAATATACGATTATACGACTATTTCCTAATGATAATCCAATCCAAGCAAGAATAATTGGAAAGATGATAAATAAAATATTTTATATATTGTTTATAGATATAGGTGGTAAATTATATAAGCATTAAAAAGTAGTTTGAAAAGGTATACATTTTCAAACTCTTTTTTTTTGCCATTTAATGCCTATATTTATGTTTGAAAAAGTCTAAAAAAGACTTAATAAACGTTTGAAAAGTAAATGGGCTTTTACAAACAAAAGTTGAGAAAAGATAAAAAGGAATTTATAATAAAAAAAAGGGGGATAAGTATGAGCCAAAAGATATTTGGATATATAAGAGTTAGTACTAAAGAACAAAATATAGAAAGACAAATAAAAGCATTTGAAGAATATGGTATAGAAGGTAGAGATATTTATATAGACAAGAAGTCTGGAAAAGATTTTGAAAGAGAACAGTATAAGTTGTTAAAGGGAATATTAAGAAAGCATGATATATTAGTTATAAAGTCAATAGATAGATTAGGAAGAAACTATGATATGATTGTAGATGAGTGGGGATATTTGACAAAAAAATTAGGTGTAGATATTAAAGTTATAGATATGCCATTGTTAGATACTACTAAAAATAAAGATTTATTAGGTACATTTATTGCTGATATAGTACTACAAATATTAAGTTATGTTTCAGAGCAGGAAAGAAACTATATAAATCAAAGACAAGCAGAAGGTATTGCTACAGCAAAAGCTGTTGGTATAAAGTTTGGAAGACCAGCTATTGCTATACCATCTGAATTTGAAGATGTAATTAAAAAACTAAAGAAAAAACAAATTACGAGTAAAGAGGCAATAGAAATATTACAATTGAAGCCAAATACTTTTTATAAGATGATAAAGAAATATAGTACCCTCTTTAAATATTAGTAGAAAGAAACTATAATATATGAAATTAATGTAGAAAAAGGTGGTGTAATATATGGAAAAAAGCACATATACAATAAGAATTTCAGCATCTAATGATAAAGAGTTAGATGGCAAAATTATACAATGTTCTAAATTAGATTTGTTGAGTCAAGATAATTGGATAGTATTATTAGGTATAGAAACAAAAAAATCAATAGGGTAACCTATTGATTTTTTTTATTTAAATTATTTTTTAAATCTTCTTTATAAGAAGAAATGAATTGAGATAAATTGTCAAGCTTGTTTTTTAGTATACATTCTTTAATTTTTTCTTTTTGAGCTATTTTATATTTATTAATAGTTTCTTCTGTTATATTTTTATTGTTTCGTAATGTAGCAAGAAAATTCTTTGAAAGTTTTTGAAATTGTTTATATTTATGTGTTTTTTTATCATGTGCTACTAATTCAGAACAAGTTAAATAAATATCAGTAGCCCCATCGACAGTAGCC
>CAYJIP010000010.1:0-41382 GCA_964370265.1 uncultured Clostridium sp. | reverse complement strand
CAGTAGCCCCATCGACAGTAGCCTCATCGACAGTAGCCTCATTAACAGTAGCCTCATTAACAGTAGCCTCATCGACTGTAGCTTCATTGTCAGTAATTTTACGTTTATGAAGTTTTGGGCAATATACTGTATTAGACCTAGCAGCTAAGAAAAAAGTATTGCATAATTTACATTTACGGATATAAAACTGTTTATTAAGTGAAAAGATAGCTTCAAGAAGTGAAAAAATACGTGAATGCTGTGAATTATCAAATTTATAAAAATTCTTTTCAATATAAACTGATGAAGACTTATCAAATTCAGTAAGTTCTCTAGGAATTTTAAATAAAGGTTTTGAAGAATAGTTAGGATCTGCATATTTCTTTGAAGAATATTTTTTGAGACTAAGAGTATGATTTTTACCACCATAAGAAACTGTATAAGATTTTTTTAATTTGGAGTGAGTATTTTGTTTATAGATAGTATTAGAAAAAGAATACAGCTTGGAATAGATATTAGATGAAAGTAAAAAATTTATCCAAATTTTTTTGGATATAAAGTCTACGTGATAAGTATTTTGTGAAAATTCATAAATATCGTTTAATAATGTTAAATTTATATATGAGTTACTATTAAAAAAAGTATTAGATTTTAAAATTTCTGCAATAGATATTTTGTAGTTTGAATTATTAGAAAAAAAAATATCTTTTTTATTATCTATAGACTCATAAAATGTAAATAAGTAAGTGAAATTGTTTGATGACATAATGTTAAATCCTTTCATAAATTAATAGATATAATATACTAAAAATTCTATTTAAAGTCAAATTAGAATTACTGATTTAAAATGTCGAAATATTAATTAAAAAAAATATTTAAAAAAGCTATTTTAAAATCAGGAGAGATATTTTAGAATGAGCGTACCTATAGGAAGAGAACAAAGGAGGGGGAAATTTGAAGAAATATATTGTAAATAAATATAGAAAAATATTTTGAAAAAAGAAGAGCTAATACTTTTTTTAAATAGTAAATAATATAAAGGAAAGGAAAAATTAAAAATGAAAAATCAAGAATTTTTAGAAGCAAATATAGAAATAAATATAGATGAATATATAGATTTTATAGACTACTACATTTTAAATTGGCATTATTTTACGCAAACATTAAATTATGCTATAAAAGTAACAAAAGATGAGAAAATACAAATGGAGTTAGATGATGTACTTTACATCAAAGAAGATATGGATGAAAATGAAAAGAAAATAAAAGAAGAATGGCGTATACTAAAAAAAGATTTAGAAAAATACAAGTATATTTTTTCAAAAGAATGCAATGAGAGAGAAAAAGAAATATTTAGTGAAATATACCTAAAAATATTATCACTGATAGAATTATTTTATTTATCATTCGTAGATTTTAGGGAGTTATATGAAACAGTTAGTACTATATTTATAGACCCAGACACTAGGGAAAATGCACTGAAATTAGAAGAAAATATAAGTAATAATATTAGATTTGAATTTAGAGAAATACAAGATAATCATTTAAGAGCAAAAGTTGAATTTTATGGTTTAGAGTATGCATTAAAAGAAAGAATAATGATAGTTGAAGAAGTAATTATAAGAATTAATGAAATTTTCAACTTAGAGTCTAGAAATAAATTAGCAGATACAATAAGTACTATAGGAGTATATATAAATATGCTTGCATATGAAGTGTTATTTCTACATATGGAATGTTATAGATTGAAATACTTTATATAAAGGAGGTTAAAGATGAATAAAATTAGTATAAGAGATAAAATAAAAGCTGATTTAAAATGTGATCAAAAAAATATTATTAAAATGTTAAATAAAGATAAGTTCAGGATAAATATTTTATTTGGAATTCCAAACGATTATGAATTAAAAATAATAAGAAAGATGAAAAAATATTTTCAAAATATATTTATAACACTAGAAGAAGAAATTTTCAAAATAAGATATTATGAGTGGAAAACAAAAAGAAATTTAAGACATGAATCAAATAGTCAAGAAGAATTTATGGAAAATACAGGTATTTTAGAAGAAGAAATAAATAAAAATATTAAATTTTATAAAAAATACAGAAATATTATTAAGTATATAAATTATGATTTAGAGAAAAGAATTCTAGAGTTAAATAAAGAAGAGCCAATAGAGTTAAAAGATTTCCCAATGTCTAAAAAAATAAAAAATATAATATTAAAGGAAAAAGAAAATATAAGAAATAGTATAGGAAATACAAAAAATGCTTAAATAGTAGCAGAAGTAGATGCAATAGAATATATTTTTTATAAATATAATATTTATTTTATAAAAAAATATATAAAAAATATATTCTAAACCTACTGTTTCAAAGGGTTTATTAATAATGAAAAGAATAGAAAGTAAAGGATAAAATAATGATAGATAGTTTAAATTTTATAATTAAAGATGTAAATTATGTAGATTTTAATGCATTAATGAAATTAGGAATTAAAACAATAAAAAGATATAATAATACTAAAAATAATTTCAATAAAATAAGCTATACATTTAAATATAAAGATATTGATTTTAAATATATAAAGTCATTAAAAATTTTAATATTAATTACAAAAGTACCTAAAATACTGAAAAAAAAAGATATAAATATAAAAGATAAAGAGAAATATATTAAGTTAATTAATAAAATTGTAGATGAAATATTACCAAATATGAAAGAAAAGAAAATTGAAATTAATAGAATTGATTATTGTATAGATATAAATGTAGGTAAAAGAATTGAAGAATATATTAATGTATTAAAAAAGCATAAGAATAAATTTAAGTATATGCAAAAAAAAGAATATGATACTTCAATATATATGAAAAATAAAAGTGGTCAAATAAGATTTAATTTTTATGACAAATATAAGGAAAATAAAAACAAAGAATATAAAGGTGTATTAAGATTAGAAATCCAAAATACACCAGTTAAAATAAGAAATCAATGTAAAAGATATGGAATATTAAAAGATATTCATAATTATTGGAGTATTGATGGAATAAATAGATACTATTTTGAATTAATAGAAAAATATTTGTACAGAGGAGATTATTTTAAAAGAGAAGATGCCAAAAGAATTATTAATGGAAGTATTATATTGAGTAAAAATGAGAAACAAAAGCTAAAAAAATTCACATTACAAATAAGTAGATATGGAATTGACAAAATAGTTAAATTAAAAAAATATTCATATGCTACAGTAAAAAAATATATATCACTGTTAGAAGGTATAGGGGTAAATCCAATAATATTGGAAGAATCAGCAAAATATGGAGCAATGAAAAATTTAGTAGTGCAAGTTGAAAAAAAAATAAAAGAATATACTTTTGAAAATTTGTAAATATAATCAAAAATAGGACTTGGACTTATTACAAAAAGAATATATAATACTTTAAAAAGGTTACATAAATAAGAAAGCGAGGAAAAATGAATGAAAAATTAGAGATAATTAAAGAAATTAATGCAAGAGAATACTTAAATGCAAAAGAAGTAGGTATATATTTAGGTCTTTCAAAGCAAATAATAGCTAAATTAGTAAAAATAAAAGGTTTCCCAGTTTTATTTTTAGAAAGAAGAAATTTAGTAAAAAAGAGTGAATTAGATAAATGGTTTAATAACAATAAAGGTAAATATATACTATAAAAGAGAAAGGAGTTTAGATGGAAAAAAAAGGAAGAAGGGCAAATGGAGAAGGTTCATTAATACAAAAACCAAATGGAAGCTGGCAAGCTAGCATCACAGTGACTTTAGCAGATGGAAGTAAAAAAGTTAAATATGCAACAAGTAAGTCAAAAAGAGAAGCAGTGGCGAGAATTAATGAAATAAGAGAGCAGTATGCAAAAAGAACATATAATAAAGAGGCAAATATTACTGTCGAGGAATACATATATATATGGTTATGGGAATATAAAAAGCCATATATAAGTCCTTCTACATTAGATAATTATATTACAAAAATAAGAAGTTATATATTGCCAGCAATAGGAAAGAAACAATTAAAAAGTATAACATTTTTTGAAATACAGAAAATGTTTGATAAAGCATATGCTAATGGTGTAGCAGGAGCTACATTAAATAATACTAAAATATTATTAAATAATATGTTTAATACGGCATTAAATATGGAAAAGATTATAAATAGAAATCCTATGAAAGAAGGCATAGTAAGAATAAATAAGATTAAAAAGAAAAATAAGATTGCTTTAAATAAGAAAGAAGAGAAAATTATAATAGAAGAAATTATAAAGCAAAAAAAATGGGTATTCTTATTTTTGATTATGAGTGGTGTAAGAGCTTCGGAAGTAGCTGGGTTAGAATGGTCAAATATTAATTTTGATACGAGAGAAGTACATATTAGACAGCAAAATAAAAGAATAAAAGAGTGGAAAATAGAAAATAATGAATTTGTATATAAAGGTTCTAAAAGAGAAAAAGTAGAACTAAAGACAGAAAAAAGTAAAAGAACAATATTTATTCCTACAAGTTTAATTGAAATATTAAAAGATTATAAAGAAGAAATGATAAAGGAATTTAAAGAAAAAAATATTTCCTTCAATAATAATACATTAGTATTTTTAAATAAAAATTTGGAAAGTTTGACAGCTAATAGAATATATAATAATTTTAAAAGGTTATTAGACAATATTGAAGGTATAAGTAAAGAGAGAAAAGAATTAATTACGCCACATATATTAAGACATTCGTATGCAAGTAGGGGAATTGAGGAAGGTGTAGATGTAGTTGAAATGAGTAGATTATTAGGGCATAGCAAAATAGCTACGACAGTAGAAATTTATACTCATTTAAATAAAGAAGTAATAAAAAAATCTTCAGATACTATAAATAGAGGTAGAGATGAACTAATTAGAGAGATGATGGCATAATAGAAGAAAAAGTAGTACTTAATTAAGTATTATTTTTTTTATGAAATTTTTTTCGTACTATTGATAAAGAGACATAAAATAGAGTATAAAATAGAAGATAAATATATAAATTATGGTTTATTTATGGTAAAAAATATAAAATATAAAAAAATGTATATGGAAGCTTTGATACACAAGGAATTGACGATAGCAGTAGTATTTAGGAATAAAATGTTGCTAAACTGTTAGGTCGAGTAATTGGCGCGAGGGTTCGAACCCCTCTTTCTCCGCCAAGAATTTATAAGTAAAAAAGTGTATAGAATTTAAATCTATACACTTTTTTGTATATTTACAGAGTAAATACACGACAAAATAATTATAACACTTTTCCACAACTTATTCATACAATGTGGAAAAGTGTTGATTTATAAAGTGAAAATAAAGACAGAACCTTATAATTTTTAAGGTTTTGTCTTTATTCCTTTATAAACAAATCTTGAATCTCACATTTAAAGATTTCGCATAATTTATCTATATATTCATATTTAATTGAAATGGTTTTATTATTTATTAAATTATTAAAATTGGTATAATGATTCATTCCAAGCTGATTGTACAGCCAATATTTAGATTTATTATGTTTTTCTAATAAAGGAATTACATTTAATTTCACCACCAGATACACCTCCAATTAAGTTATTTTATCCAAAAAAAGAAAATATATTAACTGAATAAAAACTAACTGAATTTAAGTGTAGAAAAATGGATATATAAGGCGAAGGAGGTGAAATGATGAAAAAAAATAATAGTGCTGGAGAAGTAATTTTATCTATAGTATCAGCAGTTTGGATAACTTTAGCTTTTTTTGAAGCAATATTAGGTGGAAATATAATTATATTTATATGGGGAGTATTTACTTTAATATTTTCATTAGTTTCAAAAAAGATAGGAGAATCTAAGAATATTGCCTATGGTTTCTATTTAGGGTGGTTTTTAGGAATAATTGGGTTGTTAATAGTAATGATTTTACCTAATGAAAATATTAAAAACATTTATAATCATAATAAATATGAAGATTTAGGAAAATTGCAAAAATTAAAAGAAATAGGTGCAATAAGCGAAATAGAATTTGAAAAAGAAAAACAAAAATTATTGAAATAAGAGGAGAAAAATATAAGAAGTAGAGGGAATATAAAATGGGGAAATTTGAAAATCTAGAAAAAATACAGCAGTTAAAAGAACAAGGGATATTAAGTCAAGAGCAATTCGAAATAGAAAAAAGTAAAATATTAAGTGGAAAAAATAACGAAAAACAAGAAGACGGAGCATACACAGGAAGTTTAGTATTAGGAATATTTGCATTTTTATTAGGTGCAATTCCTATTGTAGGAATGATAATTTCAATTATAGCATTAATAGTTTGTGGAAGAAGTAAGAAAAAATTGAAAAAGAATAATGACAAAAATGGGAAAGTAACAGGAGGATTAATTCTAAGCATATTAGGATTATTGATATCGTTATTTATGACAATAGTTCCAATTGGAATAGTGATATTATCAGGGTCAAATGGAATATTAGTAGAAGCAAGCAAAAGTGCATATGATAGCGAATTAGAAAGCGAACTAAAATTATTAGCGAATGAGATGAATGTAATGACACCAGTTATGATTGATGAAATTACAAGACTAGATAATGTAGAAGTTAAAAACCATGATACAGTAGTATATAATTATACTATTATTGGATATACTTATGATGAAGCAAAAGTAGTATTTCATGAAGTAGCACAAGAATCACAAAAAGAGCTTTTTATAAAGACAATTAAGATAAGTTCAGATTTTGAATATTTCAGAGAAAATAAAGTGAACTTAGAATATTCATATAAATCAGAAGAAGGTAAATATTTATTTACAATTGAATTGCCTAATGAATTATTTATATAAAAAATATAAACATTAAAAAAATTTAGGATAATCATAATTAAAATAGAGGTTTTAATTATGATTATCCTTTTGCATATAAAAAATAATTAAAAAAGAATGATAATGTTAAGGTATAATTTGATAGATTTATGTTGAAAATAGTTGAAAAAAAAATATATATAGATTATAATTAATAGAGGAAAGAAAAAGGATGTGATAACATGAAAAAAATTAATAAATTTATAATTAGTATATCTATAATAATATCAATTTTAGTTTGTAATTTATTTTTTATAAATACAGTAAGTAAATTAGAAGATAACAAAATTAGTAATATTGAAGTGATAGAAGTAGGAAAAGTGGCATTTAATATAGATGACATAATAACATCTGGTGATGATTTCGTAAGCGGAGGTGAAAATAATACAACTATAGATTCAACTGAGTTAAGAAATGCTTCTGATACAATATATACAATTTTATTACAAATTGGAATGGCAGCAGCAGTAATAATTGGTCTAATTATAGGTATAAAATATATGGTTTCAAGTGTTGAAGAAAAAGCGGAAGTCAAAGGAGCAATAATAGTATATGTCGTTGGGTGTGTATTAGTATTTGGTGGATTAGGAATTTGGAGATTAGTTGCAACTATTTTTAATAGTATATAGGATAAAAGTACAAGAGAGGTGTGGAGAGTATGAAAAGTAAGATAAGTATAATATTTTTAATAATAATAGCTATAATAACGTTTTCAAATATAGTATATGCAGATTCTGAAGGTTATGGACCGTATACAGAACCATATTATGGTGGTGGAAGTGAGCAAATAGGATGGAGGGATCCAACAACTGGTGAATATACGTTAGATGAAAGTCAAGGAGATTCATATGTAGATGGATTAGGTGATTTAAGCCTATATGGACAGGGATCTGCAGAGTTAGCAGAAGACTCAGCTTTTACAGCTATAATAAGAACAATAACAGGAACGATATCTTTAATAGCAAGTGCAGTATCAGTAATTGTATTAATAATAATGGGAATTAAATATATGGTAGGTAGTGCAGAAGAAAAAGCAAACTACAAAAGTAGAATGATACCATATGTTATAGGAGCAGTATTTGTATTTGGTATAACATCAATATTAAATTTAGTATTAGATGTTGCAAATGTTTTTAATTAATGATATAATAAAAAAGAGTAGTTTTTAAAATTCTAAAGAATTAATAATATACATATTAAGAAAGGAAGGACAAAGTTATGTCAAAAACAATTAAAATATTAACAATTTTCACAGTAATCGTAATGCTAATAGGAGGAATGTCTACACCTGTATTTGCAGAAGATTTTTCACCAGATAAATTTACTGGGACAGGTTCAGATGCAGAAAGTTTACAAGGTATCACAAATATAACTAATGACATTATAGCAATAATAACAACTATTGCATCAGCAATATCAGTAATTGTTTTAATAGTATTAGGTATTAAATATATGGTAGGTAGTGCAGAAGAAAAAGCAGAATACAAAAAAACATTATTACCATACATAATAGGGGCAGTATTAGTATTTGCAGCTTCAGCAATAGCAACAGTAATATTTGGATTTGCACAAGGAATTAGCGAAAGTGCATCATAATTTTAAAATATAATGCAATAAAAAAGATTGAAAGTTTTTAAAAATTTTCAATCTTTTTTTGATATATCTAAAAAGCATAAAAAATAAAGAAAATATTCAGTTTTTTTCAATAAAATAGTTACATTTTAATTGTTTTTTGATATAATCATTGTAATTAGTGAAAAAGTATTATTTATACAAAGGAGGAACATATGGGATCATATAATTTACCTAGAAATGTAAAGCGGAGAAGGTAGAATTTTATTTATATTTTCAGGAAAAGGATTAATATTTACAATAGCATGTGGAGGAGTTGGTTTAATATTTTATTATCTATTTGATTTACTTGGATTAACTGTTGTTGGAATTGTTATAACTGTTATTTTTGCACTTATAGGTTTTATAGTTGGAACATTGAAAGTCCCAAATACAAAGGCTTTTGAAATAACTAAAAAAACAGGTGGAGAAAATATAGATGATGTATTAAAAAGATATATGAAATTTAAACAGAAAAAAAATAAAATATATTTGTATGACAATACAGAAGAAATCGTAAAGGAGAATTCAAAAGATGGAAAATAATGCAATAAGTCAAATTTTAATCGCTGCATTGATAATAACAATAGTAATATTACTATTGTTAATGGTAATATTCATAATACTTAAAACGAAAGAAGCAAAAGAAAAAAAAGCAGAAAAAAAAGAAATGATTGGAGAAGACCCTTCATTAGCAAAAAAGACATCATCAAAAGCAAAAAATAAACATAAGGATTATACAGAACATTCAATAAGACAGTTTCTTGAATTTGATAAAATTGAAGATAATATGATTATTCAGAAAAATGGTAAAAGATTTTTAATGGCTATAGAATGTCAAGGTGTTAACTATGATTTGATGTCGAAAATGGAAAAAGTAGCAGTAGAAGAAGGATTTCAACAATTCTTAAATACATTAAAAAGTCCAATACAGATATACATTCAAACAAGAAGTGTTAATTTAGAGAATAGTATAATAAATTATAAAGAAAAAGTTAAAGAAGTAAAAGAGAAATATGATAAGACAAATTTTGAATATAATATGATGAGACAAAATGATGATCAATATACTAAAAAAGAAATAGATGATAAATTAATGGAACTTACTAAAAATAGAAATTTATTAGAATATGGACAAGACATTGTTACTACAACAGAAAAAATGAGTTTAAATAAAAATGTACTAAGTAGAAAATATTATATTATAGTACCACATTTTTCAGAAGAAGATGATACGTTTTCAAAAGAAGAAATTAAAAATACAGCTTTTTCGGAACTATATACAAAAACACAAGCTTTAGCAGGAACAATAGCAGCATGTTCTGTAAAATGTAAAATATTAAATTCAGAAGAATTAGCAGAACTATTATATATATCATACAACAGAGAAGAAGCAGAATTATTTGGTATAGAAAAAGCTGTTAGAGCAGGGTATGATGAATTATATGCGACAGCTCAAAATGTTTTAGAAAAGAAAATGAGTATAATAGATGAAACTATAGAAAGAAGAGCGGTAGATTTAGCAAATGAAAGTATAAGTGCAGTTAAATCTAGATTAGAACAAAGAGTAGAAAACAAAGAAAAGAATATAGATGATCTTATTAAAAACTTAGCACAAACTCTTGTTACAGAAAACGCAGATGTTATTGGTGAAGAAATAGCAGAAGAGAGTGTAAAAGAAATTAAAAAAAGAGGTAGAAAAAAGAAAGTAGTAGAAGGAGGAAATGAAAGTGATAGCTAAAAGCCAAAATCAACAACCAACTCAAGATGATAGAACAAAATTTTTAAAACAAAAAACTATAAAAGATTTGATAGCACCATCTGGGATAGATGCATCAAATGTTGATCACTTAGAAATCATATCAACAGTAAAAAAATATGCAAGAAGTTTTTTCATTTCTACATTACCACGTATGTGTAGTTTCCCAGAGCTATTTAGAGATTTATACTTTTTCGGAGATATAAACACATCTGTATATATAAATCCAATATCAGAATCAAGATCACAAAATGAGTTAAATAGAGTAATTAATGAACTAGAAGTAGAAAGAATTGTTGCAGCAGATAGAGGGAATATAAATAGAGAAAGTACATTATCACAAAAAAGAATGGAAGCAGAGCAATTAAGAGATGAAATTGCAGCAGGTTTTAATAAGATGTATGAAGCTTCAATAGTTTCAACTTTATATGCTTACAATTTAGAAGATTTAGATAGATATACAAAATTATTAAGTGCAGAATTATCTAAAAATTTAGTAGGAATTAAAAGTGCATGGGCAATTCAAGAAGAAGCTTTTCAATCTAATTTACCATTAATGCAAGATAAAATAAATAGAATACATGCATTTGATAGTAGATCAATGGGAACAGTATTCCCATTTACAAGTTCAGAAGTAGGACATTCTACAGGAGTACCGCTAGGATTTAACAAACAAACAGGAACACCAATATTATTTGATAATTTTCATTCATCATTAACAAACTACAATATGGTTATATTCGCAAAATCTGGAGCTGGTAAATCTGTTACAATGAAAACATTAATATCAAGATCATCAGTTTTAATGGGAATTGAAAGTTTAGCATTAGATGCTGAGGGTGAATATAGGATAGTGGCAGAAAGTTTAGGTGGAATTAATGTTGTATTAAGTCCTACATCTAAAACTGTAATTAACTTATTTGATATAGAACCAGAAATAATAAAAGACCCAATAACAGGTAGAGAAAGAACTGTTTTAAATGTAGAAAACAAAGTAGAAGACGTTACACAAGCATTACTTACAATGGCAAAAGGAAGTACAAGAAGTGATGAAGTAAATGAGCTTACTAAACAGGTAATAGCTGAAATAGTAGCTGAAGAATACCAACGTGTTGGTATAACTAATAAAGTGTCTAGTCTATACAAACATACTACAGAATATGCAAATATAGAAAACCTATCACAAGGAAAAAAAGATGTACCAACAATAGGATCATGGTATAAAGCATTAGAAGAAAAAGCAAAAACAAATACAAATAAAGACTATAGTTTCCAATTTAGTTACTTATTGAAAGTTATGAAACAATATATAAGAGAATATAATGGGCAAATGGCATATTTCGATGGACAATCAACATTTGATTTATTAGATGGAGCACCATTTATAAACTTAGACATATCTCAATTAGAAGAAAGATTTGCAAGACCACTTGCGCAACAAATACTACTTTCTTGGATATGGGAAAAATATGTTAAGAAAAATAGTGAAGACAGAAAAAAAGCAAGACAAAAAAGAGTTTTAGTAGATGAGGCTTGGATGTTATTACCATATCCAGAAGCTGTTGACTTCTTAAATACAATGGCAAGACGTGCAAGAAAGAGAAATGTATCACTTGCAATAATCTCACAAAGATTTCAAGATTTCTATGAAAAACCAGAAGCACAAGCAGTACTTACTTCTTCTGATACAAAATTATTTTTAGCACAAGATAAATCAGAAATAGAATATCTAAAAGAAGTATTTAAATTAAGTGAAGGTGAAGCTGGATTCTTAATTACATGTTTAAAAGGGGAAGGTTTGTTAAAAGTTGGTGCAGATACAGCGATATTACAAATTGTTCCTACTGCAAAAGAGTTTGAATTTGTTGAAACAAATTTAAATAAATTAGCAGGTAGAAATCAATAGCAGGAATCGGAGGAAGTAAAATGATAAAAATGAATAAAAAGGGATTATGGAAAAAGATATTATCTGTATTTATCATAATATTGATATTACAATTTGCAGTATCTAGTTCTGTATTCGCAGTTGATTTGGGAGGAATCTTACTATCACCAATAAATGCATTGTTTTTAGGTATAGGTGATGCGATTATTGATTTACTACATCAAGAAATAATGGGACAAGCTGAAACTATGATAATAATAGATGGATCATTAAATTGGTGGGATTTATTAATTGGTGCAGCAGTAGCATTTATAATAATAGTGGCAGTATTAGTTCTTGTCGTAGGTACAGGAGGTTTAGCAGCAGCAGCAATAGCAGGAGTGGTAGCTGCAGTGGGCGTTGGTATTGCAATAGAGCTGGAAACACCAGATACATTAGATACACATATAGGTGTGGGATTTGAAGCAACTCAACTACCACCTATGTTTATGTTACCGTTATATACAATATCACCAGAGGAAATTTTTAAAGGAGAGATACTATTATTTAACGTAGATTTCTTTAGTGAACCTGAGCAGCTATATGTCGAGTATGAATATATTACAGAAGATGGAAATGGAACAATACATACATCAAAAGTAGAAGATTATGAAAGACTTATAGTCCAAAATGAAATAGAAGTTGGAATAAAAAAATATTTTATGTTGGAAGATGAAAATCTTTCAAAAGATTTAGCCAGTAATCAAATTCCTACATCAAAGCAAGATACGGCAGCAGAATTAAGAGATGTTATAAGCTCGTGGTATGTAACATTAAGGAATATAGCATTAGTGTTAATGTTATCAATATTATTATATACAGGTATTAGAATGATGTTATCTTCAGTAGCATCGGACAAATCGAAATATAGACAATTAATTAATAATTGGGTTATTGGGATATGTTTATTAATGTTTATGCATTATATAATGGTATTTTCAGTTCAAATTGTAAAAATGTTTACAGATTTAATATCTGATGCAACAGGGGATATATATTATAATATAGTCGTTACAGAACTTAATAGTGAAACGGCTATAAAAGAATCATTAGAAGAAGCATTAACTAACATAAATATGATAGACCAAGAAGAAATATATGATGCGACATCAGGTACATTGTCTTGGAGAACAAATTTGATGGGACAAGTTAGGATGCAAGCTGTTATGCATACAGGTAGTATGCTGCAAATTGGATATACAGTTGCATATTGGGTTTTAATTATATATACATTAACATTTTCAATTACATATTTAAAAAGGGTATTAACATTAGCCTTTTTAACAATAATAGCACCATTAGTAGCTATGACATATGCAATAGATAAAATGCATGATGGAAGTGCACAAGGTTTTAACAGTTGGTTAAAAGAATATTTATTCAACTTATTATTACAACCACTACATTTATTGTTATATACAATTTTAATATCATCAGCAGTTTCACTAGCATCTACAAATATAATATATATGCTAGTAGCATTAGGATTTTTAGTACCAGCTGAAAAAATAGTAAGAGGATTATTTGGATTTAATAAAGCATCTACAGCAGGATCTTTAGCAGGAACTGCGATAGGAGCTTCAATGATAACAAGTGGTTTAACGAAAATGTTAGCAAGAGGAAAACCAGGAGGAAAAGGTGGTTCAAATAAACCAGATGGAGCTTCTTCAGGAAGAAGTAATATAAGATTTGATTCAGGGAGTAACGCATATGCTACATTAGCAAGTGGAGGAAATTCAGATAGTTCAAGTGGAGGAAGTGGAAATTCAGGTAATTCACGACAAGTTAATGAAAATAATAGTGCAGGAACTAATCAAGTTAGTGGAAGTAATAATTCTAATGGAGGTAGTGGAAACTCTAATACTGAATATACAGAAAATGAAAACGGCCAACTAGGACTTGGTGGTATGAACTCTGAATATACAGAAAATGAAAATGGTCAATTAGGATTTGAAGGTATGGAATCTGAGGCAGGAGATGCTACCATAAGACAACAAAATGTAAATGGGTCATCTCAAGCTTCAATCAACAACTCTACATCAGCAAATAGTGCAGTGTCTTCACCAGATACAAATAGTGTATCTTCTGGAAGCTCAGGGCAAAGCTTTGGAAAAAGAGAAGCTTTCCGAAGAGTAGGAAAAAGTTTGGGAAGAAATGCTAAATCAAATGGGAAAGCATTATTAAAAAATAGTGCAAAAGGATTAGCGAAAGGAGCGTTAAGAGCAGCTCCAGCAGCAATGGGAGGAATAGCAGCAGGAGCTATAGGACTTACAGCAGGAATTGCATCAGGTGATCTAGGTAAAACATTTAGTTATACATCTGCTGGTATAGTAGCAGGTGGAATAGCAGGTGCGTCAAGAGTTAATCCTAGTATGCCGACTCAAATGAGTGGTGTTGTAGATGAATATAGAAGAGGTCTATATGGAGAAGATGGATATAAGGCTAAGAAAAAAGAAAAAGAATATAAAAGAACAGTTAAAAGTGCTGAATTCCAACAACAATTATCAAAAGAAATAGGACAAAAAGAAGCAGACGAATTAATTAAAAGTGGAGCTATTAAAACATATACTGACAGTAAGATAACAGACGCAAAAACAGTAGCAAAATTAGAAAAAATGCAAAAAGATAAATATGACATTGCAAAATCAGCAGAAGAAGCAGTTGCTTTATATAGTGTTGCAGAACAATTAGGTAACCCTAGATATATGTCACAAAAAAATTACGATGAACATATGAATAAAATGGTTAGAGAATTTCAAGCAACAAACTCAGCAGATGCAGCAGCAGATGCAAGAAAAACAATGGAAAAAATACAAAAAATATACGATTTATAATAAAAAGAGTTATGAATATAATATACCTAAAAAAAGATGTATATGTATACATAACTCTATTATTTATATAGGAGGTTATATTGGGATATATAAAAAGTTTATACAATAGAAATAGAAAAAAAATATGGTCAGTTATAACGATAATATCAATAGTACTAGGGATTATATACTTTATGAATTACTTAGCAGCAAGAGAACAAGAAGAGTTATTAAATAGTTATATACCACAGATAGAAGAAGATGATGATATCATATCTAATGATGAAAATTTTATTTTAGGTGAAGAAGAATCAGTTACAACAGGGAATAGCTTAAGTCAAAAAGATAAAGATAATATAACATATATAGAAATGTTCTATAATTACTTAATATCTGGAGACATATCTAATGCTTACAATATGTTATCAGAATATTCTAAGGAAGAGGTATATCAAACACAAGAAGAGTTTGAGAAGTATTACGTAGATGAATATAACATAAATAAAAATACAATAACTTCAATAAAAAATTGGTCAAATGATATATTTATTTGTACTACAAAGATTAATCCTTTATTAACTGGAGAAAAAAATGAAGATAGTAAAGATGATTATATAACTGTAGTAGAAGAAAATGATGAATACAAACTAAACCTTAAAGGCTTAGTTAGTGTTAATGAAAATATAACGAGGAGTGAAAATTCAGAGTACTTCACTGCAAATATAGTAAAAGAAGTTCAATATATGAATTATACTGAATATACATATTCAATAACAAATAACACAAACAAAACAATTGCATTAACAGATACTGCTACAGTGGATAATATATATATAGTGGACAAAAATGGAATTGAGCATGAAGTATATTCACATGAATTAATACAAAGTGAGCTAATCATTGATGGAAATGAAACGAAAACAATAACATTAAAATATTATAGTGCATATTTAAGTGATAAAAAAATCGAATATAATGTTTTTGAAGAAGTTATATTAGATTATAATGTGTATAGCAATTTGCAAAAAAAATCACTATATAATGATTATTATGAATTAAGGATATAAAAGGAGCAAAAATGGAGGATAATGGAAACGATAACCAAAAAAGTTTCTTGGATGTTTTAGGGGATACTACGAAACTAATAGGAAAAATGTTGATTAAAAAATTTGTTACAACAAAAGTACTCTTAATTGTAGCAGTAGTAATAATAGTTGCTATTATAATTGTGGCTGCAGCATATTATGTTATAACTAATATAGGGATCTTGGACAGTGACAGAGACTCAAATGTTCCTAATAAAGTGGATCAATATACAAATGGTTATGTTGTACAAGAAGATGGAACAACTGTTAAACCAGAGTCAATACAAGAATTGTGGGATGAATTACTAGAACAAGATAGTGAAATTACACATTATCTAAGTACACCTGAGGAACTTGCTAAATTAGTAAATGCTGAATCAGTAACACAAAATTTGGATTTACGTCCATTAAGTGAAATGGAAGATCCAGATCAAGTTGAATTTTGGAAAAAAGTATATGATGTAAATAGTACAGAAACTTTAGGAATAGTTAAATTAAAAAGAGCAAATGCCACTGGAGAAAATACTACAATGGAATATGTAGATCCTCAAAAATTTGACAATATTATATCAACATATGAGTCAAATGGTTCTAATAAAGAAGAAGTAGAATTACATTTTACATTGGGAGTTACACATACTACAGAAGGACTAGTTAAAAGCGAAAATGGAAAATTGTTAAATGTTGTATCAGATACGGCTATAGTTAGATATACAAATTCTCAAAATTCTACATCGACAATGGTTGACGGGAAAGTAATAGCAACAGGTAATGTATATACTGCAGGGACTATAATATTTATTGAGACACCAGAAGATCATGCTTCAAATGGAAAATTCTTTTATATAGAAGAAGTTATTCCATCAGATACAGAAAATATTATTGAAGTTTATACAAGCAATAGTGGTAATCTAAGAGATGATAAATACGGAACTATGGAAAGTTCTAAAGTATTTACACTTAATTCATCAGAGGTTCAAACATGGGGACAATATCAGACTGAATATCAGTCATATGATGCAGAAGAAGAAACAACAGAAGATACAGAAGAAGTTGATCCAAATAAAGTATATGATAGTCCCGATGATTACCCAGAAATGATATGGCCAGCAGTTTCCTCAGTTATAACATCTGAATATCAAGATGCTAGAGAGGATCCAACAAAGCCAGGATATGGACAGATAAAGCCTCATCATGCGATAGATATTGGACATATAACTGCTACAGATCCAATAGTAGCTACAGCGGATGGAGTAGTAACGGTAGCAGTTACAGGTCAAGTACACGATACTTCAGGTAATAGTTATGGAAATTATGTTAAAATAAGGCATGATAATGGATTGGAATCGTTATATTCACATTTGAGCGATGTAAATGTAACTGTAGGACAAGAAGTTTCAGCAGGCCAACAAATAGGTATAATAGGAATGACAGGAAATTCTACAGGAATACATCTTCATTTTGAGATGATAATTAATGGTACAAAAGTAAATCCTATATTATTTGATTATGATATTGGAAGATTTGGAGGAGAAACACAAGTATATGCAATAGTTGCAACACCAATCAGACATGAACATTACGATGATGATGGTAAGTTATATTATACATATTCTGTGGAAGTAAACAATATTGATTATAGAAGTATGGTAGAACAGTTTACACTTCCTTTTGAATTTTTATGGGCACTATTAACAGTAAGTGATGATAAAAGTTTTGTTATGGGAATAGCAGACTTAGTATATGGTAGTGAAATAGAGATAACAATAGCAGATACATATAAAGGTAGAACCGAAACTGAAACTGTAACGACTAGAGAAGACATGCTTTATGAGACAAATGTAGATATAGGATATCCTTCGACATCAGGAAAAGAAAATTTAATTGATGCGACAATTGAATATGTAGAAACAGGAGAAGAAGAAGAAAAACCACCAACTGCAGAGAGTGAAGAAACACTCACATTGAAAATATTTTTATCAAAAGCTAATACTTGGTTAGTTGATATGAATTTAGAATACACTCTACAAGAAGATAGAGGAGCAGGATCGTATTCTATAGATGATAAAGAAGGATATGAGAGTAAAGTAACTCTAACATATGATAATGGTGAAAAGGAATTAGATTTGGTAGCAGAAGCTGAGAAACGATCAGAAATAGCAGTAGGTCAGATTCATCCAATAGAACTTAGTGAAAATCAAACATTAATAGATTTGTATAATTCAGATGTTGAAAATGATTTTAACCCAAGTATTGGAAAAGCAGTGGAGAAAAAAATTAAAGCTACAGATATAAAAATATTAACAGAGATTTATACTGCATCAACAGTATTCTGGGTAGATGATGCAGAACCAGAATATAAAGTAGATAGACAGGCAGATAAAGAACCAGACGAAATAGAACCAAACTTTGTCACTTTATATCACGATATAGAAAGTGCAGATTTTAGAAGTGCTGTATTTGGAGCAGAAGAATGGTTATTTGAAATATTAGAGAAAAATGAAGATACAGCAAATATGGTAGATATAATGAGATACTTACTATATGAAGCAACAAATCAAGATTTTGGAGTAACAGAAGAAGATATGGATGTTGATATTTGGCATGCTGATGAATTTGCACCAGCAGAAGAATAAATAATAGTAATATACAAGCTATCCGTTGGATAGCTTGTAATAAAATAAGGGAGGAATTATATGAATATTAAAAAACTCATAATAACAATGATATTTATAGTAGTAATAGTAATAATAGTAATAATTGCAGTCTTATTAAATACTCAATTAACAGTTGATAATGAAAATACAAATGAAGATGAAAAAATAAATAGTGAAAAAGTATTTAGAGAAATAAGATCTGTTGATGATTACCAAGAATATTATAAAGTAAAACAACTAGTAGAAATATTGTATCAATATAATAATGATCTATTAAAAGAAAATAGCACAGATAATGCTAATAAAATAATGAATTTACTTAATGAAGAATATATAAAATATGCTAATATAACAGATACTACTGTAAATGAACTATTAGGAAAAAAAGAAGTAATAGTATATGTAAATGATATGTTTAAATATATGCAAGAAAATAATGTGGAAATATTTTTTATAAATATAGATATAATTGAAAATGAAAATATAACTAACCAATATATTTCTGTTGTTATAGATACAAATAAAGATACATATTCTATTTTGTTAAATGATTACGTAGAAGAAAAATATGGTAACATAGAAAATGGAAATATAGTAGGAAATATTGAATTTCCACAAATAGAGGAAAATGAAAATAATAAATATGAGAATATAGAAATTAGTCAGTCAAAATATATAACTGATATATTTAACACATATTTTAATAAAGTAATTAATGCAAATGAAATAGCATATCAAGAGATTAATGAAGAATATAGAAATGAAAGATTTGGCGAAATTAGTAATTTCAATAAATATGTTGATGAGAACAAAGAAATTTTAGAGCAAACAAAGTTAAAAGAGTATGCTGTAAGAGCATATGATGATTATACAAGTTATATATGTAAAGATAATAATGATAATATATATATAATAAGAATGGATAAGAATAATAATTATGAAGTATTTCTAGATTCTTATACAATAGTTATGCAAGAAGTAGAAAATGAGTATTCTAGTTCATCGGAACCTGAAAAATCTAAATATCATATTGAAAATTTATTAGATGCAATAGTTAGAAATAATTATGAGTATGTATATAGTAAGTTAAATGAAACGTTTAAAGAAACTAATTTTCAGTCTATAGAAAAATTTAAAATGTATTTTGAACCCGTAGTAGTAGAAAAAATAGAAACAGAGAGTCAATATATAGATGAGGATATGGAAATATATGAATATAAGATTATTTTTAAGAATTTAGAAACAGGTGCTGAAAATAGTTTAAATGCATTCATTAGAATCGGTGAAAATATGGAATTTGAATGGTCTTTTTCGGTATAGGAGGAAAAAATGATTAAATTAGAAAATGTATCAAAATCATATAATAAAGAAAACAAAGTAATAGAATCTTTAAGTTTAGAAATTAAAGAAGGTGGAATCGTAGGTTTTTTAGGACCGAATGGAGCAGGAAAAACTACAATAATTAAAATGATTACAGGAATATTACAAATAGACTTAGGTGATATATATATAGGAAAATATAGCATAAAGAAAGAGTCGATTAATGCAAAAAAGCAAATAGGATTAATACTAGATGATTCAAATATGTTTTTAAAGTTAAAAGGAATAGAATATTTAAACTTTATAGCTAATATTTATGACGTTTCAGAAGTGGATAGAATAGAACGAATAAAAAAATATTCTAAAATATTTAATATGGAAGAAAGCTTAAATAACACAATAGAATCATATTCGCATGGAATGAGACAGAAAATTTTTATAATAGCGGGACTTATCCATAATCCAAAAAACTTAATATTGGATGAACCAATTACAGGATTGGATCCAAAAGCAATATATGATCTTAAAAATATAATGAAAGACTATGTAAAAGAAGGAAATACAGTGTTGTTTTCTACACATATTTTAGATGTAGCAGAAAACTTATGTGATAGAATAATAATAATAAATAAAGGTAAAATTCTTTTTGATGGAGTTGTTCAAGATTTGAAAAATAAAAATAACAACAAATCATTAGAAAAAATATATATGGAGATGATAGAAAATGTTTAAAAAGATAAAATCATTAATAAAAGTTTCTTCTAAAGAGTCATTATCTAGATATATAGAAACAGATAGTAAAAAAGTAAAAATAAAGAAAGAATATTTAATAAGTTTTATAGCTATTATTTTTGCATCAATTTTTCTAGTAGGAACGATTATTGAAGAATCACAAGGCTTAGTATATTCAGAACTATTTATTAAAACATATATGATAGTTTTAGTTATATTAGTTATTATGCAAGCAATTGTTAGTATGATGAATATTATGTACTTTTCAGAAGATTTAAAATATATAATTTCATTACCAATTAAACCTATAGAACTATTATTTTCAAAATATTTATCTGTATTAATAAATATTTACATAACATTAATTTTTATTGGACTAATACCTTTATTAAGAATAGGTGAAAATATAGGAGATGGAATAGGATATTATATTAATATAATACTTATAATAATTTTAATTCCAATAATTCCAACAGTTTGTATAGGAATGTTAAATTATTTATTAATAAATATTATTAAAGTTATTAAAAGTAAAAAAATAATACAATATATCTCAACATTAATAGCTACTTTAATTTTTCTTGCACTAGTTTTAGTTATTTTCAGCAATATTTCTACTATGGGAAGTATTGAAAATGTAATTGATACAGGTGTAAAGATAGTAAATAATATAGCAGAAAAGACAGTTGTTTTAGATGCATACTATAATGTATTGATAAATAATAATACTATGCAAAATTGGGTAATTATATTGGGAATCAATATTATATTTTTAGTAGTATTTTTCTTAATAGGACAAAAAGTATACATAAAAGGGATTTTAATTACGACATATTATAAAAAGATAAAAAATAATAAAGTTAATTATAAAAAGAAATGTAACAAAAAAAACAATATACTGATGTATATACAACATGAATTAAAAATATTAACATCTAATATACTATTTATATCAAGTACAATAGTAAATACGGGGTTATTTAATGCAGTTATAATAGTATTAATAGTATGTGCAAAAATATTTGTTATTGATGCAAATTTTGAGATTAGTGAATTAATGAATTTAACAATAACTCCAGAGATAATATGCATATTTATGGTACTAATACAAATTATTTGGAGCTTTTCAAGAATTTCACTGATTTCATTTTCAAAAGAAAGACAAAATCTATTATTAATAAAATCAATGCCGATAAACCAATATAAAATATATTTAATTAAAAATAGTATAGAAATAGCAATAACAGGATTTACAAGTCTAATTATAGCAGGATTAATGATTTGGATTATACCAAATGCAGGACTAGTTGATTTTATAGGAATAAGTGTATTATTATTATTATTAAATATTTTAAATAGTAATATAATTTCATATATTGATCTTAAAAGGCCAAATTTAATATGGAAAAATGAAGTGGAAATAATAAATAGAAATCATAATAAAATTTTTCAATATATAACTTCTTTTATAATAGTTTTATTAACATTATATGTATCAAGTGTAGCCACAGAATTGAATATGAATGCTATAGAATTTTATTTAGTAGTTGGAGGTATGCTATTATGTATAGTAAGTATATTTAATTATAGATTATATAAGAAATCTCAAAAAAATAAATTGTTTGATAATATTAATTAATAAAACTTAATTATAAAAATTAATTAAGTAAGCCATAAAAATGAACCCTTCTTATTAAAAAAGTTTAATAAGAAGGGTTCAAATTGGTTATTTTGATCATTTATAGATTTAATATATGAATATATTTATATATTAAATAGGTTCAAAAATGCACGAAATATTATATTATTATTTAAAAAGTCTCGAACAAAAGGAATTTGAATAATTATAAATAGTACTATAATGGTTATGATTAAAGCTATAGCAGATTTCAAATAATCCTTAAAGCTTTTTTTATATCTTATTTTATAACCCCTATTTTTTAAATCTGTTATATATGAATCATAATATGCTTGTTGACGAATTGCATCTAAATTTTCTTGATAATTGCTTTGAGTATTATTAGTATATTGTTGCTTCGAACTGTTGATATTATTTGTATTTTGATTAGGAGCACGGTTGGATTGTTTACTAGTATTAATATTATGCATAATATTATTTAATTCTTCTTTTAACATTCTATTTTCTGCTAATACTTTATTAAAATCATTTTCTGAAATTTTAGAATTGCTAAAATGTATATCATATTCTTGACGTGTTTTTATATTTGATAATATTTCATATGCTTCATTTATTTCTTTAAATAATTCAGTGTATTTATCTTTATTAATATCATTCTGTAAATCAGGATGATATTTTTTGGCTAAAACTTTATATGATTTATCAATAATTTCAGGAGATGCATTATAGTTTACTTGAAGTATAGCATAGTAATCTTTATTTATATTCATAATTTTAATATCCTCTCTATATTAATAAATAATATATCATAAAAAAATATAATGTGCAAACAAAACAAAAGACAACATTATGTTGCCTTTTGTTTATAATCTTATATTGAAAATTTAGTATATAATATTTAACATTATATATAGAATTAAACAGTTTCTGTATTATCTGATTTAGCTTCAATATTCTCTTTATTCACTTCTTTTTTTGATAATTCATCATTTTTTAAATTATCTTTAGCTACAGTCATCATCAATTTGATTCTATTAGCTTGATTTGCTTCACTAGCTCCAGGATCATAATCTATAGGAGAAATATTTGCGTTAGGATATTTTTCTCTAATAGTTTTTATAACACCTTTACCAACAACGTGGTTTGGAAGACAAGCAAATGGTTGTACACATATAATATTTGGAATATCATGTTCAATATATTCTATCATTTCTGCAGTTAAAAACCAACCTTCACCAGTTTGATTCCCAATTGATAAAATATCTTTAACTTGATTTTGTAAATGCCAAATATCACATGGAGGTAAATAACCTTTTTTAGAAGAAGATAAAGCTATTCTCATATCTTTTTCTAATATATGAATTATTTTAATTACAGCTTTCATTATCTTTGACGATGTTTTATTAACATTTAGTAATTTATTAAATGTTATTTTATGAGTTGATATAAATTTAGCAAATCCTAAGAAGTCAGGAAGCATTACTTCTGCACCTTCTTTTTCTAATAAGTCTACAACAAAGTTATTACCGAATGGATGATATTTAATTAAGACTTCTCCAACAATACCAACTTTTGGTTTTTTAATACTTGTGTCTAGTTCTATTTTTTCAAAATCATTTACAATGTCATAAATACTTTGTTTAAAAGCTTTATTTGTAGTATTTGTTAATATTTCTTTACATTTTTCCATCCAATGATCATAAAGTTTTTGTGTTTCACCTTTGTTTACTTCATAAACTCTATTTTTAGTAAGCATTTTTTGCAATAAATCACCATATACAAGAGTTTTTAACATTTTATCTAATAATGGAATTGTAAGTTTAAATCCTGGCATTTTTTCCATTCCTACTATGTTAAAAGAAATTACAGGTACTTGATCAAATCCAGCATCTTTCAAGGCTTTTCTGATAAATCCAATATAGTTAGTAGCTCTACAACCACCACCAGTTTGTGACATTATTAAAGCTGTTTTATTAACATCATATTCTCCTGATTCTAATGCTTCAATCATTTGTCCAGTTGTTAAAATAGATGGATAACAAGCATCATTATTAACATATTTTAGTCCAGTTTCAACAGTTTTTTGAGTGCAATCTTTTAATAATTTCATATTGTATCCACATGACCTAACAGCTGCTTCTAATAGTTCAAAATGAACAGGAGCCATTTGAGGAACTAAAATTGTATAATCATTTTTCATTTCTTTTGTGAAAATCTTTCTTCTTCTAGCATAATCACCATCTGATAGTTCATTTTTATGATCTTTTTCTCTCTTATTCATACTAGCTAATAAAGAACGGATTCGTATTCTAACAGCACCTAAATTGCTAACTTCGTCAATTTTTATTAAGGTATACATTTTATTATAACTAGTTAAAATTTCCTCAACTTGATCAGTTGTAACAGCATCAACGCCGCATCCAAACGAATTAAGTTGTATTAATTCTAAATTATCATGCTTACCAACATAGTCAGCAGCAGCATATAATCTAGAGTGATATACCCACTGATTTACAACTCTAAGTGTTTTCATATCTTGTTTAACTTTATGTGCAATACTATCTTCTGTAAGAACAGATAATCCTAATGAAGTAATTAAAGTATCAATTCCATGATTAATTTCAGGATCTACATGATAAGGTCTACCAGCAAGTACAATTCCTTTTAAATTATTTTCTTCTAAGTATCTGACTGTTTCAACACCTTTATCTTCAATATCTTTTTTATATTTTTGATATTCAGTTTCAGCTTTTTCAGCAGCTTCTACAAGTTCTCCTTTTGAGAACATATATTCTTTGAATTCTGGTAATTGCATCATTTTTTTAACTAAGTTTTTCTTATCAAAAGGTAAGAAAGGATTTAGGAATTTTACATCATTTTGTTTTAAATTTTCTATATTATTTTTTAATACTTCAGAATATGAAATAACTATAGGACAATTATATTTGTTTTCAGCTTTTTCAAATTCTTTTCTTGTATAAGGCATACAAGGATAAAAAATAGTTTTAATATTTTGTTCTAGTAAACTTTCAATGTGACCATGTGCTAATTTAGCTGGATAACAAACAGATTCAGAAGGCATTGATTCCATTCCTTTTTCATAAGTTAATCTAGATGTTTTCTCTGAAATTGTTACACTAAAACCAAGAGATGTGAAGAAAGTAAACCAGAATGGATAATCTTCATACATATTTAAAACTCTAGGGATTCCTAGTGCACCTCTTGTAGAATATTTAATAGGCGTAGGTTTATAGTCAAATGTTCTGTCATATTTATATTTAAAAAGATTTGGTAGTGGCTCTGATTTTGAAACAACACCAGCACCTTTTTCACATCTATTACCAGAAATATGCATTTCACCAGTACTAAATTTATTAACAGTCAATTTACATAGATTTTCACAACGTCTACAACGAGTATGAATTGTTTCAACACGTAGTTTATTTATTTGAGGTATTTTAAATATTGTAGAAGTATATTCCATATCCAAATTAGCTTCATATTGCTCTTTAGAAAGTAAAGCCATTCCGTATGCACCCATTAATCCAGATATATCTGGTCTAATAACATTTCTACCTACGATTAATTCAAATGCTCTTAAAACAGCATCATTATAGAAAGTACCACCTTGAACAACTATATGTTCTCCAAGTGTTTTTACATCTCTAACTTTCATAACTTTCTGTATTGCATTTTTAATAACAGAATATGATAAACCACTAGAAATGTCACCAACAGTATAACCTTCTTTTTGAGCTTGCTTTATTTTTGAATTCATAAATACTGTACATCTTGAACCAAGATCAACAGGTCGCTTAGCTTCAACAGCTTCTTTAACGAATGTTTGTATATCAAGTTTTAAACTATGTGCAAATGTCTCAATAAATGAACCACAACCAGAAGAACAAGCTTCATTTAATAAAATATTATCAATGGTATCGTTTTTCATTTTTATATATTTCATGTCTTGACCACCGATATCTACTATACTAGATACATTTGGTTCGAACACTTTTGCTGCCGTATAATGTGCTATTGTTTCAATTTCAGCTAAATCTACATGTAAAGCAGTTTGAATAAGTTTTTCTCCATAACCAGTAACACCACTATATCTTATAACAGCATCACTAGGTAAATCAATATGAATTTCTCGCAACATTTCTTTAACACTTTCAAGAGGATTACCTTGATTACTTCTGTATAATGAATTTAACAAATTACCTTTTGAATCAATTAAAACAATTTTTGTAGTTGTTGAACCAGCATCGATTCCTATGAAGCAATCACCCGAATAACCCTTTAAAGTAGATCTCTTAACTTTTGATTTTTCATGTCTTGATTTAAATTCTAGATATTCATCATGAGAGTTAAATAAAGGATCTAAAGGATGTGTTGTATTATCATGTGATGTTTTTAAAGTTTCAATTCTTTTAGATAAATCTTCAGGAGAAATTTCTTCAGCTCCTATAGAATCTAATGCAGCTCCTTTGGCTACTAGTAAATGAGCTTCTTCAGGAATTATAATTTCTTCTTCTTTTAATTGTAAAGTTTTAATAAAAGCTTCTCTTAATTCTGAAAGATAGTTCAGTGGACCACCTAAGAAAGCAATATTTCCTCTTATTGGTCTACCACAAGCAAGTCCACTAATTGTTTGATTAACAACTGCTTGGAATATTGATGCAGCTATATCAGATTTTGCAGCACCTTCATTAACTAATGGCTGTACATCTGTTTTAGCGAAAACACCACAACGAGAAGCTATAGGGTATATAGTATTGAAATCTTTTGCTAATTCATTTAAACCAGCAGTATCTGTATGTAATAAAGATGCCATTTGGTCTAAGAAAGCTCCTGTTCCACCGGCACAAGTACCATTCATTCTTTGTTCAATTGATTGATCGAAATAGATTATTTTAGCATCTTCTCCACCTAATTCAATAACAACATCAGTTTGTGGTATATATTTTTCAACAGCTCTTTTACAAGAAACCACTTCTTGTATAAAGTTAACACCTAAAAATTTAGCTGCTGACATAGCACCAGAACCAGTCAAAGCAATTGTAAACATATTATTAGGATACGTTTTTAATAGTGTTTCTAAAACATTACAAATAGTATTTTTTGTATCTGAATAATGTCTTTGATAATCTTTTTGGATAGTCTGTTTTTCTTCGTCCATAACAACAATTTTAACCGTTGTAGAACCAACATCTAAACCAACATGTAATATATTTTTCATTATATCTTGTTCTCCTTTTTTAGAAAATAGTATACACTTTTTTGTATATACACAACTGCCCTAATTGTATACGGAAAAGTGGATTTTGTCAATGTTAAAATATGAGATAAAACTGAATGTTTTAATAAAAAGTTCTAAAAAGGACAAACAGAAAATATGATGTATAAAAAGGAAAGAGGAGGTATAAATGAAAGGAAGAAAAATAGTGTTGTTTTTTACACTTATATTAATTTTAATTATTGTTGGAGGATATTTTATTATCGAATATTTAAGTTTTGAAAATACAGAGGAATTTTTAGAATATACGCCTGAAGAAGAAATAACAAAAGAACAATTAAGACAAACTATAGTTACGTTATATTATATGGATAAAGAAAGTAAAGAACTTGTACCAGAATCAAGAATAATAGATATAAAAGAATTATTAATATTCCCATATGAAACGTTAATAAAAATGTTATTAGAAGATCCTAAAAATGAGCAATTAGAAAAAATATTTCCAGATGATGTTATTATAAATAAGATATATGCAGAAAATGATATGTTAGTAATTGATTTTTCAAGCACAATATTGAATTTTAAAGAAGAAAATAAAGAAAAAATGCTTGATAGTTTAGCAAAAACATTAACACAATTAGTAGAAATTAATAGTATTAAAATATTAGTTGATGATAACGAACATCCAGAATTTTCTGGAATATATAATGCAGAAAATCTTATTTGAAAAGTTTAAAAAATTCAATAGATTTACAAATTTTAGTCATATTAGATAAAAAACATTCTACTTCATACAATGATTTTAGAGTGTTTTTTTTACAGCATTTAAAATCAATACTGTGTTTGGAAATATTTTGGTTGGGGAATCCACATGGATTATTGCAGTTATCATCACTGTCATTATCAATGGTACAATTATTAAATTTATTGTTATTGTTAAACATAAAACCTCCAATTTTGCAAAATACTTAAATATGTTATATAATATGAAATAAAATATAAAAGTGTTAGAGGAAATTTAGAGTAATGGAAATAAAATTAAAAGATAATGAACGAATAGATGACTTAGAGTTTAAAGGATTAAAGATTATACAAAACACACAAGGCTTTTGTTTTGGTATGGATGCTGTCCTACTGTCAGATTTTGCAAAAAACATTAAAAATAAATCAAAAGTAATTGATTTAGGTACTGGGACTGGAATAATATCAATATTATTGTGTGAAAAAACAAAATTAGAGAAAATAGTAAGTGTAGAGTTACAAAAAGAAGTTTTTGAAATGGCAAATAGGAGTGTCAAATTAAACAATTTAGAAAAAAAGATGGAAGTAATAAATCACAATATTAAAGACTTGAAAAAAATATACGAACAAAATACATTTGATGTTGTTGTGAGTAATCCACCATATAAAAAAAACGGGACAGGAATTTTAAATGAAAAAGATAAAAAAACAATTTCAAGACATGAAATAGAAGCAAATTTAGAAGATTTTATAAAAATTTCAAAATATTTATTGAAAGATAAAGGAGAAATATATTTGGTACATAGACCAGATAGGCTAGTTGATATATTATCGATAATGAGAGAGCACAAAATTGAGCCTAAAACAATTAAGTTTGTAGCACCACGAGTAAATGAAAAACCAAATTTACTACTAATAAAAGGTATAAAAAATGGAAAACCATTTTTGGACATAGAAAAAACATTATATGTATATAAAAATAAAGATGAATATACTGATGAATTGTTAGAAATATACAATAAAGGAGAGAATTAATATGTTAGGAAAATTATATATAGTAGCTACACCTATAGGGAATTTAGAAGATATTACTTTGCGAGCAATTAACATTTTAAAAGAAGTAGATTTAATAGCAGCAGAAGATACAAGACATACATTGAAATTATTAAATAGATTAGAAATTTCAAAACCAATGATTAGTTATCATAGACACAATGAAGAACAACGCTCAGAAGATTTGATTGAAAAAATAAAAGATGGAAAAAATATAGCATTAGTATCAGATGCAGGAACACCAGGAATATGTGATCCGGGAGCAGATGTTATAAAAAAAGCTATTGAAGAGGGAATAGAGGTAATCTCAATACCAGGAGCCTGTGCATTGATAAGTGCATTAATATGTTCTGGAATTGAAACAAATGAATTTACATTCATGGGATTTTTACCACTTAATTCAAAAACAAGAAAGAAAAAATTAGAAGAAATAAAAGAATCTAAAAAGACATTAATATTATATGAAGCACCACATAAAATGAAGGCTACGTTAAATGATTTAAAAGATATAATAAAGGATAGAGAAATTGTTTTAGCTAGGGAAATCACAAAAATACATGAAGAATATATAAGAGGAAATATTAAAGATATATTAGATAGAGTAGAAAATTTAAAAGGTGAAATGATATTAATAATTGAAGGTAATAAAGAAATAAATGAAATTGATTATTCAGAAATAAGTATGGAAGCACATTATAAAAAATATGAAGAGCAAGGACTAGAGAAAAAAGAAATAATTAAAAAAATAGCAAAAGATAGAAATGTTTCTAAAAATGAAATTTACCAACTATTTATATAAATAAAATTAGAGTTGAAAACAATAAAAAATATAATTAAAAAAATATAATTAAAAAAATATAATTAAAAAAATAAAATAAAAAAGATAGAGTCCGCACTCTATCTCTTTTTGTATATAAGGTTAT
Source organism: uncultured Clostridium sp. (assembly GCA_964370265.1). GTDB lineage: Bacteria > Bacillota > Clostridia > TANB77 > CAG-508 > CAG-269. Next base: position 11,039 of record CAYJIP010000010.1, on the reverse strand, counting down.
TTATTTATGTTACCGATTTTTTCTGTACAGCTCTTACAGATTAATTTGTTATTGTAATCCATTAAGTCTTTTGTACTGTCACAAAAAATACAAGTTGATTCGAATTTTTTTAGAATTATAGAAGAACCATCGACATATATCTCAATAGGGTCTTTTTCAGCTATTTTAAACTGATTCCTAATTTCAATTGGAATCACAACTCTACCAAGTTCATCTACTTTTCTAACAATACCGTGTTGATTTCATATCAAAACCTCCTTAAAAAAGTTATATTTTTACAATCCTATATACATAATATCACAAAACATATACTAGGTCAATTGATTTGGTATAAAAAATTGTAAGCAGAATACAATGTCTTAGGTGATAATATGTTAAATTTAATTTGGCCAATTCTTATTATAGTTTCATTTACTTTTGCTATAATTTCAGGAAACTTAGAAGCTTTAAATGCAGCAATTTTTCAGAGCACAGAAGATGTAATAGAATTATTATTTACGTTATTAGGAACTATTTGTTTATGGAATGGAATAATGGAAATAGCCAATAGTTCAAGCATTTTAGATAAAATGACAATATTTGTACGACCATTAGTAAATTGGTTATTCCCAGAGATGAAAAAACATAAAGAGATTCAAAAGGAAATATCAATGAATATGTTAGCAAATATATTAGGATTAGGAAATGCAGCGACTCCAATAGGGATGAAAGCTATGAAATCGATGCAAAAAATAAACCCAGAAAAGGATAGGTTAACAGACTCAATGGCGATGTTTATATTAATTAATACAGCATCAATTCAAATTATACCAACAACAGTAATAGCTATACGAACATCAATGGGATCAGAAAATCCAACAAGTGTAGTTTTTCCTGTATGGATTGCGACTATTTTAGCTGCATTTGTAGGAATTTTTATTTCTAAAATATGTATTAACATAAGTAAAAGGAGAAATAAATAATATGGAAAATATAAATTTTATTGCAAATTTAGCAATGCCGTTAATAATATTAAGCGTAGTAGTATATGGGGTGTTAGAAAAAAAGAAAGTATTTGATTCCTTTTTAAAAGGCGCTAAAGATGGAATGGGGTTAATAATTGAAATATTTCCAACATTACTAGGGCTTTTTTTAGCTATTGGAGCATTGAGAAGCTCAGGAATTTTTGATTTTTTAGTTACGATAACAGAACCGATGCTTAGCATAATACGATTTCCAGCAGAATTATTACCGTTAGCGATATTAAGGCCCATATCAGGTAGTGGAGCAATAGCAATAGCAACAGACATAATGAAAACTAGTGGAGTGGATAGTACATTAGGAATGATTGCATCAACTATAATGGGATCAACAGAAACAACACTATATACATTGGTTTTATATACAAGTTGTATAAAAATTAAAAAAATAAGATTTGTTTTAGGTGCTGCACTTATAGCTGATATCGTTGGAATAGCAACAAGTGTAGCAGTATATAATATATTATCATAAACCACTATTGACAAATTATGGTAAATGGAATATAATGTAAATATGGGAATTATACAAGGAGCCGAAATGTTTAAATTTTTATTTTGTATATTTCTATATTTTTTAATAAAAGAAATTGTAATATGGATACTAATTAAGTTGCTAAAAAAAGAATTAAAAAAGTAAACATAGGTGTATGTTTACTTTGAATAGATACGACATTATTATTTATGATAAGTTTCATTATTATTGATTTTAAAAGCTCTAAAAATTTGTTCTAACAAGAAAACACGAATAAGCTGATGCGGAAAAGTCATTCTTGAAAAACAAATTTTTTCATTACAATTACTAAGTAATTGATTGTTTAATCCAAGAGAGCCACCAATAATAAAAGTAATATGGCTATTTGTTAAAGAAAGAGAAGAAAACTTGTCTGCGAATTCAGTAGACGAAAATTGTTTTCCATTTAAATCTAAAGCAAAGACATAAGAATCTTTTTTTATATGATTTAATATATTATTACATTCTTTAGTTTTAATATCATTTTCTATATTAGAATTACTTTTATCAGGAATCTTCAAATCTGGAAGTTCCAAAATATTTAACTTTATGTATCGGGATAATCGTTTTGAATATTCATTGCAAAGCCCCTTTAAGTCATTTTCTTTTATTTTTCCGATACATATAATTTCTATACTTAGCATAAAATCCCCTTATAATTAAATAGTTATTAATTTACTTGAAATATCCCTGTGAGCAACTGTTAAAGCAAGAGAACACTCAGTGAAATTATTTGACATTAATTCTTCAACAACAGTTTTGTAAGCTAATTCAGGAAAATTATTTTCTTTACTTAAATGACCTATCATTGCAGATTTCAACCCGTGATTTAAAAGATGAGAAATCGTTTTTCCAGCCATTTCATTAGTAAGATGACCTGTAGGTCCAGATATTCTTGTTTTAAGACTAAAAGGATATGAAGAACATTTTAAAACCTCAGGATCATAGTTAGCTTCAAGCATTACAAATAAACTATTTTCAAAATATTTTAAAAGATCATTATTCATATGTCCAATATCTGTTGCAATAGTTATTTTTTTGTTCCCTTTCCAAATGTTGAATCCACAAGGATTTGCAGCATCATGCGGTATTCCAAAAGAATGAATCTTCAAATCACCTATAAAAAAGTCATTATATAGTTCAAATAATTTTTGATTTTCTTCTAATATTTTATTTTTTTGAATAGGCATAGCTTCAAAAGTTTCTAAATTAGCATATACGGGTGTATTGAATTTTTTAGAAAAAGTTCCAAGTCCCTGTACATGATCTATGTGTTCATGTGTTATTAAAATCGCATCAATATCACTAGGCATTATATTTAAAGTGGAAAGTGATAATTCTATTTTTTTACAACTAACACCAGCATCAACTAATAATTTAGTTTTATCTGTTTCAATTAAAAGGCAATTACCACTACTACCGCTAAACAAGCTTCTAAAGTTTATCATTTATTTTATCCTCAATTATTCTCTAATTCTTTCTATTTTTGCTCCTAAACTTCTGAATTTTTCTTCTATATTTTCGTAACCTCTATCAATATATTCAAGATTAAATACTTCAGTAGTACCTTCGGCAGCTGTACCAGCAATAACTAATGCTGCACCAGCTCTCAAGTCTGTTGAATACACAGGAGCTCCTGATAATTTTTTAACACCTTCAAAAAATGCAGTTTTACCTTGAGAAGTAATATGTGCCCCCATTTTATTTAGTTCTTCAGTATAAAGAAATCTTGAATCCCAAATACTTTCATTAATTATACTATTACCATTAGCAAGAGCTAATACAACACCCATTTGAGATTGTAAATCAGTAGGGAAACCAGGATATGGTAATGTTTTTATATTAACACCCGTAGTTCTTTTTGTTGCCCACACTCTTATACTGTCACCATTATCTTCAACATGTGCACCCATCTCAAGAATCTTTGCTGTAATTGATTCTAAATGTTTTGTAATACAGTTTTGTAAAGTTATATCTCCTTTAGTTGCAACAGCAGCTAACATAAAAGTACCAGCCTCTATTTGATCTGGAACAACAGAATATGTAGCATTTCCATTCAATTTTTCAACGCCATGAATTTTTATAACATCTGTACCAGCACCAATAATATCGGCACCCATTACATTTAAAAAATTTGCAACATCAACGATATGTGGTTCTTTTGCAGCATTATCAATTATTGTAGTTCCTTTTGCTAAAACAGCAGATAACATAACATTAATTGTTGCTCCAACAGAAACTATATCTAAATATATAGGAGCACCTTTTAATTTTTTAGCTTTGGCATATATTGTACCACCATCTAAAGAAACATTAGCTCCTAAAAGTTCAAATCCTTTTATATGTTGATCAATAGGTCTAGCACCTATTTTACATCCACCAGGCATTCCAACTTCAATTTCTCCTTTTCTACTTAACATAGAACCTATTAAATAGTATGAAGCTCTAAATTTACTTGTTAAATCTAGAGGAGCTTTTGTTGTTGTTAAATTTCTATTATCTATTGTTATACTATTTGGACTATTCCAAGTGATTTTAGAACCTAAATGTTCTAAAATTTCACAAGATATTTTTATATCACTTATATTTGGTAAATTTTCAATTGTACAAACTCCATCTATTAATAGAGTTGCTGGTAAAATTGCTACAGCAGCGTTTTTAGCACCACTGATTACTACTTCACCTTTTAAAGGTGTTGGACCTTTTATTACTAGTTTTTCCACTAAAGTACCCCCATTGCTATATATCATTATATATTTGTTAATTTAAAAAGAGCATATATATCACACTCTAATATATCATAGAATATACCATAAACTAAAAGCATTTGCAACAGTTTTTTCTTTAATTAATTAGCTATATTAAAAAACTCTAATATTTTAAATTTAAAGGAAATATCTTGATTATCATCATCAGAAATAAGAGTAAATTCTTCACTACTTAGGTTATCTTCTAATACTTCTTTTGATTCATCTGGGACTATGCCAGTAGAAACGTCAATAAAACAAAGAGGAGGGAACATTACACACCACCAGTTCTCACCAATAGCTTCACCAATTTCGACTTTTAATGCATCATAAGATCCAGCGGGAAGTGATATATCACCATATGTTTTAATTGGAAATTCGAAATTACCAATAGAAATTTCTACAGAATAGTTATATCCATTATCAATAATTGTTTGTTGTGCGATTTTTAAAAATTCCATTTCATTAGAACTAATGATTTTTACTAATTCAGTTTTCGAAGTTACATTTACCGAAATTTCATTCATATAAAGTAACAGTGCATCACGAACAATATATTTTAAATTTTGATCATCTTCACTATTGCTATTAGCAATTACATGCAATCGAAAAACTTCATCACTTATATTAGAAGATATGTCACTTGCATAAGTTCTAGCGGAAAAATATGTATAAATAGTAAATAATAAAATAAGAAAAAATATTGGTCTAATTTTTTTAAAAATAAAAGTTATTTTTTTCATAATACCTCCAAAGATTAATATATATAGAAAAAGTATTATCACAAAAACAAAAGATATACCTGCAATACACAAGAAAAATAGAAATGTCGAAATGTGCGACCATATTGTTGAAATATTTTTGAAATATTATTGACATATTTGTAAACAAATGGTAATATTTACCAGTAGCAAAAAGTACATGAAGACGATTTTCTCAAAGATTTTAAATTGAAAGGATGATTTAATAATGAAAGAAAACGAAAACAAAAATGAAAAAGTATGTGCATTTTATGCGAGTGATTATCATTTTGAAATGATAACAATACCATATATCAACCAAATAATAGAAACAGGTAGAAAAATAGTTATATTTACAGAAAATAACTTAAAAGCAAGTATTGAAAAAATATTAAGTAGAAAAGAATTAGAAAAAAATAGAGAAAAAATATTAGATATAAATTGGGGAGACGACGATTTAGAAAAATTTAAGTATATTAAAGAGAATACAAATAGTGATACAACAATATTTATAAAAGGAAGTAAAAGATATATAGAACAAATAAATAGAAATGTAGAAATATGGAAAAATAATCTGGCAGATGTAAAGGTTATAGACTGTTTTAGTATTGAAGAAGTAGGGAATTCTATGATTGATGTTTTAGATAATTATTCTAAAGTTTTAATAACTGCAGGAGAACAAAATATATAATAAATGGTATGTTAATAGTATAAAAAATAAAATTAATATAAAATTAAGATATAAAAAAGAAAGAAAGACTTGAAAAAAAAGTAAAAATGATATATATATATATGTACTACGACAAACAAAAAATGTAATTGTAAAAGGAGAAAAATATGGGAAAAGACATAGAAGAAATCAAATATATATTAAAAAAATATGATCAAGAACATTTAATTACATATTATGAAAGATTAGAAGATAACGAAAAAAAGAAATTTTTAAATCAATTAGAAAACATTGATTTTGAATTAATTAGTAAATTATATGAAAAAACAAATAAAGAAGTTGATTATAAAGAAGATATAATTGAACCAATAGAATACTTAGACAAATATAAGTTGAATGAGCAATATAAAGACTACGAAAACATAGGGAAAAAAGCAATAAAAGAAGGAAAACTTGCAGTAGTTACTATGGCAGGTGGACAAGGAACTAGACTAGGACATAACGGGCCAAAAGGAACTTTTAATATTGGATTAGATTCTAATAAATCATTATTTGAAATATTAAGTGATATAATAAAAGATGGAGAAGAAAAATATGAAACACAAATTCCATGGTTTATCATGACAAGTAGAGAAAATAATGAGCAAACAAAAGAATTTTTCGAAAAGAATAAATATTTTGGACATGAATTAGACAAAAACTTATTTTTCTTCATACAAGGTGAATTACCTATGATTGATACAGAAGGTAAAATTCTTGTAGGAGAAGATGGTCTGATAAAACAGGCAGCAGACGGGCACGGTGGAATTTATGAATCATTAGTAAAAAATAAAATGACTGAAAAAATGAGACAATTAGATGTAGAATGGATATTTATAGGTGGAGTAGATAATTGCTTAGTTAAAATGGTTGATCCAGTATTAATGGGAATAGCAATAGAAAAAAATGTAACAGTAGCATGTAAATCTGCTGTAAAAGCAAACCCGCATGAAAAAGTAGGAGTATTCTGCAGAAAAAATGGAAGACCAAGTGTTATTGAGTATTCAGAAATAACAGAAGAAATGGCAGAAAGCACAGATAAAGATGGTGAATTATTGTATGGAGAGTCACATTTATTATGTAACCTTTTCAATATTTCAGCTATAGAAAGAATGGGTCAAAATCCATTACCATATCACGTAGCACATAAAAAAGCGACATATATGGATTTAGAAGGAAATATTGTACAATCTGATACACCAAATGCATATAAATTCGAAGCATTCATATTTGACGCTTTTGGAGTTGTTGACGAAATGGCTGTATTAAGAGTAAAAAGAGAAGAAGAATTTGCACCTGTTAAAAATTCAGATGAAAAAGGTGTAGATTGTCCTAAAACAGCAAGACAACTATATAAAAGTTTCCATAATATAGACTAACAAATAAATGAGATATAGATATAACAAGGAGGCACAAATGAAATATTTAGATACATATAAAAAATGGTGTGAAAGTTTAGAATTTGATCAAGAAACAAAAAATGAATTAATACAAATAAAAGATGATGAAAAAGAAATAGAAGACAGATTCTATAAAGAACTAGAATTTGGAACAGCTGGACTAAGAGGAATAATAGGTGCTGGAACAAATAGAATGAATAAATATACAGTTGGAAAAGCAACACAAGGATTAGCAAACTATATTTTAGAACAAGGAACTCAAAACAAAGGAGTTGCAATTAGTTATGATTCTAGAAAAATGTCAAAAGAATTTAGTTTACAAACAGCTTTAATATTATGTGCAAATGGTATAAAAGCATATTTATTTGAAAATCTTAGACCAGTACCAGAATTATCATATGCAGTAAGAAACCTAGGTTGTACAGCAGGTGTTATGATTACAGCAAGTCATAATCCACCAAAATATAACGGGTATAAAGCTTATTGGGATGATGGATCTCAAATAATAAGTCCTAGAGATACAGAAATAATAAAAAGAGTTAGAGATATTCAAAACTTTAATGAAATAAAAACAATATCTAAAGAACAAGCTATTGAAAAAGGTTTATTAAATATAGTTGGAACTGAAATGGATGATAAGTACATAGATGTTCTAAAAAGTTTAGTTTTAAATCCAGAGATAGTGAAACAAGAAGGTAAAAAATTAAAAGTTGTATTTACACCATTACATGGTACAGGTAATACAATAGTAGAACCTTTATTAAAACAATTAGGATTTGAAAATGTATACATAGTAGACGAACAAAAAGAACCAGATGGAAATTTTCCAACAGTCGATTATCCTAACCCAGAAGATAGAAAAGCTTTTAAACTAGCTTTAGAATTAGCAGAAAAAGTAGATGCAGATGTAGTTTTAGCAACAGATCCAGATGCAGATAGATTAGGTATATATGCAAAAGATGCTAAAACAGGAGAATATAAAGAATATAATGGAAATATGTCAGCACTATTAATTGCTGAATATCGTATATCACAAATGAAAGAAAAAAATATTCTTCCAGCAAATGGTATGCTTATTTCTACAATAGTTTCTTCAAACCTTGCAGGAGTTATAGCAAAAGAATATGGATTACATTATGAAGAAGTTTTAACGGGATTTAAAAATTTTGGTGCAGCTATAAAAAAATATGAAGAAAATAACGAGAAAAAATATGTATTTGGATATGAAGAAAGTTATGGTTGTTTAATTGGTGATTACGCTAGAGATAAAGACGGTGTATCAGCAATAATGGCACTATGTGAAGCAGCATGTTACTATCAATCAAAAGGTAAAACATTATGGGATGCAATGATTGATATATATGAGAAATATGGATATTATAAAGAAACACAAGTATCTATAACAAGAGAAGGTTCACAAGGTGCTGAAGAAATAGCTAATATGATGAAAAAAATGAGAAATACAGAAATAACTAAAATAGGAAAATATAATGTTGAAATATTTAAAGATGTTTCAAGAAATTATATGAAAAACTATTTAACAGGAGAAGAAAATCAAATAGGATTACCAACTTCAAATGTATTATATTACGGTTTAGAAGATAATTCATGGTGTTGTATACGACCATCAGGAACTGAACCAAAAATAAAATTATATATGGGGATAAAAGGTAAAACAGATAGTGAAGCACAACAAAATTTAGAAGAACTTAAAAAAGGAATGTTAGAAATATTATAAAATATATAATATAAAAAAGACATAAACCATAAAACTTAAAAAGTAAAATAAGGATATATAACAAAAAACAAAGATGAAATAAATTAATTTATTTCATCTTTGTTTTTGAGTTATTAGATTTTTTTTCAACTTTCCAACCATCTATATTTCTGTGAATAGCACCAATTAAATTAGCACGAACAGAAGGTATTGTTTTAGCAAAATCAACTAAAAACTGTTTCATATCTTCTCTTTTAGAAGTACCATCCATTGGGCAAACTTTAGGCATTATAGTCACATTATTTCTCTTAACATATCTTCTCATTTCTTTTTCAGGTGTATATACTAAAGGTCTAATTAAAGTTATATTTGATCTATCCATAAAGCTTACAGGAGCAAAAGTACCAATACTTCCAGTATAGAATAGATTTAATAAAAATGTTTCAAGGGCATCATCTTCATTATGTCCTAAAGCAATTTTATTACAACCTTCTCTAATTGCAGCTGAATTTATTATACCTCTTCTTAAATTAGCACATAATGAGCAAGGATTTTTCTCTTTTCTAATGTCAAAAATAATTTCTTTAGCATTACTTTTTTCAATAAATAAAGGAACATTAACATCAGCACAAATTTTACGTAGTAAATCATTATCAAAAAATTCAAAACCAGGATCAACAGTAATAGCAATCAATTCGAATTTTTTAGGATAAAAAATTTGTAAATTTTTAAATGCATGTAACATTGCAACAGAATCTTTACCACCAGATAAACAAACAGCAATTTTATCTCCATCATCAATCATATTATATTCTTCTATAGCTTTTCTCATTAAGCTAAGTATTCTTTTCATAAATTACCTCTTTTCTAATAAATATTAGTCAAATAATATTTAACACATCTATTATATCAAACTCTGTCAAGTAGAAAAAATATATTAAATAAATATTAATTAAATAATAGATAATTAAAAATAAATAATAATTAATTAAATAATAAATAAATTAATTAATTAAAATAATTAAATAATAAATAATTAAATTAATAAATAATAAATAAATAATTAAATAATTAAATAAATAATTAAATAAATTAATAAATTAATTAAATAAATTAATAAATTAATTAAATAAATTAATAAATTAATTAAAATAATTAAATAATAAATAAATAATTAAATAAATAATAATAATTAAATAAAATAATTAAATTAATAAATTAAATAATTAAATAATTAAATTAAATAGTAATAAAATTATTAATTATAAAAAATATGTGAGACGAGGATCGAAAATAAGAAGAGAAAAAATATTGCGAAAGATAGATATATAAGAAAGAAGTATAAGAGAATATGTCGAAAATAACTAGGCAATGGCGAAGAAGAGAGAAAATATAAAGTGTAAAAATACTGCTAAAATCAGTATACATAAATATAAAAAAGTATTTTAAATTTGTTATTTATAAGTACAAATTAAATGGAATATAGATATAAATAGCTTGGAATTATAGAAAATAAATCACAATTTAATATTAAAATAATAATTAAATAATAAATAAATTAAATTAATAAATAAATAATAAAATAATAATTAAATTAATAAATAATAAATAAATTTAAATAATAAATAATTAAATAAATAATAATTAAATAAATAAATAAATTAAATAAATAAATAAATAAATAAATAAATAATAATAATTAAATAATAAATAATTAAATAAATAAAATAAATAAATAAATAAATAAATAAATAAATAAATAATAAAATTAAATAATAATTAAAATAATAAATAAATTAATAAATAAATTAATAATAATTAAATTAATAATTAAATAGATAAATAATTAATAATTATTTAATAGAAACAATTCTTTAATATAGTTTCAAAAAATTGGTGGGACGAGAATCGAAAATAAGAAGATAAAAAATATTGGGAAAGATAGATATATAAGAAAGAAGTATGAGAAAATATGTCGAAAATGACTAGGCAATGGCGAAAAAGAGAGGAAATTTAAATGGTGAAAATACTGGTGAAAACAGTATACATAAATACAAAAAATATATAGATATAAATAGTAAATAGAAAGGAATCATAAAAAATAAATAGCGATTTAATTATAATAATTAAATAATAAAATAAATAATTAAATAAATAATAAATAAATAATTAAATAAATAATAATAATTAAATAAA
>CAYJIP010000009.1:0-70747 GCA_964370265.1 uncultured Clostridium sp. | reverse complement strand
ATCATTTAGGTGAAGAAAAATATGAAGATTTAATAAATTTTATAGTTATTGATGATATTTATTAAAACTAGATACTCGGATTTAGAGTACAGTAAACTATCAAGCATAGCTTGATATGTATATGGCTTCCTGAATCAATACTTGAAATTAACATAAAATTATAGTATAATAGATAAATAGGCAATAGTCTATTTATCTATTTAATACGCAGAATTTGCGTTTGATATAAAATGAATCGGCAAGGAAGACTCTAGGAGGGAATTTTATGTTAGTATTATTGTTTTTTGGTCTTTGGATGATTTGGAATAGCGTTATAGCTGTTTTAATTCCACAGATACAAGAAATGGTGGCTGGTATGGGAGTTGTGTTAATAATGGTATTAGGAATAATATTAATGTTATCGTCAATAAAAATTAGAATGATTATCCCATTCAGTAAGATTGCTCAAAAAATAGTTAAAGGAACAATAACTATTGTTAAAGCATTTGTTTATTCGATATATGTTTTATCAAAAAAAATATATAATACAATATTTTCTAAATTATTTAATTATTTAGAAAATAAAGGTGTTAATCGGATTTTAGCAAAAACAATAGCTATACTAGTAGCATTAATAGTAGTGATCTAAAACAAAAAAGAGATTAAATTATCTCTTTTTTTTTATATGTAATTAAATATAATAGTTAATCCGTTTATCTTTTTATAAGACCTTATACATATATATAATTGAAAGTGAAATTATTTAGATATATAATTAAATTGTGGAGGGAAAATATGAAAATAACTATAGAATTAGAAAATAAAGCTAGTATAGAAAAAGAAGAAAAAGAAGAAATAAAAGTTATATTACAATATAATACAGATAAAATAAATGATTTTATCTCTTATATAAAAGAATATGAAGTTCTTATGAATAAAGTAATCGTATCAGATGAAAATATGTTAGTTGATATAAATTGTAATGATATAATTATGTTTTACAGCGATAAGAAAAATAATTACTGTAAAACAAAAGAAAAAGAATATAAGGTAAAAAATAAATTATATGAAATAGAAAAAAATAACATGAATTATATTAGAATTTCAAAAAGTTGCATTATAAATATAAAAAAAGTAGAAGCTTTTGATTTAAGTGAAAGTAATAAAATAATTGTAAAAATGGTAGATGGAACAGAAGAATATATTGCTAGAAGAAGAATTAAAGATATAATGTCATATTTGGATGAAAGGAGAATATAACAAATGAATTATCTAAAAATATTTTTAAAAAATTTGATACAATTTATAGTTATCTATATACTATTTAATTTAATTAGTGCAATAGCTCAAGTGGTTATTGTTAATATATTAGCAGGAAATATAGATTTTATAGAAACTTATATGGAAGCACTAAAAAATAATATTGTAATCTATATAATACTATACATTATAATGTCTACAATATATAGATTGCATAATAAGTATATCGTTAAAAAATTAAATACAAAATTAAAAGATGTTTTGAAAGGAGGCGATTATAATGAAAAATAAGAAAATAATAGTAATTATAATTAGTATAGTGGTTTTAATTGCCATTCTTATAGGAGTTTATACAGTATATACATCATATCTATTTAATGGTGATGGTACTATTCATAATCCAGAACAAGAATTGATTAGTCATTTAAAAAGTATTGAAGATGTGAATTTGAGAAAAGATGCTATTAATCATGCTGTTAATATAGATGCATTAACACAAGAGCAAGCAAATGAATTATATTAAATTTTACATATTGTTTATTACAAAAAAAGAAGGCAGGAGCTCAATTCCTGCCTTTATGTATTGTACTTAGTTAAAATATAAAATAAATCATAAGAAATATTTAATATAATAAATTTAAGTTTAATAATAAAAACAAAAATTAAATTCCTACCGAGTTAAAGAACAAAAATAAATTAACGATTAAATAACTATTTCATGTTTTGTTCATAAGATTCGATCATTTTTTTAACCATTTGTCCACCTATTTTACCAGCGTCTCTTGCAGATATGTCACCATTGTAACCATCTTTTAAGTTAACACCAACCTCCCTAGCCGTTAAAAAAATATTTGAAAGTAGTCGACCTGAAACTATTAGAAGTACTGGCTTTGGAAAATAAGTACATATTAATGGGAGAAAAAAGGTTGCAATTTTTAAATGATTTTTCAAAAGAGAGTTGTAAATGAAAAATCTTATAAAAATAGTTGAAATTATTTTTATAAGTGGTATTATATTGTTATAAAGATTATTTATAAAATGTATTATGATATAATATAGAAATAGCCCAAAATGCATAGTAAAAATAAAATAATAGGGTGGTGAAAAAAATTAAAATTAAAATTCATAAAGGTATTAATCAGATAGGAGGATGTATTACTGAAATAAGCTCTAAGAGTGGAAGTAAAATTATAATTGATTTTGGTGAAGATTTACCAGATGAAGAAAAACCTAAAATTAAATTTGAGTTAAATGGATTAACAAAAGGCAAAAAAAAATATGATGCAGTATTCATAACACATAGTCATGGAGATCATATTTCTTCAATTAATAAGGTGTTAAAATCTATTCCTATATATATTGAAGAAAAAAGTTTTTATATATATGAAAAAACTATTCAATATACAACGTACCCGTTTAAAAAAAATTTCAAGCTAGATAGTAGTAATTACTTTAAATTTAATTTTAATGATGTTATTAATATTGGAGATATTAAAATAACGCCATATATAATAGATCATTCGTCATATAATTCAGCAATGTTTTTAGTAGAATGTGATGGTAAAAGAGTGTTACATACGGGAGATTTTAGAACACATGGTAGAAAACAAAATTCTTTATTAAATGCTATTAGAAAAATTGTGAAAGTTGATTATTTAATTACTGAAGGAACCTCTTTAGGTAGAGAAAAAAAGGAATTAGTTACAGAACAAGAACTGAGTTCTAATGTCAAAAGTTTATTTACTAAATATAATCAAATATATATTCTGCAAGCATCAACTAATATTGATAGAATTGTTGGTTTTTATAAAGCAAAAGGGAATAAAGCATTTATAATGGATGCAGCCACATGTGATATAACAAGCAATATTAGTGGAACAATACCTAGTTTTGGCGAAAAAAAATATACTAATTTGTTTTCATATAAACCAATTAAATATGTAAAAGAAAAGGAAGAAATCTTTAATGAAAAATTTTCAAATAGGCAATTTAATTTTAACTCTAAAAGAGATTTTGTAATGTTAGTTAAATCTTCAATGATTGAAGATATAAAGAAAATATATGATAAAAATAAGAAATGTTTATTTGTATATTCTATGTGGCCAGGATACATTGATAGGCAAGAATTTATGAGTAATTTTATAAATGAAATAATAAAATTACCTATGGATTTTGTAATTAGGCATACATCAGGTCATGCTGATAATGAAACATTAATGATGTTAGATAAGATATTAAACTATCCTAAAGTTATAGTTATTCATACAAACAAACAAGAAAAGGCTAAAAAGTTATTTAAAAACTATATTGAGATAAATGATAATAAAGAAATGGAAGTGTAAGTGTAATGGAAGAATTCAATAATAAAAAATATGTACATCGTTATAGATATGATAAAAATAATAAAATAGTTGATGATGTTTACTATAATGGAGTAAAACTAGCTAAAATACAAGGTGATAAAGTAGAATATTATGCTAATGTTTTATTAATTAATGAAAAACAAAGAAAGAATATAGACAAATTTAAAACTGATATGAAGAACTGGATAGACATTATAGAAAAATATTTTGTTTTTTTAATAGGTACTAAAAAAGAAAAAAGAATTATATTAAAATATAATCCTAATAATATTTTAAAACACCAAAAAAATTTAAATACTATTCTTGATGAGTTATATAATTTTTTAAAAGAGGATAAACTAATAAACAAAAACAAATTTCCAAGTAGAGAAGAATTTATGTTTAATAAAAAAGATGAAAATAGCTATGAGTATCCAATATATTTATCTAAAGATAGATATTCATGGAATGAAATAATAAAATTTCAAAATGATTTAGCTAAAGTTACAATAGAACAAAAAATGAAAAAAAGTAATTTAAACATAAGAATGAAACCAAGAGGAAATATTAAAGATAATATAAATAATATAAATGAAGTGATGGAAATATTTATTAATGAATACTGTTCAATAGTAGGTGGAGAAGATGAAAAAATGTTTCAGCAGTATTTAATGATTGAAAATAATCCGAGAGATAAACTATATAATGATTCTTTTAAGTTGGAAATGGAAGTAGGAATAAAGTCACCAACAAATTGTGAAAATAAAGTTAATACAGGAAGAGTAGATAATGTTTTTTTGAAAAAAGATAAATTTATTTTTGTTGAAGTAAAATACAATGAATCAGTCATCATGGGGACTAACGGCATATGTAAGCACTTGGATGATATTATAAAATTTGTTAATTCTGAAAAATATAAAGAAATAGTGTTGGAAAATTTGACTCAAAATATTGAAATTAGAAATCAATTATTCAATACTAAATTACCTACTAATTTAGACTTTACTAATTTAGAATATCATATAGTAATAGGTTATGACTTTGAAAAAAAAGAAGAAATAAAAAGAACGTTAGAAAATTTAAATAATGAAAAAGAAATAGAACAATTAATAAAAGCTCATAAATTACCAAAAGAAACTAAAACAATAGATTATTATAAAAAACAACTAAAGGGAAAAGTAGATTTAAAAATATATCTTGTAGAAATGAAAAAGAATCCAGAAACATCAGAAATAGAGGATTATCTAACTAAATATGTTGAATGGTAATTTGTAAAAAAGTTGAGTTTGGGGAATATGATGTAGAATAGTCAAAGTATTAATATTTAATGATGCAAAAGTATATTATTTATAAAATGATTCTTTGATGAAATTTTAAAATAATTTATGTTATAATATAAATTAAGACGATGTTGATTACATATTCAAAATCAATAAATTTAAAATATAAGTAGGAGTTAGTTTTATGATAAAAAAAATATTAGAAGAAAAAATTTTAAAAATAAAAGACCCATTATTGCTAGAAAGGATAAATGAAGAAGTAAAACTTGTAAAGTATCACCATCTTGAAGAAGAAATAATTGCTGTTTATGAACTTATAAACGTTTTAAAGCAAAACGATATACCAAGTTATATAATGGGGAATAGCTCTAATTGTTATATAATGTATATACTAGGAGTAAGTAATGTCGATCCTCTTAGATTTAATTTGAAATATCAAACTTTTTTTGGTAAAGAACAGAATGCCACAAAAATCAGTAACTCAAAGCTCAACATAACAGTAATGATTCCTAAAAGTGCATATGATAATGTTCTTAATTTCTTAAAACATTTTGAGTTACTAAAGAATAAAGAAATCAAAATTACAAAATATAGTTTTAATATTGGAAAACTAAGTATTACTAGTTTTGAATTACCACATAGAATAGAAGGGTTCTATAATGAAGTGAATTATAGCTTGTTAGAGAAGTTTGTAATAAATGAATATTCAGAGTCTGAATATGATTACGAATCTATAAAAATAAAAGTGTTAGGAAATGATTATAAAACAAATTCAAATATTTTTGACCATATGAAAATTTTTGGATTAACTCACGGGACATGGAAATATAATGATAAAATAGAAGAAATCAACAAATTAAATATGCCATTATTAAAAATTCCAGTTTTTTTTGATGATATATATGATTTGTTAATAGAAAATAAATATGATTTAAAAAAAGCTTGGGAAATTGCGAATTTAATTCGTCTAGGAAAAGGAGTTGACGAAAAAAGACTAAATACTTCTCTTGATATAGCACAATGGTGTAATAGTGTAAGGTATCTATTTCCAAGAGCACATGCTATTGAATTTTTTATATTTAGTTATAGATTGAATGTAAAATTAACTTAGTTGAAAAATAAGTAATATAAACAGTTAGTAGGTTTTATAACTGTAAACGATAGTATTTTCGACTTGTTGAAGTAACTATTAATTATGAGCATAATACGTGGTTAGTTAAATAAAAAATTAAAAGGCAGGAAATCAAGTCCTGCCTTTATGTATTCATAATAAAAATATCTTAAAAATAAAATATAATTATAATAAAAATATAAAAACAAAAATCAATCTCCTACCAAACTTTAATTAAATATATGAAATATTTAATTGATAAAAATTAAATGATAACTATTTCATATTTTGTTCATATGATTCAATCATTTTTTTAACCATTTGTCCACCTATTTTACCAGCGTCTCTTGCAGATATGTCACCATTGTAACCATCTTTTAAGTTAACACCAACTTCGCTTGCAACTTCATATTTGAATTTGTCTAAAGCGTTCATAGCTTCTGGTACTAATTTTTTATTAGAATATGCCATTTTTTTTCACCTCCTGAAAAAATTATTTATTCTAGAAAAAACTTGTGCTTTTTCTATTACTATCATGTGCAAATTTTAAAGATATTAAACAAGTAATTTTTACCAAATTTTTAGCTTGTATTTTTAAAATAATATTTGTATAATGATACAAACTAAATATATCAAATTAATATTAGATTAAAATCTATAAAATATTAGTAATAGAATTTAATTGGAAATCTATAAAAATTTGATAAGTATATAAGTTTAAAAAATAAAATAGATTATAGAGGAAAAGGTAGAGGTATAGAATATATGTATAAAATAATAGCAGTTGATTTAGACGGAACATTACTTAATAGTTATGGAGAAGTAGAACAATATACTAAAGAAGTGATAAATAAAGTAAGAGAAAAAGGTGTTAAATTTATTATAGCATCAGGAAGACCAATCGAATCGATAAAAACAATTGCGAAAGAAATTAATAGTGATGAATTTATGATTGCGGGAAATGGTGCTTTAATTTATGATGATAAAAAAGAAGAAATAATATACGAAAAATATTTAAGTAAATCAAAAATATTAGAAATAATAAAAATATGTGAAGAAAATAGTATATCATATAGTGTCTATACAGAAAAAACTATACTTGCAAAAGCTTTAAAACATAATGTGTTATATTATCATAAAGAAAATTTGAATAAAAATGAAGATAAAAAAACAAAAATAAACATAGTACAGGATATGTACGAATATGTTAGTGAATTAGAAAATGATAATTTTATTAAAATAACAGTTTGTGATGAAATGAAAAGTGTATTTAATTCCGTAATAAAAAAATTAAGAAATATTCAAGGTATAGAAGTATTAGATGTATCGCATATGTCTAGAAAAGTAATTAATTATGGAACAGAAGTAGTTGACGTGGAATATTTTTATACTGAAATATCTTTAGAAAACGTAGATAAATGGTATGCTATAGAGTTTTTGATTAATAAATTAGGGATAAAAAAAGAAGAAGTTATTGCAATTGGTGATAACATAAATGATAAAGTAATGATAGAAAATGCCGGATTAGGAATTGTAATGGATGGAAGTACACCAGCTATATCAGAAATCGCAAATTATATTACGGAAGGTAATAATGAAAATGGTGTGGGAAAAGCTATAGAAAAATATGTGTTAAATTGTATATAATTTAATAAATAAGATTAATATGATTAATGGTATTTGCTAATATATATCATATAAGATCTAGAAAAAATACAAAAAATGATAAGAAAAAGTGGAAATAAAAATAAAAATAAGAATAAAAATAAATTCATATTACAAAAATATTACAGAAATATTACAGTAATGTGAATTTTTTTGTAAAGAGTAGATAAATATTGATTTTAATTAAGATATAATATAGAATAATTTAGAATAGATTTGTAAAAAAAATATATAAGGAGGAATTTGTAATGGCAACAAATCCAATGCAAAAGAAAGCAAGAAATTCATTTTTACTAGGAATGTTATTAACTTTATTAATAGTAGGAGTTATAGGAGCAGCTATAGCTATGATGTATTTAACACAACCAGAAGAGGAAGAAGTAGATCCTATGATTAAAGTAATAACTTTAAATAAGAATGTTAATTCAGGTCAAATAATAACAAGTGATATGTTGACAGTGAATGAAGTTCCAGAAAGTACAGTACCAAAAAATGCAACAGCAGATTTCGATGTGTTTGAAAATTATGCGTTACGTGATGTTGGAGGGAATCTTATATCAACAAGATATATAGATGAAGAAAGTGATGAATTAGAGTTATATACTAAAATAGATGGAATAGAATATTCTATTAAAATAGAAGATACAAGTGGAAGATATTATATCAACGAAATTTCAAAACAAGTTATAGATGAGAGAAACGTTGAAACAAATGAAGCAGATGATGGTTCAGAAGAATTGTACACTATGGTTGGAAATGAAGAGGTAGAAGTGTTTACTGAAGAAGTTGATGGTGAAGAAGTATTCTATATTAATGTAGAAGGCGAAAAACTATACATGAACTTAGAAGAAGTACCATTAGTTGCTAAAGTCGATATGGATAAAAATACAGTATTAACAACAGAACTTGTTACAAAAGGTGATAATATAGTACAAGACGACGTTAGAAGAGAACAATACAACGTTGTTGAATTACCAGTAGATTTAGAGACAGGTGATTATATAGATATTAGATTAATGTTACCGAGTGGACAAAATTTCATTGTAGTTTCTAAAAAAGAAGTTGAAATACCAGAAGTAGAAGGTGTACCTTCAGCAACAACAATGTATGTAAATCTTTCAGAGGATGAAATATTACATATGAGTTCAGCAATAATTGAATATTATTGGATTGCTGGTTCAAGATTATATGCAACAGAATACACAGATCCTGGAATGCAAGAAGCTGCAACAGTAACTTACCCAGTTAATGCGTATGTAAATAATTTAATCCAACAAAATCCAAACATATTAACAAGTGTAAAACAAGAAATAACAAGTGGATTATTAGCAGGAATAAGAAACACAGAAATTAACACATATTTAACTGATTTTGATGAAGGTTTAACAAATATAGAATCTGGAATATTAGAAAGTATCCAAAACTCAATTGATACAAGAGAAGATTATTTAGAAGACTTAGCACAATAAAATCAGCAAAATAAAAGGAGAAAACTTATGAAAAAAATAGGATTCATAGGAGCATATGATAAGATGAATTTCTTAATATATGTAGCAAAAATACTATCAATGCTAAACAGTAGAGTACTAATAATAGACACAACAGTAGCACAAAAAGCAAAATATATAGTACCGACTATAAATGATGAGAGAAGATATATTACTAATTATATGGGAATAGATATATCAGTTGGATTTTTTGAAATGGAAGATATTCAAATGTATCTAGGGTGTTCTGATTTAGAACACCTTCCATATGACTATATATTTATAGATACTGATGATATAGCGGCAATAGAAAGCTTTAAATTGAATCAAACAACAAGAAATTATTTTGCAACTGGATTTGACAATTATTCACTTAGAAAAGGTTTGGAAGTATTAAATAAAATCGAATCAGAATTACCTGTTACGACAATAACATTTGCTGAATATGCTTCAAAAGAAGAAGATGAATATTTAAAGTTTTTAGCCAAGGACATGCAGATTAAATGGACAGAAAATCAAATATTGGTGCCTATAGAAAATGGTGACGGTACAGTTATTGCAGAAAATCAAAGATTAAATAAAATTAAACTTAAAAAAATAAGTACACAATATAAAGATGCGATTTTTAATATGGTTAAAGAACTAGACGAAAGAACATCAGATATGAGAATTAGAAGTGCTATAAAAAATAGTGATAAAGGAGCTTAATATGTCAGTAGTAACTTTTTGTAGTGAAGAAAGTGGAGAGAATGGTAAAACAATGTCTGCCGTTGCAATAGCAACCAATATGGCGATATCACATAATATGAAAATATTATTGATTTCAACAGGATATAATGTTGAAAATCTTAATAGATGTTTTTGGTATGAGAAAAAAAGTAATAATAGTCTTGGTGGCTTACTAATGGGAGATGTAAATCAAGCTTCAACATTTGAAGATCAAGTTTCGGGTTTAATAAGAACATTAGATAGTAATAAATTAACACCAGAATTGATAACAGATTATACAGATATTGTTTTTAAAGATAGATTAGGAGTTTTAAAAAGTTTTAAAGGAAGTCATAATGAATACAAAAAGCTAGAAGAAAAATATGTTCAAATAATAAAATTAGCAAATCAGTATTACGATATTGTTATAGTAGATCTAGATAATGCCGTAAATCCAGATAGTAGAAGAGAAATATTGGATGCATCTGATGTGATTATGATTAATGTTGAACAAAAATTATCTAAAATAGATTCTTTCAAAGAAATAAGAATGAAACGAAAATCATTAAACACAAAAAACACACTTATTTTAATTGGAAAATATGATACAAAATCAAAATATAATATTCCTAATATCACGAGATATTTAGGGGAAAAAAATAAAGTTTCGGCAGTACCATATAATACTTTATACATGGAAGCCGCTGAAGAAGGAAAAGTGGCAGAGTTGTTTTTGAAATTAAAAAGATTAAATCCTTCGGATGAAAATGGAGAATTTATGAATTACGTAAATAAAACAACAGAAAATATCATGTACAGGATACAAGATTTGCAAATGAAAATGTAAGGAGGAAAATATGGGAATCGTTGATATCTTATTAATATTAGCTGTAATAGCAGTAATAGCATATTTAATATACAATACAGTGAAAAAAAAACAAGATGCTGAAGTTGAGCAAGAAATAACAAAAGATGATAAGACATATACAATCGAGAAAATGATGGAATTCATAAAAAAGAGACTTGACGAAATAACAAAAGTAAACTTATATGATATTGGTTTATCAGAAGAAGAATTAAAAAGAAGAAAAAGTAAAAAATACGAATTAAAAAAAGCGTTAAAAGGTTGTACATATGGAGATGTTAATGATAAAAAATATGTTAAAGAAATAATATTTGACTTATTAGAGAAAGAATATGGTGTTACAGATGGAAATATATCTAAATCTATTCCATTTGATGTGCCGTCACTTCTTACTCCGCAAGATAAATTTGACATATTAATGTATATTTATAAAAACGAATTTGCATATGAGGCTTTAACAGAGTTAATTAAGAAATATAATTTAGCTGTTTTAAAATATACAGAAGGTGAAACAAAACCGTCGTATGTTATAACATCTAATGAAATAGAAGATATATATGAAAAAGAAAATATAGTATTATCATTTGACGATAAATTATCAATAGTTGTTCAAAGGTTATATCAATACTATAAAGGTTATAGTAGCATTGATGAAGTTAGAGATATGAATATAGATGGTGTTTCTGGAGGAGTATCAGGACTTCCAGAGAGTTTCTTAAGTCAGGTTGCTCAAACAGATGGCGATTATCTGAAACAAGTATCTGAAAATAAAGTGCCAAGAGCATGTGACAGTATTTGGATATTTTTCCAAGGGAAATCAATTCGCTTAGAATTCTTATCATTCAGGACAGAATCAGAGTTGAAAAGAGTATGTCAAAATATATATAAATACAACAACCCAGGACAATTATCAGATACAAATGGTTTTAAAATTAATGAAATGAAAGATGGTTCTCGTGTCGTTGTTGTTAGACCAAGTTTCTCTGAAACATGGGCATTTTTCGTAAGAAAATTTGACGTTAAGAGGGCAACATTAGAACAATTAATAAAATTACCAGGAGCAGATGATACAATTGAATTATTAAAATACCTTGTAAAAGGAGCAAGAATATTAGCATTAACAGGAGAACAAGGTTCAGGTAAAACTACATTACTTATGGGTATGATTGAAAATATATATGAAACAATGAATATAAGGGTACAGGAAACAGCATTCGAGTTACATTTAAGAAAAATATATCCTACAAGAAATATATTATCATTTAGAGAAACTGATACAATATCAGGGCAGCAAGGTCTTGACGTTCAGAAAAAAACCGATGGATCAGTTAATATCATAGGGGAGGTTGCTACTGACCCAGTTGCATCATGGATGATTCAGGCAGCACAGGTAGCATCTAAGTTTACACTATTTACTCACCATGCTAAAACTTTCCCAAATTTAGTAACTGCATTAAGAAACTCAATGCTTAGAACAGGGGTTTTTAACAGTGAGAAAACAGCAGAAGAACAAGTTATACAAGTTTTGAATTTTGATATACATCAAGTAAAAGACTTTAGAGGAAGAAGATATATTGAGAGAATTACAGAATGTATTCCTTTGGAAAGTGTTAATGAATATACGTATGAACACAGAAAAGAAAAAACATTAGAAGGAAAATTTGATAAATTTTTTGATAATGCCACACAATATTTTACAAAATCAACAGATAGACAATTATATACTTACAGAAATATATTAGAATATGTTGATGGTGAATATGTTATAACAAATCCTATTTCAGATGAAAACTTAATAGGGATGAGAAACAATATGGACGAGACAGATGTTGGGGAATTTGATAAATTCATAGAAAGACATTGGAATAAAAAATTCAAAGGAATGGATGAATTAGAAGAAGAAGCAACAGCGAAAAAAGGGAGAAAAGCAAGAGTTAAAGCAAAAGAATAGGAGGTGTTAATAGTGGATGATATTATGATGTATATGATGGGAATAGCAGCAGCAGCTTTAGGAATTATTGTATTTGTATATTTGAGAATTGCTAAAAAATCACAAAACTCAGATTATAAAAAAATGCAACAACTAAGAAAAGGAACACAGAAAAAAACATACTCATCAGAAGTTTTATATCAAAAATTATATGTTAGATATGTTTCAATACCAATTTTTAAAAGATATATTTTAAAATTAAGACGTAGATTAGAAATTATTAATATTGGCGATGAATACAATACGAGAAAAGATGCCGCAAGAATAATAACTAAAACACTAGCAATAGTGGTACCACTATTACTAGCTACTATATTAATAACATCTACAAACTATTTAGTGATGTTTATATTAGTAATTTTTGAATTGTTTATGATAGATTCAATGGTAGAAGGATCAGTAGATAATTTAGATAATAAATTATTAAGACAACAGTTAGATTTCTTTTCAGAAATAAGACATGCATATCATGAATTCAACATGGTAGAAGAAGCGATATATCAAGTTTCACAGGATGATGAAAAAGAAATATCAAGACAAGGTGACAAAATATATGAAATACTAATAGCAGATGATCCAGAAACAGAATTAGAAAAATATTATGATATAGCTCCAAATAGTTTCTTAAAAGAATTTGCAGGGGTTTCATATTTAACAAAAGAATTTGGTGATAGAAAAGTAGATGGAGCATCTCTATACCTTAAAAATATAAACAATATAGCACAAGAGATGCAACTAGAAATTTTAAAAAGAGATAAATTAAATTATGTATTTCAAAGTTTATCATTTATAGCTATAGCTCCTGTACTATTTTTAGAACCAATAAAAGCATGGTCTATAACTAACTTCCCATTTACAGCTTCATGGTATGAAGGAAGAGAAGGTATGATAGTGCAGATACTAATATTAGTGTTGACGATACTTTCATATATATTAGTTAGAAGTATAAAGGATAATGGATCAGTATCGTTAGATACTAGAAGTTTAGAAAATCCATGGCAAAATAAAATATATAAAAAGCCAATAGCAAAGAAAATAGTAGACATGTTTATGCCGAAAGAACGAACAAAAGAACATAAGAAACTGACGCAATTGCTGAAAGATTCAGCATCACCTTTGAAAATGGAATGGCTATTTGTTAATAGAATAGTATTTTCTATAATAACATTTTTTGTATCATTAGTTTTAATATTTTTCTTACACATGCTTACAATAAATTATGTTTATGAAGAACCAACAACCGATTACAATCTTTTAGGTGAATTGTCAGGTAGTGATTTAAGAAAAGCTGAAGAACTTACAGAAAGCGATAATGAATTTTTAGATAGATTCAAAGGATTAACTAACACAGAAAAAGAAGATATAAAAGATGCAGTAGAAAGATCAGATTATTATGAAACAGCAGACTTAGAAGAAATAAATACTGCAACAGACAGGATTTATGAAAAACTACAAATAGTAAATAGTGAACATATGAAGTGGTTTGAGTTTCTAATCGCATTTGTATTTTCAATAATAGCATATATGGCTCCGATTTGGATATTAATGTTCCAAGTGAGAATAAGACAATTAGAGATGGAAGATGAAGTAATGCAATTCCAAACAATAATACTTATGCTTATGAGAATAGAAAGGGTTAATGTTGAAATAATATTAGAATGGCTAGAAAGATATTCTAATATATTTAGAGCACCAATAAGTAAATGTGTTAACAACTATGAATCAGGTTCATGGGAAGCACTAGAAGAAATGAGAAACGAAATTTCATATATGCCATTAATAAGAATTGTAGAAAGTTTACAAGCAGCAGTTGAAAAAATTCCTATAAAAGACGCTTTTGACGAATTAGACTCAGAAAGAGATTATTATAGGGAAAAAAGAAAAGAATCTAATGCTAGATTGATTCAAAGAAAAGGAATGATTGGTAAAGTATTAGGATTTGCACCGATGGTATGTATGTTTGTTGGATATTTGATAGTTCCATTAGTATTTATAGGATTAACAAGTATGTCATCATCATTTAGTGCTATGGGATAAATGGAGGAAACTAAATGGAAAATGGATCAAGAGCCTTAATAATGGCAGGTGGAATTCTTATTGCAATACTTATAATATCAGCATTAGTATTAATGTTTGTACAATTAGGTGATTATCAAGAAGAACAGAGACGATTAGAAGCAGCAGAACAGCATGCAGATCATAATAATCAATTTTTACCATATGATCAAAATGATTTAACTATAATGGAGTTGAAGAGTTTGTTTAATATGATAGAAAGTAATAATAACAAAAATGAAGATAAACAAATTATTTTAACAATTGAAGATCGAAAAGATCCAATTGAAGAAATAAAAAATTATATGGATCAAATTGGAGATGAATATATTGAACCACTTCGATATATTCAGCCAGATTATCCAGCAATGGACATACCAGAAGAAATAAAATTGAATGCTATATTTGAGTGTGTAGAAATTAAATATAGTGAGCAAGGATATGTAGAAGAAATGGTATTTGAAGATCAAACTGAAAAAATGATAGATAATGCAAGTGGATATACACCATAGTAGATTGAAAGGAGAAGGTTAAAGTGGAAAATGCAAGTAATGCTCTTTTAATGGCAGCAGGAATTTTAATAGGAATCTTAATATTATCATTAGGCGCATTTTTATTTATAGACTTTAGTCAAACTTCTCGTGAAACTCAGGAAATAATAGCAAGAAATCAAATAACACAATATAATGTACAGTTTACGATATATTCAGATAGAGATGATATTACAATTCACGATATCATAACAATAGCTAATTTAGCTAAAGAAAACAATGAATCATACAAAGATTATACTGATTTTGAAAATTCTTATAAAATTCAAGTAATTTTAGATAGAGAATCAAATAATTTACAGGATGAAACATCACAATTTTATGATGATTTAATAAACAACTATTTAGAAGTAGGAACTATAAATCCGGGAGATTCAGATGAAGAAAGAGGTGTATTAACAAGTACATTTACGTCTTCAACAATAGAGTATCACTCGAATGGAAGAATTAAATTAATAACATTTGAAGAAAATTAACTATTAAAAACGTAAATATAAAAATTATCTATTGCTAAAAAAAATAGATAATGATATAATCCAATCATAAATAATTACAAAGTTATTAACATTATATATATATAATATATAGATGAGAAAATAAAAGAAAACCAAGGAGGAAAATTATGGAAAACGCATCGAAAGCCCTAATTATAGCAGGAGCAATACTATTATCAATATTATTAATATCTTTAGGTATAATGATATTTAACCAAGCACAAGACGTAGTTAACAACAGTGGGATGACAGAAGCTGAATTAACAGCATTTAACAATAAATTCTTAAAATATGAAGGTACAATAAGTGGATCAGAAGCTAAAGCTTTAATGAGTGAAATTATTGCATCAAATTCAGATGAAAGTAACCAAGACTTAGATAGAGTTATTGATATATTTATAGTTGATGATGAAGGAGCAGAAGTATTAACTGTAGAACCATCAGCAGCAGATGACGGAGATTATGATAGTTTAACTTATTCTACATCTGGAATCAAAACTACTGATCAATATGAAGTTGAATTAGGATATTCTGGACAAGGTGGTAGAGTTAATAAAATAACTTTAACAGAACAATAAAATTTAATTAAAGGAATAATATGAAAAAAATAGCAATATTTATTGTAATTGTAATAATTATTTTAACAACAATGTATTATATGTATATGTCTTTTCAGTCAGATATTAGACTGGCTGAAAAAGAAAATAGTCAATTTGAATTTTATTTAGATAGAAATATAACAGGAGCTGAAATTGTAACATTAATTAATATGATTACAGATTCAAATGTACTTAATGAAGTAGAAAAAAATTCAGAAAACAAATATATAGATAATACCATAAATTCAATAAATATGGATATTAGGTTTATTGATGATGATATAACATATAATATTGAAAAAATATTTGATAATGGCGTTGAAAAATTTTTAATATATTATGGTGATATAGAATTTAAATCTATTGAAATACAATATCATGAACAAACATCAAAAATAAAATATATGTTATTTGAACAAATAACACAGTAATACAAACACTTTGAGGAGGAGAAAGTATGGATAACGCAGTAGATGCATTAAAAATGGCAGGATCAGTTTTGTTATTTATTATTGCGTTAAGTGTTGCTATACTTTCTTTTTCGCAAGCGAGGGAAGCAATTGATGTAACACTTAAGCATTCAGATAGAGATGTATTGGATTTAGAAAATGAATACTTTTATTATGTAGCAGATTCCGAAACTACAAATAGATATGTAGGTTTAGAAACTATTATACCAACTATATATAGAGCATACAAAGAAAATTTTAGAATAGTATTTGACTTTCCAGATGATTATTATTTTTATAGTAGAAATGATCAAGATGGAGAGGATAGACAAATAAATTATCTTGACTTAGAAAAGCAGATGATAACAACTGAATTAGCAAGTATTCAATTTTTAGATGGTCTAATATATGGTGATTATGCTTATGAAACAGGTAAAACACTAGATGATTATGAATATAAGTTTATAGTAGAGTTAGATTCATCATATGAGCCGCTATATGAATATATTAATAGGTTATCAGATACATACTACATTCAAGAAAGTTTAGGTACATATTATCAAGAAGATATAGCAAATGACTTGAACATATTTGAAGATTCATATTTTGAAGGTGGTGGGTATACTGAAGACATAGAAAATAATCCATCAAGTAAGTCAGATGTGAATAAACAACAAAAAAGAGTAATAACCTATACATTTATTCCAAAATAGTGTATAATATATATAGATATGAAAAAATGGAGGAAAAACTATGAGTGATACATTAATAACAATAATAGCAATAGGTCTTGCTGCAATACTTTTATTTGTATTCCCATTAGTAACAATGGCAGATAGAGCTGATGATGTTTCTCAATTAGCTGTACAATCATCTACAACAGAATTTGTGGATACAATTAGAACAACAGGTAAAATAACAGAAGCTAATTATGATGAATTTATTCAAGATATAACATCAACAGGTAATTTATATAATGTTGAAATGGAAGTAAAAGTAAAAGATGAAAATCTTGGGAAAAAAGTTTCTCAAGCAGAAGCAGACAAAATAGGGGAAAATATTTACTATTCTGAATATACAACACAAATAGAAGAAGAAATTGAAAAAAATGGAGAATATATATGTAAACAAGGTGATATAGTATCAGTAAATGTACATAACGTAAGTGATACTATAGGAGAACAATTACAAAATTTCTTCTATACATTAACAGGAAATGATTCATATACAATTTCAGCACAACATGCAGCTATTGTTAGTACAAACGGAAAATAGGAATAAATGAAATAGCTTGTAATAGAAGATAGTATTACAAGCTATTTTGTATAAATAAAATACATAAGAGAGGAAATAATATGAAAATTCAAGCATTAGCAGTAATCGCAATAATAATAATATTACCAATGTCAATCTTATTAACAGCATATTCTGCACATCAAATCGAAACTTTGAATTTACAATTATCATATGATACAAAATTAACAACATCAACACATGATGCGATAACAGCATTTCAATTAAACATGTCTAATAGTACAACATCTAATATAACTAATTCAAAAATGAGAGATATTGAAGCATCGGTAAACACATTTTATACATCTTTAGCAACTAATTTTTCTTTATCAGGGTATGATGAAGATGTATTAGAATATTATGTTCCAGCAATAGTTTATACGATGTATGATGGTTTCTACATTTATTCAGAATACACAAATACATTATCTACAAGTGATGACCCAAGTATTGATCCAAATTGGTATAATAATCCGGAATTTTATGAAGATTCATACTATAAAGATGGAGAAATATTAAATGGATTAAAACCATATGTATACTATAGTCAAAGATATATAAAAGGAAATATAGATATTGTAATAACATACTCACTTGATTCGTATATAACAATACAAGGTAAGATTAATGACGAAGTTGTAAATGATGCAGGTTATTTATTGACAGGTGTAGATAGATTGTCAAGTGGTACTCCTACATATAGAGGAATTTCAATATTACCAGAGCAATACAATGCAACAGGAGGATTAACACAACAAGTATATATTGATGGAGAAGCAATAGCAGGTGCAGATGAATATATAACATTAGAAGAAATAACAGGGAGTACAGAAATTATAGGATCACTAGGTACATTTGAATATATAAAACAAAATGGTGTTAAATATTATCATGATGAGGCGAATAATGAAGTTTTTTCTTTACTAAATGAACAAAAATATGTAGAGACAAATAAAAGTACTTCAATATTTAATTCAAATAACTTAGGAGCACAATACTATAACTCGGCATATGACTTCAAACAAAGAATAATTACTGAGTATCCAGAATTATTAGAATTGAGTTCATTGGATGCAGTTGATGAAAGTGGAAATGGATATTTACCAGAAATATACACAAACTACATGATTTTTGCTGAACTAGAAAACTCTGCGGGAGAAAAATATATAGAAGATGAAGATTCAGAATTCAATGCACATAAAAGAGCTGTAATACAAAATGTAATAGAAACAAACTTACTTGTAGCAATATCTAACTACAATAGGGTAGGAAATAGTATACCGAGTTATTCAATGCCTAAATTAGAAGAACATGAATGGGATCAAATAACACAAGATATTTCAATGATTACATTTATGCAAGGAATGAATATAGGTGGTAGAGAATATAACGGTTATGCAGTTGTATCAAATGCATTAACACAAGAATATGTATCAGAAGATTCAATATATTTATTAAATACATTAACAGATGAATATTATAAAGTTACAGATCCAGAGATATCAACAATACTATCTAATGGAGGAGAAACAATAGGGATGTTCAATATTGAATTTGAGAGAAGAATGGTAGATGCAGTTGATGGTGATTTTAGAAAAACCATATATTATTATCCAAAAGAAGAACTAGCATCATATACATCTGTAGTTAATTCAAATACATCAAAAACAAGTGAAGAGACAATAGATGAATATTTAATAAGAATAGGAAATACAGAATTGGCCAGAATATATTATACTGCGCTAGGAAGAGAAAGAATAGGACTATATCGAACATTAGGAATATTTGCAGCAAATAATTAAAATTTGAAACAAATAAAAAAATTAAAAATTGAAAAAAATGTAAAGCATAAAAAAAAGAATAACAAAATTAAATAAGTAAATACTAATAATAGTTAAATAAAGGAGAATTTATGAAAAATAAAGTTTTTAAGCTATTATTAGTATTTTTTTTGTTTGTCATTTTTTTCTATATATCAGCAGTAGATAGTATACCAGACAATATTATACTATTTGAAAACGAAAAATTAGAAATCAAAGATATATATGGAATCTCTATAAATAATGAAAATATATTAGAAGCATCATCAAGTAATCAAGAAAAAATGAGCTATACAGAAAGTGTTGTTGGTGAATATACAATAAATCTATTTGAAAATATATTTTTAAAAAATATAAATGTTGAAGTAATACCAACAACAAAAGTGATACCTGTTGGAAGTATAGCCGGATTAAAACTATATACATCAGGAGTATTAGTTGTAGGAATGACAGAAATACAGGGAATAGATAATATAAAATATACTCCGTATGAAAACACAGAAATAAAAGAAGGTGATACAATTATAAAGGTTAATAATATTACAATAAATTCAACTGAAGATTTAAAAGAAGTCGTTAATAATTCAAATGGAGAAATTCTTGATATTGTATTTATTCAAAATGAAATAGAAAAAGTAATACAAATATTACCTGTTAAAACAGGAGAAAAAGAATATAAGTTAGGATTATGGGTAAGAGATAGTGCAGCAGGAGTTGGAACTATTACTTTTTATGATCCAACATCACAAACTTTTGGAGCATTAGGACATGGTATTTCGGATATTGACACAGATAAATTAATTGATATTGCTTCAGGAGAATTTGTGACCGCTGAAGTTTTAAATATAGATAAAGGAGAAGAAGGTGAACCAGGAAAAATAGAAGGATTGTTAGAAAATAATATAATTGGGAATATATATATGAATTCGGAATTTGGAATATATGGTACAATAGAGAATGTAAATAATTTAGGTATATTAGAATATACTGAAGAGATTGAAGTTGCTTTAAAAAGTGAAATAAGAGAAGGGGAAGCCACTATATTATGTGATATTGATAATGAGGGTGTGAAAGAGTATGAAATACAGATAGAAGAAATATATATAAACAATAATTATGATAATAAAAGCATGAAAATATCAGTAACAGATGAGGAATTACTTGAAAAAACAGGAGGAATAATACAAGGGATGTCAGGTTCACCAATTATACAAAATGGAAAATTTATAGGTGCAATTACACACGTATTATATAGTAATCCAAGACAAGGATATGCAGTATTTGGAGAAATAATGGTTAAAGAAATGAGCAATAATTAAAATGAAAGAAAAGAGAAAATAAGGAAAAAGAAATAAATTAAGTGAAAAATAAACCCCAAAACAATTAATATATTGTTTTGGGGAATTTTAATAAGTTTTTTAGTAGAATTTTTAATCTGAAAAATTACTTGTATGATAATACTTATAATTTTTCATAAAAATCAAACCATTAACAAGATTGATGAAATCTAATACATTTCCAGAATTAGTAAGTTTAAAACCATCCATTTTTATTTTAGTAGGATCAAAATCAGGAAATGAATCATATTTAATCATTTTGTATTTTTTATGCTCTGCATAACCATGTTCTGCATGTTCGTGCATAGAAATACTTCTTATTTGTAATTCAAAACAATCACCTGTAGGTGTTCTGAAAACAAGATGGATAGATTGATATCCATTTTCTTTAGGAGTTGCAACATAGTCTTTTACAGATTTAGTAAAATTCAAGTCAATTCCAGATGATTCAGGAACATATATATTATGTTTTGAATTATCAAAAGATGTAGTATCTTTTATTGGGTCAGCATCACAAATAGTGAAACCACGCTTTGTGAAAAATTTAATAACTAAATTTGCAACATCATAACATTGTTTTGTTGATTTTTGAGGATCATTTGTTAAAATTAGTATCCGAAAAGCTAGAATATCTCTTAATAAATCTAAAGATTTACACTCTTTCAATAATTTTTGAATTTTTGATTCAAAACTTAGTGTAGATTTTCTTCTTCCAGTAAACTGAAAGAAAATGTCAGGGTATTCTTCATCAATAGCATCTGATAAAAAAGAAAATTCTTCTTTACAAAATCGAGATAAATCTCTGTTGAAAACAATATTAATATATTCGTCAATCTTATTGGCATGTGATAAATTTAATATATTATTTTCATCATTCCGGAGGTTTTCAGCATAATTCTCAAGTGCTGTTTTTAAATTTGGAGAATTATATAAAAATTCTAAAAACTTATTTGTGGTAGTGTTTTCGTCTTCATGTGTTTTTGTTGTATTGTCTGTCATAATACATACCTCATTTTTCATAATATTTTACATATATATTATATCATAAAATAAGGAAAAAATAAATCATTTGACATAATTATAAAAAGAATATATAATAAATTGCATAAAAAACAGCAAAAATTGATAAATATAAGTGAAATATAATTAAAAAATTGAATTATAAAACTAATAAATTAGAAATAAAAAACAATAAAAGGAGAAATAAATATATGAATAAAATAGAATTGTTAGCACCAGCTGGTTCTTTTGAAAAAGCTAAGATAGCATATCTTTACGGAGCAGATGCTGTATATTGTGGTACATCATCACTATCACTAAGAACAAGAGCTGATATGGAAAATGATGATCTAGAAAATACTATTAAATATGCACATAGTATAAATAAGAAAGTATATGTAACACTTAACATATTTGCATGGGACGAAAAATATGAAGAAATAAGAGAAATGGTAAAAAAACTTAGAGAATTGAAACCAGATGGAATAATTGTTGCAGATGCAGGAATAATGCAAGTTATTAAAGAATTAGCACCAGAGATTCCAATTAATATTAGTACACAGGCAAATGTTATAAGTCTTGAAAACGCAAAATTTTGGCATAACCAAGTAGGTGCACAAAGAGTAATAACAGGAAGAGAAATAAATAAAGAACAATTAAAATATATGATGGAAAATAAACCGAAAGATTTAGAAGTAGAAATATTTGTACATGGAGCAATTTGCTTTGCATTTTCAGGAAGATGCTTTTTAAGCGATTTTATGTCTTGTAGAAGTGCTAATTTAGGAGATTGTAGTCAAAGTTGCAGATGGTCATATAATGTATATCTAGAAGAAAAAAATAACCCTGGAAATCTAATGCCAGTTGATACAAGTGAATACGGAACAAGTATAATGTCATCTAAAGACTTATGTTTGTTAGAAGAATTGCCAGACATAATAGATATGGGAGTAGATAGTCTTAAAATAGAAGGAAGATTGAAAACAGAGTACTATTTAGCAGGTGTAGTAAATAGTTATAGAAATGCTATTGATGATTATTTAGAAAATAAAGAAACATTTGATGCTTCAAAATATATGAATGAATTACAAAAAATGAAAACAAGAGATTTAACAAAATTTTATTTTAATGATAGAAATAATAAAGATGTTCAAGAATATAAAGGAAGACAATATAACGAAAAATATGAATTTGGAGCTAAAGTTGTTGAATTTGAACAAGATAAATCAATTGTAGAAATAAAAAACAAATTGAAAGTTGGAGATAAATTAGAAATAATTATACCAGGAAAAATAGAATCATATGAATTCAAAATAGAAAAATTATGGCATGCTGAAACAGATGAAGAAATATCAGATGTAAGTCCAGGTGTAAAAGGTCAATTAGTAAAAATTAAATTACCAATTAAATGTGAAAAAGATTGGATAATAAGAAGAGTTAAATAAAGAATAAAATTCTCATTAATAAATAAACATATAAAAAGGAGTTTATTTATATGAGAATTTTTTCGAATTTCATAAGAGGTATATTGATAGGAGCAGGAGCTATAATACCAGGAGTTAGTAGTGGTGTTTTATGTATGATAATGGGAATATATGAAAAGTTGCTAGATTCAGTAATATATTTTTTTGAAGATATAAAAGGTAATTTAACATATATTTTACCATTTATAGTAGGTGGAATAATAGGAGTTACATATTTTAGTAGTATACTTTCGTATCTGTTATATACATACCCTATTCAAATAAAATCAATATTTATAGGATTGGTATTAGGTGGAACTCCATATTTGATTAAAGAGGCAAATAACAAGAATAAAGAGCAAATAGAGCAAATAGAGCAATATAGTGAAAAGAAAAATAGCAAGTCTAAAAAAAGTAAAAATATAGTTGAAAATATTAAATTGAAAAAAATAGAGCAACTGATTAATTATTCTTTTTTAGTTATTACACTATTATTAAGTCTATTAGGTAACTTTATAGAAAACTATATAAATTTAATTGAATTGATAGAAATTAATAACGTATATTTATTTATATGTGGTATTTTGACAGCGATAGGATATGTTTTGCCAGGAGTAAGTAGTACAGTAATATTGATGGGATTAGGAATATATCAAATATATTTATATTCAATTTCAACCATTTATACACCTGTTTTAATACCTTTTGCTTTAGGTGCAATAATAGGTTCATTAGTGTGGATGAAAATAACAAAAAAACTATTTAAAAACTATTATGCAAAAACACAATTTGCAATAATAGGATTTACAATAGGTTCTGCATTCGTATTAATTCCTGATATATATAATGTTACAGAAGGATTTATTTGTATTTTGAGTATAGTATTAGGTTTTAATATTATAAAAATATTAACCGTAAGAGAGATTAAAGGTGAAAAAGTCTAGATATATAATTAACTAGAGTTAAAAGATACTATGTTCTCATAGTATCTTTTATTAGTTTAACCACTTGGTATATCAATATTATTATCTTCTTCAAAAGATTGGTTTATTGTATCTTCAGGTAAATTTGTAGTAAGAGTCGCATTTTGAATTGTTTCAACATTATTGACTGTATTAATATTTTGTGTTACTGAAGTACAAGACTTTTTAGTCTTGTTTTTTATTAAACTATCATATCCAGCTGTCGAACTCCATAGTATAGGCAAGATATTTAAAATTTCAATTAAAATAGATGGCACATCAAACTCACCAAGTAAAAAGATTCGAGCTATTACAAGTATTCCGCTAATTATTAGTGCGATTTTTTTACTATCTAAAGAAAAAAATTTCTTTAGTACTTGAGTACCGAAGATAACAAAAGTAACACATCCAGGTAAACTTAGTAAAACTTTAGTCGTTAAAAATTCGTCCATATTTATCACTCCTCTTTTATATATATTATGAAGTTATATTAGATTAGTGACAGATTGGAACATTAATATTTGATATGCATAAAATATATAGATAAAATAATTAGAAGGGAATGAAAGCATGGAAGAAGAGTATATTGACGAGATAAGTGAAGTTGAAGAAATTTTAGAAAGCGCGATTTACGAAGGAATTATAGATGAAAACAATAAAGAAGGTGAAAATAATGAGTAATGTATATTTTAATCAATTAGATCAAAGATGGGCAAATAAGATGTATTCAAGTGTGAACAATTCAGCACAAACAATTGGTACTAGTGGATGTGGTCCAACATCAGGAGCAATGGTAGTCAGTTCATTAACAGCAAGTATTGTATATCCAGATGTAATGGCAGAATACTATGTTCAGAATGGATATAGAAGTGCAAGTAATGGAACGTATTGGAGTGCGTTTAAAGGAACAGCTGATAAATATGGTATAGAATTTAAACAAACATCAGATATATCAGTAGCAATAGATTGTATATCGAAAGGTGGGAAAGTAGTTGCATCAACACCAGGAGGTAGTACAGGATTATTTAGTACAAATGGACACTTTGTGGTATTAGTAGGATTGGCAAATAATACATTCACAGTATATGATTCATATCTATATAAAGGAAAATATGACTTATCTTTTAGAAAAGGTAAAGCTTCAGTAAGTGGAAATAATGTATATGTATCGGTGGATATTACAAAAAGTGAAATTCAACAATATTTTTGCTTTTATCCTCAAAATGAAATAGTAACAACAGGAAAATATGTAAATGTTAATACAGCTTTGAATGTAAGAAGCGGACCAGGAACAAATTATTCAGTATTAACAACATTGTCAAATAATACTTTGGTAACAGTGTATGAACAAAGTGATATTTGGTGTAGGATAGGTGATGGTAAATGGGTATCAGGAGAATATTTAAGTGATGCACCATCAACAGTTATTGTAAACAAGGTAATGACTGTAAATGCGAAAACAGGATTAAATGTAAGAGAAACACCATCTACAAATGGTAGAATAGTAACAGCATATCCATATGGTACTAGAGTGACAGTATATGAAATAAAAGATGGATGGGCAAGAGGCGTAAAAGGTTGGATGTATGCACAATATTTAGTCTAGAAATTAAAAGATAAATAATAAAAAACAAAATAACAGTGAGATAAAATAAACAAATAAAAAATAAACAGATAAAAAAATAAAAAATAAAAATAAAAATACAAAATAAAAAAGAACCAAATAGTATCTTATATGTAAATATAGATACTATTTGATTTTTATTTAGAAAGTTTTTCTTTATTGCTTTTAATAAAGAAAGATTTTAATAGATTTAAAGTAGTAGGATCTTTTTTTGTTTTTAAATTAGGAAACGAGCGTATTAATCTTTTTTCAAAATATGCTATTTTTTCTTTCATATTTCCAAGTATTTCGTCCATATCTCGTTTAATCATTTCTTCTTTTACTTTTTCTTCTAAGTCAGTATATTTTTCTAATATATCTAATTTTAATTTGTCTAAGAACTTTAATTTGTTTGATAATTTTAAAGCACTATATATAGATAATATTAAATCAACAATAAAGTACATTGAAAAAGCTGCTAAAAATCCTAACTTAAATTCATAGCTAATTGGTAAAAGGAATGATGAAAGAGAGGGTTGTATATCATAATATACAAAAATACAAAGTAATCCAAATAAGAGAGAGTTACTTAAACAAATACGACCATGTATTTGAAATCTTTTATCTGAATAATCCCACCATTTTGTTTTGAATAATTTCTCCATAATCCATCCAGTTATATATTCAAGAATAGAAACAATTAAAACACTTAGAATAAATGTTACAAATAAATTACCATTAATAAGGTGTAGAGGATAAATTATAAGTAAAGCTCCAAAGCCATAAATTGGACAAAACGGACCAATAAGAAAGCCTCTTTCTACAAAGCGTTTAACTTCAATTGAACAAAAAATTGTTTCAACAACCCATCCTAAAAAACTAAAAACAACCCACAACAATATTACATCTATCCACATAGTTGGTCTCCTTATAAAATCTAAAAGTAATAATAATTTATCAAGTGTAAAGAAATTTGTCAATATTTAGTTTTAATTTTATAAAAATAAAACTAAATATAAATATAAGGTCAGGCACTTTTTCTTTTTTAAAACATATACTTTTAATATGAGAAAAATGGAGGTGCATATATGTTATCAGCACTATTTGTAACTGGTATCTATGGTTTTTTAGAATTTTTAAGCACAGCAGTAATAATGGTTGGATACATTCAAGGTAATAGCTTATTTCCAGAACCGCTATCTTCGGAAGAAGAAATGAATTATTTAAAACAAATGAGTAATGGAGATGAAGAAGCAAGAAATGTTTTAATAGAAAGAAACCTAAGATTAGTAGCACATGTTTGTAAAAAATATTCAAATTCAAAAGTTGAACAAGATGATTTGATATCTATAGGTACAATAGGGCTTATAAAAGGAATAAATAGCTTTAACGTTGAAAAAGGAGCTAGATTATCTACATATGTATCGAGATGTATAGACAATGAAGTACTTATGCATTTAAGAGCAACGAAAAAATTTGGAGCAGAAGTATATTTAAATGAGCCAATAGGTAAAGACAAGGATGATAATGTTGTAACACTCCAAGAAGTTTTAGAAAATAATGAAAGAAACATAGAAGAAGAAGTAGATGTTAAAATGAAGATAAAGCTATTATATGATAAAATGAAAGAACTATTAAAAGACAGAGAGAAAACAATATTAGAATTAAGATTTGGATTAGGAGGTCACAAACCTAAAACACAAAATGAAATAGCCAAAATGATGGGAATATCAAGAAGCTATGTATAACTATTTTTTTATGATAAAAATACAATATGAAAAAGCAAACAAAAAAGAATAAATATAAAAAATAAAAAACAAACCAGTATGGTTTGTTAAAATAAAGTTATTTATAATTTTCAATTGAAAAATTAAAAGTATTATTAAATTTAAATATTAAAGCCTTAGTATAATTATTTGCAGACGGACTACTAATTTCACGAATGGTAAAAGATATATTATATTTTTTCAAAGTGTCAAAAGTATTCATAAATCCAAAACCAGACCCACCGCTAGATGAATGCGTTGTTTGAGGTATATTTCCTAATTCTTTTAACATTTCAGAACTAAATTCAGTACCAGAATCATAGATTTCTAATCTAAATACATAATCAAATACACCTAATTTAACTAAAACACTTTTATTAGTATTATTAGAATGTTTAACTGCAATTAAAGCATTTTTTAAATGATCTGCCAATAATGTTTCAAGGCATTCTTTAGATATATAATTTTCATATATTAGATTTATATCAGAACTTACTTGCAAAGTGAAATCAATATTATTAAGATCACATTCTGAATTGAAATATGAAAAAAGATCATCTATTTCAACAATATTTACTTTAGGAATAAAATTTATATTATTCACAATACTAATTTCAGAAGAAATTTCTGAATTAAATCTAAATTTGTTCAAATTATATTCTAATATTTTTCTTTTATGTTCATAACTATGTATTTTTTTTGCATATTCTAAATTTTCAATTTCCAAAACACTATTTCTATCTCTTAATTTTAATAATTCTTGTTTTTCTAAAGCTCTTTCTTTTAATGATTTTGTATGTTTGTAATATTGTTTTAGTGATTTGAATATTATTACACCTAAGATTATTGCTAAAAGCGTGAAAGGGAAAATAAGTTCAGATGTAATATGTGAACTTGAATTTATTAATATGACAAAACAAAAAACAATAATAGCACTTACATTTAAAATTCTAATACTTAAATATTCTTCATCTGGGTTTCTTGCTAAAAAGTTAAAACCGTTTTTAAATTTATGATGTTTAATTAATACTGAAATAACTAGAAAGTAAAAAAATGCGATAACTAGAAAATTTAAAAAATCATTGCTTATTGGTAAGAGGTTGTTTACAAGAAAAGATAAGAATAAAGCAATAAAGTATACTATATAGGTGATACTTAGAGAGATTAATAGCGTTGCAATAGAAGTTCCGAGTTTTATTTTTAATAATACACAATATAATCCACAAACTATAATAAGATAAAATATAAATAATTCTATGGAATTAGACGATAAAGATAGTGTATTATAAATAATAGAGATGAAACATACGCCAATATATATGATAAAGGTAGATTTAGATTTATTTAAAATTTTCAACGCAATAAATGTAGTTGTTAAGCAACCTAAAATAAAGATTATAGATGATATTAATGAAGATAAATTACTTGAAATCAATGTGTACTCTCCTAAAAAATAAATTTACATAATAGTATAATTGAAAAAAAAAGAAAATCCATATAATTAAACGTAAAATTTAACTATACGAATTATATTCATTAAATTATTGCATTTCCCCATTTTAAAATCCATTCAGCGAAATCTTCTAACCAACTCATATTACTCACCACCTTTTTTCTTATGTTTGACTTTTTTGTCTAACTAAGTTTATCAATGGAAGTGTTGAAAACAGTGGTGTTGAGGTGTTTGGAAAAGTGGTGGGAAATAAAAAAAGCTAGTAAAATATAATTTACTAGCTTGGTATTTTTTGAGAACAAAAAAACCACTAAAATAGAATTTAATGGTGTGAATATTTTTATTTAGTTAATTGAAAATTTTTTTTATTTTTTATACTTTTTTTATATTTTTACATACTTATTGTAGTATTTTGTTTATTTTATCGACATAATAATATACAAATTCCATAGGAGTTGGAACTCCGGTTTCATGATTTATTGAAGGTTCATATAGTATTAACAGATCATCTATAGAAGAAACTCTCCATGCATGTAATATAGAATTGTGTATTCCATTTGAGATTGTTGTAGGTGATTTTTTATGTAATTTCGTTAAATATTGTATTATACTTATATTTGTGTTGTCTGTTGTTAATAAATGAAATACAGCATCATGTATATATGTTCTTCCTTTTAATTTTTGACTTATACCTAATAAATCTAGTTCGTGATAAATTAAATTAGAGATTCTTTTTTCTTTATCTTCTACAGCTGTAGGTAATGAATCTATTTGTGGTTTTTGTACAGTACTTTTTAATAAAAGTAATTTATTTAAAACGTGTTCTGTAGAATATTTTGGGTGGTTTTTATATAAAATTAAGTCTATTCCAAATTTATGTAGTATTTCATAAGTTCGTGGAGAATTTATTT
Organism: uncultured Clostridium sp.; assembly: GCA_964370265.1. Lineage (GTDB taxonomy): Bacteria > Bacillota > Clostridia > TANB77 > CAG-508 > CAG-269. The sequence continues at coordinate 40,302 of CAYJIP010000009.1, read as the reverse complement.
GAGTTGTTATTATTACTATTGGTCTGTAGTTTGGGTTAGATTCTCTTAATGATTGTAAACATGCTAAAAAATCTAACGAATCAACATTGCCAGTAATGCTATTATTTAACTCTATATCTACAATAATACCGTCAGGATATTTCGATTGGACAAATTGTTTTGCTTCAATATCAGAATCAGTCATTTTGACTAATTCAAAATCTTTTCTCGTCTTTAGTATAGCTAAAAATGAGGCACAGTCTATTCTGTCATCCTCAAGAATTAAAATTTTCATTGGTTTAGTATGCATGTAAACCTCCTAGGATATTGAATTTTTTTATTTATGGGTATAATATACCACAAAAAACGATAAAAAACTACAGTTTTAAATTATTTTATGTAATATAAGTTATATTTTAATAGTAGGGTGAATAGAAAATTGTTAAAGGAGTAAATCTTATGGTAGATATGATAGAAAAAGAAGAGCAAATCAAAAGAGGAAAAAGAATTAAGTATATTAGAGAGAATGAACTGAAAATGAAGAAAACAGAGCTAGCAGAGCAATTGAAAATATCTGGTCAATTTCTAGGATTAGTAGAAAAAGGTGAAGGTAATTTCGTTTACAAAACGTTAAAACTATTAAGAGATATTAGTGGGCATTCAATAGATTATATTTTATATGGTTTAGATGATGAAGTGATTAGCGCTACAAATAAGCTACTAAATGATTATACTGAAGAAGAAATAATAGAATCTATGAATGCAATAAAAAGTATTATGGAATTTACAAAAAAAATAAAAAAATATTAAAAATATAAAAAAGTAAATATGGAAAGAAGTAGAAGTTTTAATGATTGGAAACTACTACTTCTTTATACATTTATGCTAAATAAAATTATTGAATTAGAGAATATAATTTGAGTTAGTTATATATATTAAAAGAGGAGGGGATATGAAAAAAGAAGAAATATGTGTAATTGCAAATTATGATAAAACAAAAGATAATATTGCCCAAATATTGCAAAAATTTTGTGAAGAAAATATAAGAATAGAAGTAGATCGATATTATGAAACTTTTGAATATACATAAACCAGACAAATATAAGGTGGCAATATATATTAGGTTATCAAAAGAAGATGCTAGAGAAGGTGAATCCCAAAGTGTATCGAACCAAAGGAATATTCTTGAAAAATTTTGTGTCGAACAAAATTTGGAAATTATAAAAGAATATATTGATGATGGTGTAAGTGGAACAACTTTTGAGAGACCAGGATTTATTAAGATGATACAAGATATAGAATTAAAAAAAATAAATATGGTGATCTCAAAAGATTTGTCAAGATTAGGTAGAGATTATATTCAAACAGGATATTATTTAGAAAAATATTTTCCGGAAAATGAAATAAGATATATATCATTATTAGATAATATAGATACAGGAATAGAAAGTTGTATAAATGATATAACACCATTCAAAGCTATATTAAATGATATGTATGCTAAGGATATATCAAACAAGATTAAAAGCGTAAAAAGAAATAAACAAGAAGCAGGGTTATTTATCGGGTGGAAACCAGTTTTTGGATATAAGTTTAGTAGAGAAAGTTGTAATAAAATTATAATTGATGAAAATGTAAGTGATTTAATAAAAAACATTTTCAACAAAGCTAAAAATGGGGAAAGTTGTAGACAAATAGCAAGAGATTTAACAAATAAGAATATAATGACACCATCACAATATGCAAAACAATCTGGGATAAAAATAGGAAGAGTGAGTAGTGAGTGGTCAGATATACGAATTAGAGAGATTTTGTTAAATCAAACATATATAGGAAATATGGTTCAAGGTAGAAGTAAGAAGATAAGTTATAAATCAAAGAAGTGTATAAAAATACCAGAAAGCGAATGGAAAGTAGTTGAAAATACACATGAAGCAATAATTGAGAAGAAAATTTTTCTTGAAGTTGCAAAAATGATAGAATCAAGAAAGAATACAAGAATGAAAACATATGATTATTTGTTAAAAGGTCTGATATATTGTAAAGAGTGTGGGAAAAAATTAAATTGTAGTCCCAGAAAATTAAAAGAAGGCAAAGTATTTTATTTGAGATGTAGTACGTATTGTAAATATACTGATATGAATAAATGTACATCTCATAATATAAGGTTAGATATTGTAGAAGAGATTATTATGAAAAATTTGAAGGAAGTAATTTATAAGAATTTAGATACGAACAAGATAAAAGAATACATAAAGAGTGAAATTAAAAGTAAAAGAGAGAAGATAGAAAATTTAGAAAATGAAAAAATATTAAAAATTAAATTAGATAATATAAATAATGGAATTGATAATTTATATAAAGATAAAATAAATATGATAATAAATGAAGAAGATTTTTCTAGAATATATGTGAAATACAATCAAGAAAGAGACAAAATTATATCAAGATTAGATGAAATTAAAGATAAAAATTCAATTGAGCTAATTAGAGAATACGACGTAGAGAAGATATATTTTAAAATATTAGAAATAAATAGAAAAATGATAATTAATTTTATAGAAAAAATATCAATAGATAAAAATAAAAATATATACATACAATATAATTTTAGTGAATAATAAATTTTATCATAAAAAAGTAGTGATGTATCACGAATAGAGACAAAAGCAATTAGTAAATTAGCAAAAGAAATTAAAGAATAGAAATAATTTAATTAAATAGATAGTTAAAATGATTAAGTAATAGGAATCTAAATACTTAGTCATTTTATTTGCAAGAAAACTAATTACTTTATATATAGACATATAGAGGAAATAGATATAATAAAAAATAAAAAATGTAGAAATAGTTTATGATACTGATAATATATGCTTTTAGTGTGTTCACATGAAAGACATAAATATATGTAATACTAATTAAAAGGTTCTAAGAATGAATAAATTAGTTATAGAGTATTTTAATATATAAGAAATAGAATATAACTATAAATATTAATATTTAAAAGAAAATATGGATAAAGACTTATTTGCTAATATATGTGGTAAATGTCAGTGGTATGAACATAATGATTATAGAGAAATTTTTTGACGAAAAATAAGAAGATATGTAGTATATATAGTAATTGGAAAATATATATGGTACAATTTGTAAAAGAAAGAAAAGAGGGATATTATGACAAGAACAAAATTAGGTGATAGAATATTACCAAAATATTCAAAAGGTGAAGAAGTGTTTAATATGACATCACATATTATTGGAATTGTATTAGGAATAGTTGCAACATCGCTTTGTATAGTATTTGCAGCAGTTAATAATAATGTATATGGGATAATAAGTGGTTCAATATATGGAATAACAATGATAATGCTATATACAATGTCTAGTGTATATCATGGTCTAAGCCCAAAGTTATATTCTAAAAAAGTATTTCAAGTATTAGATCATTGTTCAATATTTTTGTTGATTTCAGGGTCATATACACCTTTTGCTCTTGTATCAATAAGAGAAGCGGATCCGATAGCAGGATGGGTAATATTTGGTGTTATATGGGCAATAGCAATATTAGGTATAGTTTTAAATGCAATTGATATAAAAAGTTTTAAAAAGTTCTCAATGGTATGTTATTTGTTAATGGGATGGTGTATTGTGTTTAAAATAACGCTATTACCAGTAGTATTAGGAACTGGTGGTTTTGTACTGTTATTATTAGGTGGAATATCATACACAATAGGTGCAGCTTTATATGGTATTGGTAAAAAACGTAAATATATGCATTCAATATTTCATTTGTGCATATTGCTAGGAAGTATATTGCATTTCTTATGTATTTTAATATATGTAATGTAGGATGAATAAATAAAAAATAATTTTAAAATAATAATTAAAAGATATTAAATTAAATATAAAAAATCTTAAAATGTAGAGTTATATAATTAACTTACGTTTTAAGATTTTTTTAGGTTATGTAAAATAAATATTTTGTAATCAAAATGTAAAATATAAAACACGTATAAATATTGACAAAACACAAGTGGAAATATATATTAAAGGTGAAAAAGATTATTAAGAAATACAAAGGAGATAAAATATTGAGGAGAAAATTTGGAACTAATAAGGGGATAACACTAATATCATTAATAATAACTATATTAATCTTATTAATATTAGCTGGAATAACAATAGGAATGCTATTAGGAGAGGATGGAATAATAAATCAAACAACAAATGCAGTATATCAAGATACTGTTAGTAGCTTAGAGGATTCAGTTAGATTAGCCATGAATGAGGCACGTATAGAGGAAAAATCAGGTGGTGATCAATGGTATGAGGTTGATGCTCAAAATGTTGTAGAATTATTGGGAAAATATGATATAGAAGATGGGGAGAAATATATCATAGAAAAATCGGATGAGGATAGAACAGGATTTATAGAGACTATAAAAATAACGGAAAAAAGTAGTGGAATACAAGTTGAAATAGTTATAGATGAAAAAACTGGAGATATAACAAGAAAAGATAGAGAAATAGAAAATGTAATAGAATATGAACAAGACAGGATTAAAATATCAGGAGAAGTGTCACCTACTACACCAACAATGGGAGTTACAATAACGATAACTGCAGAATCAATAAATGGTATAGAAAAAATAATAATGCCAGACTTGTTGGAAGAATTAAATTTAAGCAATGGAAACAATTTTACAACATCTGTTTTTGTATCAAAGAATGGGAATTATACATTTACAGCTATAGATGAAAATGGAAAAAAAGAAAGTATAGTTGTAGAAGTTAGAAATATAGAAACACCAGATGTAACGCCAGGAGACCCAATACCACCAGAAAATGTATCTGGTTTAAGTAATATTAGTATAGAATTAAATCCAACAGAATTAACTAATCAAAATGTAATAGTAACTATTAATTTTGATCCAAATAAAAGTACAAGTTCAGGGATAATAAATCAATATAGTGCAGACGGTGGAGCTACATGGCACACGAGTTCTGAAGCTAGTAAAAGTATAGAAGTAGTTAAAAATACAACAATATTGGGAAGATATTATTATAACCAAATAGGGTACAGTGAGGTCGAAAAAGAAGTAAACAATATAGATAGAGAAGCACCAGAAGACTTTAGTTTGTTGGCACAAGGTACAATGAATGAAATTACAGTATTCGGAAAAACAACAGATGTAGGAGTTGCAGGATTAGCAACATATGAATATATATTAAAAGACAAAAATGGAACAATTATACAAGATTGGACAGCATCGAATACAGAATCATATAAATTTGAAAACTTAACACAAGAAACAGAATATAAAGTGAGTATGAAAGCTGTAGATAATGCAGGGAATGAAAAAGAAGCTCTAAATAAAGATTATATTGTAATGACATCTAATGTACCGTCAGCAAATGAAAATTTAGAAATAATACCAAATATAACAACACCAACACCAGGTCCGATAATAGTAATAATGACTACGACAACAGAATTTGATATTCAATACAAAATAGATGATGGACAATGGCAAGATTATATTGGTTCAATAGCAGTTACAGAAAATTGTGTTATTTATGGTCGATTAATAGATAAAACAACAAATCAAGTTGGAGAGCACAAAACATTAAATATACAAAATATAACAAAAGGAATTATATATATAGAAGGTGGAAATATTGGTACTGATGAAATATATATTGCAGATCCTATAAATATGTATAGAGAAGGAAACAGAATAACATTTATAAAACCAGAAGCATTAATGGAATTTCTTAGAGGTAAAAAAATAGAATATGGAACATTTGAAGAGTATTTAGAATTAGTAGCTGAGATATATGGCGTGACTGTTGAGGAATTAGTAGAAGGTGAGTTAGAAGAGGAAATTGAATATCTAGAAGGTGAGATGTATCAAAGTGGACAAATAACAGAAAGTGGTAAAGATTACTGGAAAGAGGTTATTTTATATAATGATCCTGGCGTACAGGGAAATAATGAATATTTAACAGGTGATATAAAAGTAGTCATGAAAGAATTAGATTCAGATATTCAATCAATAGATGCTAGTGAAATGTTTGCTAAAGATAGTGCAGGTGGAGCACCAAGAGAGGCAATTGTAACAGAATTAATATCATTAGATTTAAGTGAATTTGAAACAAACAAAATAACAGATATGTCAAAAATGTTTTATGGAAGATCGGAATTAAATGATATAGATGTAAGTGGATTTGATACAAGCAATGTAACAAATATGTCTAACATGTTTGCAGGTTGTTATGGAGAAGATTTTATTGATTTGACTGGGTTTGATACACAGAATGTAACAGATATGTCAAGTATGTTTGCAGGTTGTACTTATACTGATATAGACATAAGTGGGTTTGATACAACAAATGTTAAAAATATGTCAGATATGTTTGCTGATTGTAGAAGAATATCTGAATTGGATTTCAGTACAATGGATACAAGTAATGTAACAGATATGTCATATATGTTTTGGTTTGCTGATATATATGAAATAAATATAGATGAAATAGAAACAGATAATGTGACAAATATGCAAGCTATGTTTTATAATGCTAGCTTTGAAGAAAAAATAAATGTAAGTGAATTTAATACAAGTAACGTAACAGATATGTCATATATGTTTGCAAGTTGCTATAATTTAGAACAGATTAATCTAAGTAATTTCAATACAAGTAATGTAACAGATATGTCAAGTATGTTTAGTGGTTGTAGAGAACTGACTAATTTAGATGTAAGTAAATTTGATACAAGTAATGTAATAGACATGTCAAGTATGTTTAGTGGTTGTAGAGAACTGACTAATTTAGATTTAAGTAAATTTGATACAAGTAATGTGGCAGATATGTCAGGAATGTTTAGTAGTTGTAATATGTTGAATGGTTTAGAGATAAGTGGATTCAATACAAGTAATGTAACAGATATGTCATATATGTTTTCATCTTGTAATGGATTAAGTAGTTTGGATTTAAGTTCATTTAACACAAGTAATGTAGCAGATATGTCAGCAATGTTTAAATATTGCAATGGATTAAGTAGTTTAAATTTAAGTAAATTTAATACAAGCAAAGTAATAAATATGTCATATATGTTTGAAGGTCTTGAGAAAATAACAGAATTAGATATAAGTAATTTTAATGTATCAAAAGTAGAAACTTTTGGAGCAACTTTTGCAGAATGTACTAATTTAAAAAAAATAGATTTAGGAGAATTTACACTAAATGAAAATCCAGAACCTAAATTTGAGACAGAAAAATATGGTAATCAACAACCATATAGTATATTTAAAGGAACGCTAATTACAGACATATATATATCAGGACAAGAATATGAGGCAGATGTAAGAAAAATGCCTTTACCATCTGGAGTAACAATTAATTATGGTCAAATGCCTTGATTTTAAATTGAAATTAATTGAATAGAATAAAGTAAATACTCTAAGTAGAAAAGATTAATAGTCTACTTAGAGTATTTTAATATATTATTATGCATGATAATTTACATATTTTATTGAAAAAAGAAGAAAAGATGATATAATATGAATAATATATCATTATAATGAAAATGAAAGGGAGATTTAGTTATGGGAGAAAAAAAGAAAAGTAAAGGATTAGGAATAGGATTTTTTACAATAGTAATAATATTTTTTTTAGGGATAATGTGGTTAGGATCAGATGATGAAATTATAAATGAAGGTGAGCAAACATATACATTAATGATGTACATATGTGGATCAGATTTAGAAACAGATGGTGGGTATGCAACAACAGACATACAAGAAATGTTAGACGCAACAATAGATGAAAAAATAAATGTAGTAATACAAACTGGTGGGACATTAGAATGGCAGAACTTTGGAATATCAAGCGAAGCAAACGAAAGATATTTAGTAACAGATGATGAACTAATATTAATAGATGATTCACTAGGTCAATTAGATATGTTAGAACCACAAACATTAACAGATTTTATAAATTATTCAAAAGAAAATTATCCAGCAGATAGATATGGTTTGATAATGTGGGATCATGGTGGTGGAGCAATAAGTGGATTTGGATATGATGAAACACAGGGGGATGAGGATACATTAACTATTGATGAAATGGAAGTAGCTCTGAATAATGCAGGTGTGAAATTTGATTTTATAGGATTTGATGCATGTTTAATGGCAACTGTAGAAACAGCATATATGGTTAAAGGTAATGCAGATTATTTAATCGCTTCAGAAGAATTAGAACCAGGAACTGGTTGGAATTATGTTGAAATACTAAATGGATTATCAGCTAATACTGATATAGAGACACTAGAATTGGGGAAAATAATAGCGGATTCATTTATTGAGTCAAATCAAGGTTTATTATATGAGGAAGAAGCAACCCTTAGTGTTATAGAAACAGTAGGAATGGATAATTTAATATTAGCATTAACTGAATATATGAAAGAAGTAGATGTTGAATTATTAGCTACACAACAATTTAATTCAGTAGCAAAAGCAATAGAAAAAACTAAAGCATTTTCATATGGTGAAATAGATACAATAGACTTGTATCATTTGGCAGAAAACTTACCGACAGATCAAAGTGAAAATTTGAAAAGTCAATTAGAGAATGTCATAAAATATAATGTTACAACATCAATAATGGAAGATTCAAATGGTTTATCGGTATACATACCATATACTGATTTACAACACTATAGTAGTATGATTAACATATATAACAACCTTGGAATAACTACAGAATATACAAATGTATTGAGTAAAATTGCAAATATTGTTGCAGGTGGTAGTGTACCAACAGAAGATATATCAGGTCAAATTGGAGAAGTTGAATCATATCAGGATGAAACATGGTATGACGAATCATATATTAATGAAAACGAAGAATATTATGAAGACAATCAGTACGAGAATTTGGTAATTACTGATTTTGGAGAATATTATGCTTTAGAGTTAACAACAGAAGATTGGGAAATAATTAATTCAATTACGTGTGAGGTGTTATATGATGACGGAGAAGGATATATTGACTTAGGTAGTGATGATTATTTTGAAACAACTGAAAATGGTGATTTAATAGTAAGTTTTGATGGAACTTGGATTTCATTAGATGGATACATAGTGCCATTCTACGTATTGGAATCAACAGAGACACATATAAAAGCAAGGGTACCAGCATATTTAAACGATGAAATGGTAGACTTAATAGTGGTATGGGATGATAAAAATCCAGAAGGAGCAGTAATAGGAGCAAGACCAGTTTCAGACTATGGAGATACAACAATAGAAACAAGAAGATTGATTGAATTAGAACAAGGTGATAAAATAGAATTTTTATTTGATTATTATACATATAATTTAGAATATGATGATACATATATAATTGGTGAGCCAATGATAGTTGAAGATACAGATATAAGTGTAGAATATTCAGAAGTCGGTGATGGAGAATTTTATGTATATTATAAAATAACTGACATATATAATAATGAGTATTACACAGAAGCAATAGTTATTTATTAAAAAAGAGTGAATATATTAAGGAGAAAAAAGTGGAATTATTAAAAAGCAGGGAGATAAACAAACAAATAATAGAATCAATAAACAAATATAAAGTAGTATATATTTCTGGAAGTCTTACATTAGGGACTCAAGTGTTAGTTCAAGGGATAGAAGAATTGATAAATAAAAAATTCTATTGGTATAATGTGACTGAAAAAGATAATGAAAACCCTGAATTGATGTTGAAAATAAAAGAAGTAATAAAAGTAGAAGAGAATAATAATGATGAAAAAATAATAGTATTAGAAAATCTAGGAAATATATATGATACAACAGTTAGATACGAATTAGCAAAAAGTATTAAAGAAACATCAAACCAAATTAAGTTTATAATAATAACAAAGAATCCACTTACAAAAGAATATAAAGACTTATATGCGGAAGATAAATTAATATGTATTGATGAAGAAACACTAAGATTATCAGAAAAAGAAATAAGAAAATATTGTATAGAAAACAAAATAATAGATAATCCTGCAATAATTAAAGATATATTTAATATTTCAGGAGGTTCCCCTATATTAACAAATATATTAAGTAAATATGTGTGTAGAGAAAAAAGGTTGGATGACAATATTGTAAATAGAGCATATAATGATTTTTTTGATTATATTGACATTAAATTATTTACAAATGTAGAAAAAAGTTTAATAGAATTTATGTGTATTGCATATCAATTAGGTGATGTTAATGTAGCTGATATGGAGTTTTTGACAAATGATAATACTTCAAAAGAAAAGTTGAAAAAATTAAACTTATTAGGCATATTAAGTGAAATAGGAAATGATAGATATAAATTTAAAAATAAAATAACAAAATATATAATTCACAAAACAAAAGCTATATTTAGTGAAGAAAAAATAAGGGAAATACAAATAAATATAGCTAAAATGTTTTTCAAGAAAAATCAAATGTTAAAATCAGCAGAATATTATGTAAAAGGTTTTGAATTTGAAAAAGCAGCGAAAATATTAGAAATTGAAGTAGAGTCACATATGGGAATTGTAAATAATAATTCTATATTGAAAAAAATATTGTTTTTAATTCCAGAAAAAATTCTAGTAAAATATCCATATTTATGTGCAAATATAGCAATAATATATTCATTAAAATTTGAATTAGAAAAATTCGAATATTGGAAAAATAAATTAATTGAAATGAAGAATGATAAGTCTAACAGTAAAATAAGAAATTTACAAATAGATGAAAGTATTTCGTATTGTAAAATATCATCACCAGGTATAAGTGCTTTTGAATTAATATATGAATTAAAAAAGCTAAATAAATTATGTGATGAAGGTGGTAAAATACGTCAAGATATGACGTTAACAGGGAATCAACCTACACTGATAAGTGGAAGTAAAGATATTTGTGATTTAGGAAAAAAATATGAATTGTCTTCAAGTATTTTAAGTCCAGTCGTGGAAAAAATATTTGGAGAAAAAGCTGCAGGAGCATCTCAGTTAGCTATAGGTGAAGTGCTATATCAAAAAAACGAATTAGATAAAGCAATTATAAAAATTACAGAAGGTATCGTAAAAGCAGAAAAAGCTAATATGATTGATCTAGTATTTGTAGGATATAATTTATTAACAAAAATAAAATATGCAAAAACTAATGAGGTAGAATATGTTGAAGAACTTAAAAAAGTAGGTAAAGAATTAGAAGATAATAAAGTAGGGTATTTAAAAGGTAATTATATAGCAAATAATATTAGATATGAAATAGTAAGTAGAAATATAGAAGTAGTAAGAAAATGGTCAAAAGAAGCGGTTGATGTAAGAATTGAGTTCAATACTCTAAATAGATTCCAATATTTAACAAAAGTAAGAGCATATATCCTATTAGAAGAATATGATGATGCTAATATAACACTAGATATGTTATATGGATATATCAAAACATATAAAAGAACTTTTTATGAAATGGAATACTATATTTTAAAATCAATAATTATGAATAAATTAAATCAATATGGATATATGAATGAATATATTGAAAAAGCCATATTGTTAGCTCAGAAATATGGATATGTGAGAATATTTGCAGACGAAGGATCTGAAGTATATCAAGTTTTTGAAAAGTATGAACCTAACATGAGTAAAATGATAAAAAAAGCATTTTTTAACAATATAAAAGAAGAAGTAAATAAATTTTCAATTATTCATAATAAAAAAAGAGAAGTAATAACAAACGCAGAAATGAAAATATTGAAGTTAATGGAAGATGGATATAGCAACGATGATATTGCAAATAAGTTATATATATCAAAATCAACAGTAAAGACACATATAAATCATATATATTCAAAATTACAAGTGAAAAATAGAGTACAAGCAATAAATAAAATTAAGGAAATTAAAAAATAGAAAACAAGGTAAGAAATATGAATGAAGTGAAATTCCCAGGATTAAATATTGAATTGGAAGTATCGGATGTGATATTTTCAATAAATAATATAGAAATACATTGGTATGCTGTATTAATTATAGTACCAATAATAATCTGTATGATAGCAATGATTAAACATTGTAAAGAAGCTAATTTAAAATATGAATATATGTTGGAATTATTTGTAATAACAATACCAGTAGCATTTATAAGTGCTAGAATTTATTATGTGCTGTTTGCATGGGATGCATATAAGAATAATTTGATGGAAATATTTAATATAAGAAATGGTGGTTTAGCAATATATGGTGGAATTATAGGTGCACTAGTAGTATTGTTAATATATAGTAAAGTAAGAAAAATAAAATTTTTGGATATTTGTGATATGATAGTGCCGTATTTAGCGTTAGGACAATCTATTGGTAGATGGGGTAACTTTTTCAACATAGAGGCATATGGAAGTGAAACAACAAACATATTGAGAATGGGAATTATAGAAAATGGAATATATAAAGAAGTTCATCCAACATTTCTATATGAATCCATAGGGACAATGTGTATATTTATAGGGTTATCGATTTATAGGAAAAATAAAAAATATTCAGGTCAATTAACAGTAATATATTTATTGTGTTATACAATTTTGAGAGCGATAATAGAAGGGTTGAGAACAGATAGTTTGATGTTAGGAAACTTCAGAGTTTCACAAATATTATCAATTACAGTTTTTATAATAATTTTAAGTATAGTATTAATAAAAAAATATAAAAGATTAAAAAATATAAAAGATTAAAAGGTGAAAATTAAATAACAAGATAAAACTAAAAATAATACAATAGTATCATGTAGAATTTTAATATAGAGAAAAATTGAAAGAATGGAAAATGATATGAATTTAAAAATATCTAATAAAGAGGAAAAGATAAATAAACAAACATTTAAAAAAAGTATAATAATATGGATAGTTATAATTATTATAGTAGCAATTGAACAAATCATAAAATATAATATGATTAATAAAGAATTCTTATTTTTAAAATATGTAGAAAATTATGGGATAGCATTTAGTTTATGGAATAATGACATTGGATTAATAGTAACTAGTTTGATTATAATATTAATATTTATAATTATGTTATACATTAATATTCATAGAAAAAAAGAAGTAATATCAATAATATTACTTCTAAGCGGTAGTATAAGTAATTTGATAGATAGAATATATAGAGGGTTTGTTGTAGATTATATAAATATTCCAATACTGAATTTTCCAGTTTTTAATATAGCGGATATATTAATATTTATAGGAATTATTAGTTTGTTTGTAATTATGTTTAAAAATGTAATAAAAAGTAAATAATCAACCTAAAGGTTGATATTAAATATGCAATAAAGATGTTATAATATGTAAGAATTTAAAACAAAGAAAGGGGTATTTTTTATGAAAAAAATATTATTAGTATCAGCGATGATAATTATGTTAGTAGGAGCTATGTTTGTATTAACAGGATGTGGAGAAGAAACAACAGAACCAACTACTAATACAGGAAATGAAGGAAACAATGTAATTCAATTACCAGTAGTTCTTCAAAATATGTATCCAGACACAACTATAACAGAATTATATATGTCAGGAGCAGGATTAGATAACTGGGGAACTGAATTATTAAACGGGCAACAAATGCCTACAGGATCTCAAGTATCAATGACATTAAATATTGATGCAAATAATCTTCAATGGGATATCAAAGTTGTAGATCAATTTGGTACAGAAGTTGTATTTAAGGGATTAGACTTAACTAATGTAAGTACTTCAGGAGCAACGATAGTATTACAAGCACAAACTGATGGAACACCAGTAGTTACAGCTCAATAATATTACATAATTTCAAACATATGTAAAAATAGAGTAAAAAGTAAAAAAGCATTATTATGAGTAAAATCATAACAATGCTTTTTTTGAATATAATAGATTATATAATAAGTGGTACAGTATTTTTAAAACGCACATATTCTAATAATTATAACATAAAAATAAAAAATATACAATTATAAAAAAATATATAATAATGAGATAAACAGTGAAAAAGTTAGATAAAAGATATAGAATAACTTTAAAACAAGTTAAACAGTAAAAATGGAATTTGATAAGTTCAATTCTAAGTGGTAAGATATAAATAACTTAAATCCCCCTACATAGTGCGAGTGATATCTATTTTTAAAACCAACAAGTAGAAAGAGGGGTCGAACTCTTGATATGGCGTGCAAGCTCACATACATAAAAGTGAGAAGCCCATGAATACCGAGGTAGACACCCACCTGTTGCAGAACAGGTTTCTAAAAATCAGATATTAACGGCTAAAGTGGGGGAGTTTTTGTGTTTTATATCAATGTTTATTTAATTCATAAATGCTATGAGCATATATTTTCGAGCATAGAATTAAATCATCTATATCAATACATTCATTAGTTTTATGGCATAAATCTAGAGTGTTTGGAAAACAAGGACCAAAAGATACACAATTATTAAAAGCTCTAGCATATGTGGCACCACTAATTGCTATTGGAGAGTGATTTGAATTTGTTTTTGTATTATATATATCACATAATGTTTTTATAAGAAAAGTATCAGTAGGAACATGTATAGATGGTTTTAAATCTAAGATATTAAATTCTATATTTTCGTATGGTTTGACTTTATTATTTATTTGATTTAATACAATATTTGTTTCCATAGAGCTAGGAAGTCTTAAATTTAAATTAATATTAAAAGTATTATTGACATATTTGAAATTAGATACATTTAATGTCAGTTTTCCAGAAAAGTCAGAATAGGAAATGTTCAAAAGTTTTCCGTTAAAATCAATATTTATATTTTTTGTAAAAAAGTCCAATAAAGGAATAGATATACTATAGCTGTCAAAAATATTATATAATATGATAATAAGTTGTGATATAGCATTTATTCCAGATTCAGGATGTGCACTATGCGACATTTTCCCATGAGAAGTCAATTTGAATGTGTAATTATCGAGCATATATATATCAATTTCGAAATTATATGTAGATAAGATATCTTTTAAAATATTTGTAAAATCTTTATAGCTTATTTCTTTTGAAAGTCTAAGTGTAGTTGTACAAATTTTAGGAACAACATTAATAGCATTAGAATGATCATCGATTTCTAAAATTTGGATAATGTCATTAGAATTATTATAAGATGAAGAGAGTTGTAATGATAATACAGTTTTTTCTGAAAAGGTACAAGGGAAATTGCCATCAGGAGTAAAACCAAGAGTTGGAATTTCTTCATTATCAAGATAGTAATTAATGGAACGCCACATATTTTCTTCATCTAAACCTAAAATTAATCGTATTCTTCTTTTTAATCTTATATTTTTTAAATCATTAAAACTTTCTAAATAGTCCATAACAGCTTTCATAGCATAAAGTGATGCAATAACAGGACCTTTATCGTCAACAGCTCCTCTACCGTAAATTACATCATTTGAAATTGTTCCAGAAAAAGGAGGGAAAGACCATTCATCAGGGACGGCTGGTACAACGTCAAGATGCCCAATGATTCCAAATAATTCTGGGCCTTCGCCAAATTCAATATATCCACAAAAATTATCTAAATTTTTCACTCTAAATCCTAGTTTTTTTCCTAAATCTAAGACATATTCAAGAGCACTATTAATCTCTTTTCCAAAAGGATAGAGAAAAGTATCATTTTCATTTAAAACACTTGGGATTTTTATTAATTCACAAGTGTTTTTTACTATTTCATTTAAATATTTTTCTATAATAGAGTCTAACATAAAATCACTCCTATAATTAAAATATATTAGAGATTATACATTTTTATACTTAAAATATGTATAATCTAAAATATTTACTGTGAATTTAAATATTTGTTTTAAGCGAAATAAATGTATCAAATGTATATTGTTAAAATAATTTAGTTATGATATATTACACATATCGAAAGGAGTGAAAAAATTGAAAATAACAAAAATAACAGAAATAAAAGAATTAGAAGAAAAAGCTTTAGAAGTGAGAAGGGGGATATTAGAAGCTGTATATAGTGCGAATTCAGGGCATCCAGGAGGATCATTATCTGTTGCAGATATTTTAACTGTATTGTATTTTAATGAATTAAATATAGATGTAAGTAATCCTAAAATGATAAATAGAGATAAAGTTGTTTTATCAAAAGGGCATTGTTCACCAGCACTATATAGTGTGCTTGCAAATAGAGGTTT
The DNA here is from genome assembly GCA_964370265.1 of uncultured Clostridium sp. GTDB lineage: Bacteria > Bacillota > Clostridia > TANB77 > CAG-508 > CAG-269. Next base: position 24,083 of record CAYJIP010000009.1, on the reverse strand, counting down.
TTTTCCGATAGAAGATTTGAAAACATTTAGAAAATTAGGAAGCTATTTGCAAGGACATCCGGATATGAAACATGTTCCAGGAGTTGATATGACAACTGGATCATTAGGGCAAGGGTTGTCTGCAGCAAATGGAATGGCAATGATTTCTAAGTTAGATAATATAGAAAATAGAATATATTGTATATTAGGAGATGGTGAGATACAAGAAGGGCAAATTTGGGAAGCTGCAATGAGTTCAGCAAAATACAAATTAGATAATTTATGTGTAGTTGTTGATAATAACAATTTGCAAATCGATGGAGAAATTTCAGAAGTAATGAGTCCGTATCCAATAGATGAAAAATTTAGAAGTTTTGGTTTTGAAGTGGTAAATATAGATGGACACAATATAAAAGAAATAATAAAAGCTTTTGAAATGGCGAAAGAAGTAAAAGGAAAACCAACATGTATTGTTGCAAAAACTATAAAAGGTAAAGGAATATCTTTTATGCAAAATTTAGCAGCATGGCATGGTAAAGCACCAAATCAAGAACAATATGATAAAGCTAAGGAGGAACTAGTTTAATGCAAATAATAAAAAATATAGAACTTTCAGAAAATAAAAAAGCAACGAGACAAAGTTATGGAGAAGCTTTATCAGAAGTTGGGGAAAATAAGGATATTGTAGTATTAGATGCTGATTTATCCGGTGCTACAAAAACAGATATATTTAAAAAAGAATATCCAGAAAGATTTTTTAATATGGGAATTGCTGAATCTGACATGATTACAACAGCAGCAGGTATGGCAAGTTGTGGTAAAATTCCATATGTTAGTACTTTTGCAGTGTTTGCAGCAGGTAGAGCTTATGATCAAATTAGAAACAGTGTATGTTATCCAAAACTGAATGTGAAAATATGTGCAACACATTGTGGGATTACAGTTGGTGAAGACGGTGCGACGCACCAAATGTTAGAAGATATTGGGATGATGAGAGGTCTTCCTAATATGACAGTTATATCACCATCAGATGAATATCAAACTAAATTTATGATAAATGAAATTAGTAAAATGAAAGGTCCAGTATATGTTAGATTAGCAAGATTAGGAACACAAAAAATATATAGTGAAACACAACAATTTGAAATTGGTAAAGGAATTCAGATTGGAGAAGGGACAGATGCAACAATATTTGCTACAGGAGTGACTGTTGTAGAAGCTATAAAAGCTCAAAAGATATTAAAAGAGAGAAATATTAATGTGAGAGTTGTGGATATTCATACAATAAAACCAATAGATAAAGAATTAATAATCAAAAGTGCAAAAGAAACTAAGAAATTGATATCAATTGAGGATCATAATATAATAGGTGGATTAGGAACTGCTATTGCAGATACTTTGATAGAAGAATATCCAACAAAACTTATTAAATTAGGTATAAACGATCAGTTTGGTAAATCTGGAAAAGCAGAATTATTAATGAAAGAATATCAAATAACTTGTGATGATATTATTGAAATTTTTGAATAATACGATAAGATAAAACAAAAAATAATAAAATAATAAAACAAAAAAATAATAAAACAAAAAAATAATAAAAAAACCGCATCCAAATGGGACGCGGTTTTGTGGTGTTTTTTGTAGATTATTTATGAGAACTTTTAAAATTACCGAAATATTTTTAAAAAATATATTTACATATTTAAACCACCTGTTCTTTCAAAGTTAAACTTAATAAAATGTTGTCATAATGTCGCCAAAGCAGCCGATTAAAATTAAATATTAAATAAATTATTGTTTCGCCTAATCATAAAGTATCCTCCTTGTAGTTATTTAAGGCATATATAAACTTGGTACACCAAGTATCCTTACAAAAATTGTATAATGGAATTTTACCATAAATAAGAAACAATTGTCAATAGGGTTACATAAAAAGAAGGAAGATGAATGGATTTTTATTAAATTAAGTGTCGAAATTAAATTTAATTTATAATTTTTTCATGTTTTTCATAATATTTTGAAATATTGGGAAAAATATAAAAAGAATATAAAAATATGAGAAATACTCTTGTTTTTTTGTCTAAAACTATTGAAAAAAAATAGGTTTATTGATATGATGATTATCATAAAACGCAAACTTAAAAGAGTGTAATAAGGAGACTGCAAATGATAGAATTTAGAAATATAACAAAAACCTATGAAACAGGTACGAAAGCTGTAAAAAACGCGAATTTTACAATTGAAAAAGGTGAATTTGCATTTTTAGTAGGTTCATCAGGAAGTGGTAAATCTACTTTAATAAAAATGATATTAAAAGAAGAAGAGCCAACGACAGGAAGACTTATAATTAATGGTAAAGATATAACGTATTTAAAACCAAGTAGAGTACCATATTTAAGAAGAAGTATGGGGGTTGTATTTCAAGATTTTAGATTATTACCAGATAAAACAGTATATGATAATGTTGCATATGCTATGTACATAGTAAGAGCAACACCAAGACATATAAGAAGACAAGTACCAATGATACTTTCATTAGTGGGGCTTAGTGGTAAAGCTAAAATGTACCCAAATGAATTGTCAGGTGGAGAACAACAAAGAGTGGCTTTGGCTAGAGCTTTAGTGAATAATCCATCAATGCTAATAGCAGATGAACCTACAGGAAATTTAGATCCAGAAACGGCATGGGATATAATGAATTTATTGAATGATATTAATGCTAGAGGAACAACAATAGTTGTTGCAACACATGCTAAAGATATTGTAGACAACATGAAAAAAAGAGTTATTCATATTCAAAAAGGTGACATAATAAGAGATGATAAAAAAGGTGGGTATGACAGTGAAATATAATATATTAGGATATTTAATAGGCGAAGGATTTGGAAACGTATTAAAAAATAAAAAATCAACAGCAGCATCACTTATGATTATGTGTGCAACAATGATTATTTTCGGAATATTTTGGATACTAGGAGAAAATATAAATCATTTTATGGATAGTTTAAAAGAAGAACAAGGTATCGAAGTGTTCCTAGAAAAAGGTGCAACTGAGGAAGAAGTGGAAAGTTTAAAAATTAAACTTGAAGAATTAGGCGAATTTTCAGAAATAACATATATTGACGAATCTGAAGCATTTGAAAGAATGGCTGAAAGAAATGCGGATACTCCGCAAATATTAGCTGGATATACAATAGATAATCATATATTTACAGCGTCATTTATATTGAAATTTAATACATTAGAAAATAGTGATGAAGTAGAAGCTAAAATAGCTACATATGAAGAAGTTAGAACGATAACAAGTGCGGACGAAGCAAGAGAACAATTAATGAATTTGGCAGATGGGATTAGAATTACAACAGGAGTTATATCTGTACTATTAGTTGTGATATCAGTATTTATAATATCAAATACAATAAAACTGACAGTTCATGCTAGAAGAAAAGAAATTTCTATAATGAAATATGTTGGAGCTACAAATGGATTTATAAGATGGCCATTTATAGTTGAAGGTATGTTAATAGGATTTTTTGCTAATATTATATCGATGGCACTATTAGGAATCGTATATAATATAGCATTACCACAGATAGCAGAATCTAGTATTATGGTTCTAGTGAATATTCAATTATTAACATTTGGAGAAGTGTTTAATAGTGGAATTGTAGTTGTATATATGTTATTAGGATTAGGTATTGGTGCCATAGGAAGTATTATATCAATGAGAAAATATTTAAAAGTATAAAATAAAAACAAGGAGGAAAATGAATAATATGCGTAAAGTAATTGCAATAATATTAATTGGGATAATTATATTTTTTAGCATATATTCAGTTTCTAATGCAGCTGATTTAAATGAAGAACAAGAAACAGAAGAATCAGAAAATAAAACATTACAAGAACAACAAGATGAATTACAAGAACAAATACAAACTGAAGAGGAAGAATTAGCAGAGTTACAAAAGGAATTGACAAGTAATTTATTACAACTACAAGAGTTAGATGCTAAAATCGAAGAAGCAAAAGAAGAAATTGAAAAATTAAATGAACAAATAAATGAATTAGAAATAGAAGTGAATAAAATTGAAGTTGAATTAGAAACTGCAACAGAACAATATGAAAAGCAGAAAGAATTGTACGATGCTAGACTTGGAGCTATGTATGAAAGTGGAGAAATGAAATATCTAGATATATTATTGCAATCACAAGATATTCTTGATTTCGTTTCTAATTATACTTTGCTACAAGAAATGGCTGAATATGATGCCATTGTATTAGAAGAAATAGCAACATTGAAAAATGAAATAGAAATAGAAAAAGCAAAATTAGATAAACAAACAGAACAGCTAGGAGAACTTAAATCAAATCAAACGGTATCTACTAACATATTAGAAAATACTATTGATATAAGAGAAATGTATATTTCTAAACTTTCAGAAGAAGAACAACAAATACAATCTGATATCGATTTATATAAAGCTCAATTTGAAGCAATAAATAATGAAATTTTAAATTTAGCAGCTGGTTCAATAAGTCCGGAATATATTGGTGGATTGTTAGAATGGCCAGTGCCAGGATATACAAGAATAACATCTTATTATGGGATGAGAGATCATCCGGTAACAGGAGTATATAAATTGCATACAGGAGTAGATATAGGCGCACCCACAGGAGCAAACTTTATAGCGGCAAACGGAGGAATAGTTACAAAAGCAGAATATAACAGTGCATATGGTAACATGGTAATAATAGATCATGGAGGTGGTGTATCTACATTGTATGCACATGGAGCTGAAATCGTTGTAAGTGTAGGACAGGTTGTTGAAAGAGGCGATTTAATATTAAGAGTTGGAAGTACTGGATATTCAACTGGTCCGCATGCACATTTTGAAGTTAGGATAAATGGAGTAACTGTAGATCCTTTACCATATATAACAACAGGATTAGAACCAGAAGCTGAAGAGTTAGAATAAAAGTAGAATTGAAAATATTTAAACAGAGGATGTAGAAATATATATTAGGAGGAACATATGAAAATAAAAAAAATTAAAATTGTAGTAATTATAATTACAATGATAGTCATGTTACTGCAGTTTAATTATCCGGTATTTGCAGTATCTCAATCAGACATCGATGAGATTAATCAAAAGGTAGAAGAGGCACAAAAAGAACAAGAAGAAATAGAAAAAGCTCAGACAGAGGTTGCCAAACAAGTTGCGGATTTAACATATCAAATATCAGAATATCAAACAGAAATAAATCAATTAGAATTTAAGATATCAGATTTGAATGATCAGATAGAGGTAAAAGAAATTGAAATTGTTAAAGCAGAAGAAGAATATGAAGCTCAAAATGAGCTATATGAAGCAAGACTAATGGCAATGTATGAAATGGGAGAAACATCATATTTAGATATCTTATTACAATCAAAAGATTTATTAGATTTTTTATCAAATTATAATTTAATAAAAGAAATAGCAGAAAATGATACTGTAATGCTAGAAGAAATAGAAAAAAAGAGAATTGAGATTGAAACAGCTAAATTTGAATTAGAAAATTCTAAAAAAGAAATAGAAACATCTAAAGTAGAAATTGAAAGATACCAATTAGAATTAGAAACAGCTAAAGCAGAAAAAGATGCTTATGCTAGTCAATTATCAGCAGAGGAAAAAGAAGTGCAAGCAGAAATTGAACAATTCGAAGCAGATAAAAAAGCAATTGAAGATGAATTAGCAAGAATAGCAGCAGCGTCAAAACCAGCACCAGAAGACAATATAACAAATACACCAAGTGCAAGTGGATATATATCACCAATTGCAGGTGGATACATAACAACAGGATGGTATGGTTACTCTGGTCATACAGGAGTAGATTATGGATATGCAGGAGTTAATGGAAAACCAATATTAGCAGTTAAGAGCGGAACAGTAGTAACTTCTACAGCATTGAAATATTCAAATGGTACATATAGAAGTTATGGTGAATACATAGTAATAGATCATCATGATGGAACAATGACATTATATGCACATGGAGCACCAGGTTCAAGGTTAGTAAGCGTTGGGCAAAAAGTAAGTCAAGGGCAACAAATTATGAGTGTTGGTACAACTGGTAATTCATCAGGACCTCATTTACATTTTGAAGTAAGGGTTAATGGATCACCAGTAAATCCAACAGCATATTTACCATAGATAAAAGAAGGGGAGCTTTTATTTCTTTGATTAAAGTTTAATATATGAATAACATTAATAAAAATAAATATTAGGTTATTTTAAAAAATTAAATACATATACTAAATAATAAATAAAAGAGCGGATATTTTAAATCCGCTCTTGGTTTAAGAAAGAATGAGGGAAAAATGGAACAACAACCTGGAACAATGAAAATATATAAAGTTATAATTACTGTTATTATAGTGGTTTTGGCAACTTTCAGTTTAACGACATATGCAATGTATCAGTACTTTGTAGTAGGACAATTATGGGGAATGGAATATCAAGCAGCATCAACTGAGAGTGGTGTAGATATAGATGATATATTAGATGACTATAGAGCTGTAATTGATAAATATTACATTGGTGAGATTGATGAGAGGAAATTAATAGAAGGTGCAATAAAAGGATATGTAGAAGGATTAGAAGACCCTTATACAGAATATATAACAGAAGAAGAAATGGAAGAGTACTTAGAAGAAGTTGTAGGGAATTTTGTAGGTGTTGGTATATATATGATAGATAATACTGAATATGACAGAATACAAATAGTAGCACCTATTCCGGGAGGTCCAGCTGAAGAAGCAGGTATACTACCAGGAGATTTAATAATATCTGTAAATGGAGAGGATTTAACAGCATCAGATATAGATATAGCACCAAATAAAATAAAAGGTGAAGAGGGAACTACAGTTACTATAGAATTACTAAGAGGAACAGAAACAATAACAGTTGACTTAGTTAGAGAGTTAGTGAAAGTTAGTCCAGTAGAATCTAAAATAATTGACGAAAATATAGGATATATATCATTTATCTCGTTTGATGGGGAAACAGCAGAAGATTTTAAAATGAAATATGAAGAATTACAAACTCAAGGTATAACATCATTAATAATAGATTTGAGAGATAATGGTGGTGGAATTGTTGATGAAGCATTACAAATATTAGATTATATGACACCTAAAGGTGAAGTTCTTTTATATGAAGTTGATAAAAATGGAAATGAAGAAATTAGTAAATCTGCAAACGATCCAATAATAAATGTACCAATAGTGATTTTAACAAACGAGAATACAGCAAGTTCATCAGAAATAGTAGTAGGTGCGATGAAAGATTTAGAACTAGCAACAATCGTAGGAGAAACAACATTTGGTAAGGGGGTTATTCAACAAATATTAACGTTAAGAGATGGTAGTGGTATGAAAGTGACATCAGCAGAATATTTAACTCCAGATAGAAATAAGATTAATGAAATTGGGATTGAACCACATGAAAAAATTGAAATACCAGAAGAATTAAAAAGTCAATTAGTAATAGAAGATGCACAAGATACACAATTACAAAAAGCAATAGAAATATTGAAAAAATAACAAATAAGGAGAAAATAAATGAATTTACCAAACAAACTAACTGTTTTCAGAATAATGCTAGTACCAATAATGGTATTGATACCATTTTTAGGAATAGAAGGAGAATTTTTAGGAATCACATATACTTTGTGGGTAATAACATCAATATTTATACTTGCATCAATAACAGATAAAATAGATGGATACTTAGCTAGAAAATATGATCAAGTAACTACATTTGGGAAATTTTTAGATCCATTAGCAGATAAAATCTTAGTTTTATCCGCAATGGTTATGTTAGTAGAAATGGCAAGATTACCAGCATGGATTCCTATAATTGTATTATCAAGAGAATTTGTAGTATCAGGATATAGACTTCTTGCAGTAGAAAAAGGTGGAGAAGTTATTGCAGCATCGATATGGGGGAAAATAAAAACAGTAACACAAGTTATAGCAATAATATTTGCATTTATAGATATTAATGCATTTGGAAAATGTTTTGATGGAACATTACAAGGATTTGCATTGGTTTTAAATATATTAACAACATTGTTTATGATAATACAAATGTTAGCAACAATTATATCAGGATTGGATTATCTTAAAGGGATAAAAAAAGTATTAGAATAAAAAAATGGATAGAATAATTTAATATGTAAAACTTGACAAAATATATGTTTTGAAGTAATATATAACCGGTTACACAAACATAAATAAATATATATATTATATGCTCATGGGAGGAATTGAAATGGAAGAAAAAGAAGTGTTATTAACACAAGAAGGATTTGACAATTTAGAAAAAGAATTAAACTATTTGAGAACAGAAAAAAGAGGAGAAATAGCTGAAAGAATAAAAGTGGCATTAGGATTTGGAGATTTATCAGAAAATTCGGAATATGACGAAGCTAAAAATGCTCAAGCAGAAAATGAATTAAAAATAGCTGAATATGAAAATAAATTAAGATATGCTAAAATAATTGATGAAAAAGAAATAGATACAGAAACTGTTCAAGTAGGAAATATAGTAAAAGTACATGATATAGAATTTGATGAAAAAATCGAATATACAATAGTAGGGTCTACAGAAGTAGATTTATCAGAAAATAAAATATCTAATGAATCACCATTAGGTGAAGCATTATTAGGTGCTAGAAAAAACAATATAGTCGAAGTTCATGCACCAGCAGGTATTTCTAAATATAAAATATTATCAATTAAAAAATAATAATTATATAATTTGAAAAGTAAAAATATAAAATATTAAAATCAAAACAGTATAATAAAAGATATAAAGATAAAAGCAGATTCTAGATTGGAAATAACTGCTTTTATTTTTGTTATAAACTATTGAAAAAAATCTTAAATACGGGTAAAATAGAGATGTGAAGCAAATGAAAAAATAAACCAATTAATTTTGGGTGAAGGAGAAAAAATAGATGAATATAAAAAAAATCATACAAGTAATAATACTAGTAATCATAGTTATCTTAATTACTATAGGTGTTTTTGTATTAAGTAGCAATTCACTAACTAAAAGTGAAGCGTTAAGTGAAATTTCAGACATCGTAATAACAGAAGATTTATTTTTGTTTGAAATAAATGAAGTACAATTGAATTATGGAGAATATATAGGGCAAACAATAACATATGAAGGTTATATAGATATAAATGAAATAAATCAAACTATGATGGTAGGAAGAGAGTTTTATTGCTGTGGATATGATTCATATATGATTGGTTTTGAAGTAGATACGATTGATGTGAAAGAATTATCATCTTTTACATCAATAAAGAATGATGATTGGGTAAGAATTAGAGGTACTATTGAAGTGAATTCTGAACAGGAAGGAAATTACTACCCAATAGTTAAATTGATTTCAATTGAAAAAACAGAAGAAGGGCAGAGATTAGTAAATTATTAAACATCTTCAAATTACCAAATCATAGATAAATAGCACTTTTGAAAGTCTAATATCAAATACTTGAAAAATATATCAAAAAAAGTAAAAAACTTTAAAAAAGTGCTTGACATTATTTTTAAAAACTAGTATAATAAAACTCGTCAAACAAGACATGGTCGCATAGCTCAGCTGGGAGAGCATCTGCCTTACAAGCAGGGGGTCATAGGTTCGAGCCCTATTGCGACCACCATTATGGCCCGGTAGTTCAGTTGGTTAGAACGCTAGCCTGTCACGCTAGAGGTCGACGGTTCGAGTCCGTTCCGGGTCGCCATTTATTTTTAGATGGCTTCATAGCTCAGTTGGTAGAGCAGAGGACTGAAAATCCTCGTGTCACTGGTTCGATTCCAGTTGAAGCCACCAACAAAGTTGTATGTAAATTACAACTTTTATCATTTAATATATTATTACATGGTCGCATAGCTCAGCTGGGAGAGCATCTGCCTTACAAGCAGGGGGTCATAGGTTCGAGCCCTATTGCGACCACCATTATGGCCCGGTAGTTCAGTTGGTTAGAACGCTAGCCTGTCACGCTAGAGGTCGACGGTTCGAGTCCGTTCCGGGTCGCCATTTATTTTTAGATGGCTTCATAGCTCAGTTGGTAGAGCAGAGGACTGAAAATCCTCGTGTCACTGGTTCGATTCCAGTTGAAGCCACCAACATTAATAAATTAGTAATTAAAAAGCAGATATTAAGTTCAACTTAATATCTGCTTTTGTGTATAGTTTTAAATACTATTAATTCGTTGAGAAGTATACAACATAAATCTTATTACTCATATCTTAAAAAAGTAGAATTAGTAGAAATTGTTGCTTGACTAAATCCGTTATATATTGAATTTTCTTCTGATTCTAGAGGTATAGCTATAGAAATATTAGATTTGAATTTTTCATTTAAGGCATTTGTTATATTTACATCAAACGAAATGACTGATTCTAATGATGAAATGGTAATATTACATTTTTTTAGTAGTGAGCCATCATAAGTTATTGGTGTTGTTGTATCAGTAATTGTATAGTCAGTTTTAATATTTTCAGTAATAAATGATAATGTCACAGGTGATTCTAAATTATTATAAATAAAAGGTCTTGAAAAATCAGATTGTTCATCAGTACAAACTACATATTCAATGGATTCAGTTATTAAATTTGCTTCATTGATTTCTCCAATAGTAAAATTGTCAATACTTTTAAAATATATATTAGAAGCTCCATTTTGAGGTTGTTGATCTATTGTTATATTGTTAATTGAAAGTGAAGTGATAGTGTTTTTGCTAGAAAAAGTTTCTAAAAGTGGCGTTATATAAAAAGCTATATCAGTATATTGGTATAGATTTTGTATTGTGAAATGATTGGCAGAACTAGTTTGGTTTTCTGAATTTGCACTGCTAAAAAGGGTGATTTCATCAATCGTAAATACTTGTTCATCATTCATTTTAGAAAAAGCTTCTATATGAGTTATAAAAGCATTTTTAATTGTAAATTTAGATATTACAAAAAAAGATAGATAGATAAAAACTGTTATTAGTAATATAGTTAAAATTGTTAAAATAATTAATTTCTTTTTCATAAATTCCTCCTCAGTATTTTTAAATAATATTATACATTTTATATAAATGCAATAAAAATATGTCGAAAAAATATAAAAAGTTAAGTGGAAATAAATAAGAAAACAAATTAGCTGATTAATAAGAAAAGAAAAACTAGAGTAAAACAAAAAACTAAACAAAAACCAAGTAAAAAATCAAACAAAAATATAAATAAAATTACCATAATTTTGGTTTGACAATTAGTAATATTAAGGATAAAATTATATTAGGTGATGATAGAAAAGCAAAAGATAAAATATATAAGAAAAGTTAGGTGAAGTTATGAAAAAACAAGGTTGTGAAAAAGCAAAAACTGCTAAAAGAATAATGATTTCAACGATTTTGGTATTGATAATATTAGTAATTAGTATATTTGTTGCAATATACATAAATACGGTGAATGTATATGCTGTAGAAGTCGAAAGTTATGTACCAGTTATAAATATTAGTAATGCAAGCCAAATTGATATAAATGAAGTTATTGAAGAGAATTTAAATAGTAACACAAAAACAGAATACTTTATAAAAGAAGAGATAGTAGAGTATACAACGAAATATATAAATAATAGCCAATTGGCCAAAGGAGCATATCAAGTTATACAAGAAGGTAGACAAGGATTAGAGGAAATTACATATATGAATACTTATGAAGAAGGTGTATTGGTAACAGAAGAAAAAGTTAATTCTAAAATAACTAAGGGAACTGTTCAAAAAATTGTTGAAGTAGGTACTAATAGTTATTTAAGTATATATAAAGCAAAAATAGGAGATGAAATAGAAGTTGTATCAGATAGAGCAGAATTAAAAATATCACCAGATATTAATTCAGAGAAAATAGTATCACTTAGTAAAGGTGATGAATTAGAAATTATCGAAATTTTAGATACATATTATATGGTTAGTCATGAGAATAAGGTAGGGTATGTTAAAATTGAAAATACAACAAATTTAACTAATCAAGATAGCTCAAACAATGTAAATCAAAACACGTCAAGTTCTGATGTTCAAAAAATAAATTTTGGAATGAGTTTAAATAAACCAAGTGGACTTAGTTTAGAACAGTTTGAGAAAATATTAACAGATGGTAAAGATATAAATGGTATATTTAGTGAAAATGCTAAATACTTTTATTATATCGAACAACAATATAATATTAATGGATTATTTGTCGCTGCAGTGGCTATACATGAAAGTGGGTGGGGAACTTCACAAATTGCAAATGATAAGAAAAATTTATTTGGATATGGAGCATATGATGCTACACCATATGATAGTGCATATACATTTGATACATATGCAGAAGGAATAGATTTATTAGCAAGAGTATTTGTAAAATACTATATTAATCCACAAGGGACTCAAATATATAATGGGGAAATAGCAGTTGCAACATACTACAATGGGCCTACATTAACAGGGATAAATACAAGGTATGCAACAGATCAAAATTGGGATGAAAAAGTCTATAACCACATGGAATATTTGTATAATAAATTATAAAAAAATGTTGCTATTTTTTGGGATTTATTGTATGATATATTGGTATAATAAATGTGGAAAAAATTTGTTAATGGAGACTTAGAAAGGAGCTAGTTAGATGAGAAAAAAAGTAATAATTATATCAATAGTTGCATTGGTTTTGGGAATGGTATATTTTACTAATGTAAGTTATGCATCAGAAAGTGCATTAGATCAAACAACAGAAAGTAGAATAATTGAATTACAAGAAAATGCAGCAAATTCAATAGAAGATTATAAAGCGCAATATGGGTCAGATATATATGGAACTGTAGCATATATATTAAATCTTGTAAGAATATATAGTATACCATTATGTTTCTTGGGTATTGTAATAGGAGCAATACATCAATACGTAATAGGTGTAAGAAAGCTAGATACTTTAGAAAAAGGTATGGCTTTAATGGTTAGTTTTACGACAATATTAATAATATGCCAAATATTACCACTAGCATTTGTAGTGTTTGTAAAATTTGGAAGGGGGTAACAAATGAAAGTTTTATTTGCTGTAAGTAATGAGGAGATTTCAGACGCGATTGTTAAGAAATATCAAAAAGAGTATAAACAAATTATATCTTATAAAAATGTGTATTACTTCAATGCGATAATAAAAGAATTACAAAAAGAAAAAAGTTATGACAGAATAGTTATAAGTGAAGAATTAGAAGCGTTTGCACATAATGAATATGAACAAATTGATAAATTCATATTTGATAAACTGGATGGGGTAAGTGATGAAGCTACAACATCGAACGGAACAGATATTCCAATAATACTAATATGTTCAGATAGAAGAGCAAAATCAGACCAAATATTGACAAAAATGTTTGGGATAGGTATATATAATGCTATAGTCGGTAAAGACAGAAGCATAGAAGAAGTGTGTAGATTGATTCAAAAACCAAGAATAAAAAAAGAATCAAAACAGTATTATAACATTGATTCTGAAGACGTTAATTATCAAGCAGAAAATGAAAATGATGTTAGTGAAGTGGAAATCCAAAATATATTAGCACACTACAAAAGATTAGGGAAAAACGAAGAAAAATTCATAGATAGTTTTAATAATATATCTGAACAATATAATGATACACAATTAAGAGTAATAAGTAAGTTTTTACCTTTAAATGTTAGGGCAGTATTAGAAGAAAAATCACCTAAATATCAAAAGGTGATGGCATTCTCTACAGCTCAAAATATAGGCACTAAAAATGATTATAAACAAAATCAAGGACCAAAAGTAAGTGAAAAATTGCTAAATGTAAAGGAAGAAAAACAAATTTTAAATAGTCCGATAATAATACCATCAAGTATTCAAGATAGGCCTAAAACTAAAGTGTTAAAAACTAGTATAAAAACAGATGTTAATAATGAAAAACTACACTTAAATGTTAATACTGATACATTAGATAAAATAATAGGAAATATAGAAGAATCTAAAAATATAAAACCTTTACAAAGTAATAGTAATAATATAGATATTGATCCGTTTGAAGAATTAGAGCAAACTGATGAAGAAAGAAAAGTTAGAGGTAGACCTAAAAAAACAGGACAAGAACCAGTAAAAGTAGAAGAAAAAAGAAGAAGAGGTAGACCTAAAAAAGTAGTCGAGCCAGTTATAGAAGAAATTGTAGAAGAAAAAGTGTCTACGGATGACGGGATATTACCAGGATTTGAAGATTTTGAAGATGTAGATACTAGTTTTCAAAATAAAGATGATGTTATTAAGCAAGACAATATACTTCCGGGATTCGAAGATGTAGAAAATGAAAATAATCCTACTGAAAATGAAGATGTTTTGCCAGGATTTGAAGATTTTTATGGAGAAGAGAAAAAAGAAAATATCTTACCAGGATTTGAAGATAAGGAAGAAGACAATAGTTTTGAAAAGCAAATCAATTCACAGTATGAATATAATAATACACAAAAAATGTACGAACCTAAGATAATTGAAGATGATGATGAACTAAGAAAAGTAGAGAAATACGAAGAAATTGATTTAACTCAATTTTTAACATATGATAAGAAAGTAGCATTATTTGTAGGTACAACTAAAAATGGAACATCTTTCATAGTAAACAATACTGCTGAATTATTATCATCACAAGGTGTGGATGTAGCGATATTGGATACAACTAAAAATAGAAATTCATACTATATTTATACAAAGAATGAAGAGGAATTAAGACAAACGGCTTCAAAATCAATTAAAAACTTATCTCAAGGTATTACAAATGGCGTACAAGTTAATAGAAACTTAACAATTTATACATCATTACCAGATGAAACTGAAGGAATTGAAAATGTAGGAAGAGTTTTAGAATCTTTAGTAAAAAAACATACAGTAGTATTGATTGATGCAGATTTTAAAACAGAATTAGGGTATTTCAATGAAGCACAAGAAATATATCTTGTACAAACATATGATATACTAACAATTCAACCACTTACATCGTTCTTGAGAGAGCTAAAAGCAAAAAATATTTTAGATGAAAGAAAATTAAGAGTAATTTTAAACAAAGCAGTTAAAATAAAAGGAATAAATGATAAAACTATTATTGGTGGAATGGCATTTTATAATGATCCAGCTATGTCATTTATGACAGAATTATTCGATAGAAATGTAATAAAATATGCAGTTATGAATTTTGAATATGAAATATATACTAAATATTTAGAAGGAGTAATTGAATGTGAAGTCTCACTAAAAGGATATTCAAAACAATTTTTAAATTCATTAAAACAAATTGCAAATATGATTTATACAGTCTCAGCACAAAGTAATAATGGAAAATATACACCACCATCAATTAATAATGTTAATTCAAATGGTAATTTCACATCAAATATGAATAATACATTAGAACAAATGAAAAATAGATATTAATATCCGTAGAGAGGAGAAAAATTGTGATAATGACAATAGTAGTTGTAATATTAGTAGCTATAATTTTAGGGCTAATTATTTACAATATAAATATAAATAAAAAAATACAGAAATTTAGAAATATTAATGAAAAAGTAACAAATCTATCAGTTGTACAAGATTTCATGAATACAATAGGAGAATCTACAACAGTTGAAGAAAAAATAAACAAAGTAAATAAACTTTTGGTAGATAGGCATGATATAAAATATTCTACTATTGTGGTATTTGACGGTGTAGAATATGCCATTAAAGCATCAAATGTTGAGAAAAAGCATTGGAAATCATTAAAATCACTAAATAATGTAGAAATGTTCAAAGAAAGCATTCAAAAGGCAGTACCAAAATACGTTACAATTAATAATCAAAATGAGACATTAGAATATCAAGAAATGGAATTTGGTAGAGCAAAATCAGCAATATTTTTCCCACTCTATATAGATAATGTATATATTGGTTATTGGATAATTGAGAGTTCTGAAGCACATAAATTTGATAATGTAGATACGGCAGTATTAGAAATAATTAAAGAAAATATTGTTTCTGTATTAAAAACAGTAGTACATCAAAGAGTATTAGAAGCTATAGTAAGGACAGATCAATTTACAGGTTTATATTCAGAAGAATATTTGTATGGAGAAGGAAAAAAAATCATAGATAAATATACAATTTCATCAATTTGTATGTTGAAAATAGCTAATATAGAGAAAATTAATAAAATGTATTCGAGAGAAATAGGAAATAAGATGATTATTGAAATGTCTAGATACATAAAACAAAATTTAGCAGAAGAATATATTTTTATAAGACATATGGGACCGAAGTTTGTAATAGTATTTTCAGGAGTTCAATCAGATGCAACAGCAGAGTTTTTAAAAGATTTAAAAACTAAAGTTGAAAGTATTGATATTGTAACAAATGAAGAAGAAATAAAAGCGGCAAGACAACAAGGAAATGCGGAGACAGTTGAAATGAGATATGTAACTCCAAAATTAAATATTGTATTGTCTCGATATTATAAAGGGACTGGTATAGAACAAGTTCTTAAAAAACTAGAAGAGTACTTGGATCATGCAGATATACAAGAAAGTGACATAACAAATATATAAAAGGAGAATGAAATATGGAATTTGATAAAACAATGAGCTTTAAAGTTCAAAAAGAAGATAACACACAAGCAAAAGAAATTTTAAAAGATGTTTACACATCATTAAATGAAAAAGGATATAACCCTATAAATCAAATAGTAGGGTACATATTATCAGGAGATCCAACATATATAACAAGTCATAACAATGCAAGAAATAAAATAAGAATGATCGAAAGAGATGAATTATTAGAAAAAATGGTTAAAGATTATATAGGAATAGATGAGTAAAATATGAGAAAATTAGGGATAGATTATGGTGATGCAAGAGTGGGAATAGCAATAACTGACCCACTTAACTATACATCACAAGGATTAGAGACAATTCAGCGAAATGGTTCAGATAAAATTGTATTAAGAAGATTAGATGAAATATTAGAGCAGTATCAAGTAGATACACTTGTTATAGGAATACCAATAAATTTAAATGGAACTATGTCAGAAAGAACAAAAATAACAAATGAATTTGTACATAAGTTGAAATGTAAATATAATCAATTAAAAATAGAGACTGTAGATGAAAGATTAACAACAGTAGAAGCTCATAAAACAATGAATTTTTTAGATATTAACAAAAAGAAGAAGCGAGGAATCGTAGATACTATTGCAGCAGTATATATTTTAGATAGATATTTAAATAAATTTCAAAAATAGATTGAAAAATTTTACCAAATAAGTTATTATAATTAGGAAGTCGATAATATTTTAAAATAATATTATAAGATGATATTTGAAAGGAGAATTTTAAAATGGAAGAAAACTTAACAGGAGAAGGATTAGAAAATATAGTTATATTAAATGATGAAAATGGAGCAGAAGTTAAATTTGAATTTTTAGATTTAATCGAATTAGATGAAGAAGAATATGTAGTATTATTACCACTAACAGAAGAAGGTCAAGAAGACGAAGGTGAAGTAGTAATATTAAAAATTGAAGACACAGAAGATGATAGTGATGAAGAATCATATGTTAGTGTTGAAGATGAAGAAGTATTAAATAAAGTATTTGAAATGTTTAGAGAAAAATTCAAAGACGATTTCGATTTTGTAGACTAAGATTAGGCGGAATTTCCGCCTTTAGTTGTTTATAAAATAAAAGAAATTTAGATATATTTTAAATTGGAGGAAGACAAATGAAAAAATTATCAACATGGTTATTAGTTGCATTTATGGTTATGTTTTGGGCTTTTAGAGTTGTAATTGCAGTAGGATATGAATTAAAGATGGATATTGCAGGTATAGTACCATTTAATCAAACAGCAGAAATAGCATTATTATTTATAGCTTTAATTGCAATGATATTAATTGTTAAAAGAAAAGTATTAGGTGCTGTTATATATTTAGCATCATATATAATGTATTTTGGAGCTACAGCATTCCAAGGAATTACGGGAACAATGGCTACAGACATGGCAATAACAGGTAGCACTAGTGTAACTTCTGGAATAAGCGTAATGATAGCTGTAATAGGAATAGTATTACCAATAGCTGTAACATTAGATATTATATTGGATAAGGGAAGACAAGTGAATCCAACTGACAAAAAAACAGACTGGTTTTACAAAGAAGAAAAGTTCGATAGAGAATTAGACGAAAGAGCAGATAAAAACAATTATAGAACTATGTAGTATAAAGTATCAATATTAAGAGAACTAGTAATTTATACTAGTTCTTATATAATTTAGGAGAATAAATATGAATATTATAATTAGAAATGAATTAGAAAGAGATTATAAAAGAGTAGAAGAAGTAGCAAGGGATGCTTTTTGGAATCTATATTTACCAGGTGCAAGTGAACATGTAGTAGTAAATAAAATAAGAAACCATAAAGATCATATAAAAGAATTAACATTTGTTATAGAAGTAAATGGTAATATAGAAGGTGGGATATTTTACACACATTCAAAAGTTATTTTAGAAAACGGTAATAAAATTGATACAATTAGTTTCGGTCCAGTTTTCATATCACCAGTTTTCCATAGAAAGGGATTGGGAAGAAAATTAATAACACATTCAATAGAAAAGGCAAAAGAAATGGGAGTTAATGCAATAATGACTTTGGGATATCCATATCATTATAAACCATATGGTTTTTAGGTGGAAAAAAATATGGAATATCAATGGAAGATGGGAAATATTATAAAGGGCTATTAGTATTACCATTAAAAGAGAATATATTAGAAAATATTAAAGGATATGCAAAATTTTCAGAAGGTTTAAATGTAACAGAGGCAGAAATAGAAGAATTTGAGAAAAATTTACCGTTTAAAGAAAAGAAAATACAAGCAAGTCAGAAAGAATTTGAAATAGCTTCTATTGAAATTGATGAATAGAAATATTTATATTAAAATATAATAAAGAGAAAATAAGAGGAAAATAAAATATAGTAAAAGATTGATTTGATTAAAATCAATCTTTTTTGAGTTGAATTAGGGATACAATTAATGTGATTTAGAGAGGGAGTTTAAATATTAATATATTAATAGATAATATTAAAAAAATATATATTAAAAAAATATATTAAAAAATATATATTAAAAAAACCAAATACTACTTGACACATTATACTATGCAATGTATACTATCATTAAGAGGTGATGAAATGGATATTCAATTAAAGAAAGGTTTACTAGAGTTGTGTGTACTAAGATCTTTAGTTAAAAACGATTCATATGGTTATCAGATAATTAAAGATATAAGTAAGTTTATCGAAATATCTGAATCAACATTATATCCTATACTAAAAAGACTAGAGTCGAGCGAATTGGTGATTTGTTATACAGTAGAACATAATTCAAGATTAAGAAAATATTATAAAATAACAGATGCTGGAAAAAAAAGAATAGTAGATTTTACTATAGACTGGCGAAATGTTTTAAAAGTATATGATTATATAAGAGGAGATGAAGTAGATGAATAAGAAAGAGTTTATTGAGACATTAAAACAAGAATTAAAAGAATTACAAAAAAACGAATTAGATAAAATAGTAAATTATTATGAAGAATTAATTAATGATAAATTAGAAGATAATATAGATGAAAAAGAAGCAATAGAGAGTTTAGGGAATTTGAACGAAATAATTGAGGAAATTAAAAATGATTCAAGTATTGAAAGAGTAGAAGAAAATAAAAATAATCAAGATAAAACTAGAGAAAATATACAACAAAAAGTTGTTGGTAACGAAAGAGGAGATAATCAGAAGAAAGAAAAGTCAGTTGACAGGACAATTATTATAATTTTACTAATAATTTTTAGTCCAGTATGGTTATCAATTATATTTAGTTTATATATTTCGGTTTTATCAATAATATTATCATTATATTTAACAGTACTAGCGTTTGCACTAGCAGGTATAGCAGCAATAATATTAATATTTACGACAGGGACTGCTAACATACCAGCAGCAATTCTATCATTAGGTTTAGGGCTATTTTTTATAGGGTTAACAATATTTTTAATGAAATTATTAAATACATTAATGGTGAAAATAGTATCATTGCATAATAAAGGAATTAACTGGATCTGGAGAAAACTATCGGGGAAAGGAAGTAATGAATAATGAAAAAAAGTTTAGCAATAGGAATAGTATTAATGATATTAGGTGTAATAATTTCATTAATTGCATGTGCATTAGTTGGGTTTGATATGACAAAATTTGACACAAGTATAGGTTTTTTTAGTGAAGAATATAAAATTACAAATTTAAACCAAGATATTGTTATTAATAGTGAAATAGCTAATATAGCAATTGAAAAAACAACAGGTGAAGAAATAGTTGTTGAGATATATAGTGAGAAAGACGATCAAATCGTTGTTAATGAAAATAATAAGATTGAAATTAATGTTAGTGATAAAAAAATATGGGGTATAGGATATATGTTTGGATACGAAGAGCCTACAGTTAGAGTATATATACCTGAGACATATAAAGGTAATGTTGAAGTGAAATCGAATATAGCAAGTATTGAGGTTTCAAATGTTGAATTATTAAATTTAAATATTGAAAGTGATATTGGAGAAATTATTTTAAATAATGTAAATATAGATTCAGAATTAAATATTAAGAGTAATATAGGAAGTATTGAAGTAGAAAATACAGCTTCAAATACAGCAAACTTCGAATCAAATATGGGTGAAATTAAGTTTGAAGCATTGAATAGCAATAATATAACGATATATAGTGATATTGGAAAAGTAGAAGGTGTAATAAAAGGTAACATAATGGATTATGCTAGAGTAATAAATACTAATATAGGAACATCAAATATAGATTCTTCAATAGATGGTGATAAAAAGCTTGAAATAACAACAGAAATGGGAGAAATTAATATAAAATTTAGCGAATAAAGTAGATTTATCTACTTTATTTTATTTTTATATGATATAATTCCAATGGATAAAGATTAACAAAATAAAGATAAAAAGATAAAAGTAAATCAGGAGGAAAAAATGAAAGATACACATATACATTTACAAGGAGAATATACAATTGAAAATATAAATAAAATTGTAAAAAAAGCAGTGGAAATGGAATTAGACGAAATATGGTTATTAGATCATACATACTATTTTAAAGATTTTGCATTAATGTATGAAGCTGTTTGTAAAGATAATGAAAAAAACAGGAAATGGTTTAATAGAAAAAATGATACATTAAACATAGAAGAATATTGGAAATTAATAACTGAAGTTAGGAAAAAGGAATATCCAATAAAAATTAAGTTTGGTCTAGAAGTTTGTTATTTTAAAGAATTTGAAAATTTAATTAAAGAAAATAGTGAAAAATTTGATTATGACTTTCTTATTGGAAGTATTCATTTTATTGGTGATATGCAATTTGGAAGATTTAAAGATGAATGGGAAAAATACAATGTAGATGAATTATATAAGAAATACTTTGAAGCATCTGAAGAATTGGTGAAAAGCAGAATATTTAATGTAATAGCCCATCCAGATTCTATTAAACAACATGGACATAAGCCATCATTTAACTTGAAACCATACTACGAAAAATTAGTAAAAGAAATTATTAAAAATCCGATTTTACTTGAACAAAATAGCGGTGTAATCAGACGAACTGAAACGAAAGACTTAGGTATGAATAATGAATTGTTACAAATGGCAATTGATAAAAATATTCAGATTACAACATCATCAGATGCACATGAAATAAGAGATATTGGATATATGGTAAAAAGGATGTTAGAAGAGATAGAAGACAGAAGGAGTAGAGGGAATAGTAAATGTACATATTAGAAATTATACTTAGTTGCTTAGCTTTAACAGCACTAATTATTAGTATAACAATAAAAGATAGGAAAAAAGCATTAAATGTACAAGCTTTGAATTGTTTTTTTGAATTTATATACAATATTTTGATTTCAGCTATTACAGCAGCATCATTAAGTATATTGAATATAATAAGAACTAGTATATTTTCAAATAAAGAAAAAATTAAATTTAAGTATTATGTATTAGTATTAATAATTTTTGAAATAATTGTAATAGTTAATTGTATTTTTACATGGTCTGGATATATATCACTATTACCAACTATAGGTACTGTGTTTAGAACTTATGCTTTATGGCAATCTAATATGAAAATAGTTAGGGTATCAGGTTTTACTACAGGAATATTATATGGGTTATATTATTTGTATTATGGAGCATATTTAATAGCATTAGGTGATCTAATATTAATAATAGTATCAATAATAGCAATGTACAATAATGATATAAAAACAAAAAATAAGTTAGAAATGAAACACAGAATAGAAAACGAAAATGAAAGAATAAAAAATAATAAACTAAAAAATGAAACATTGGTTAGTGAATTAATTGAATATTAAAATAAAATAGATAATAAAATGGAGAAAATAGAAATGTTAAATTTAGGAATAGATATAGATAATGTAATATCAAATTTTAATGAGGTTTTATTAAAAGAATATATAGAACATGACAAATCAATCGGGGGAAATGGAATTGTAGATAAAGATAAATATATATCAAAAGGGATGTTTGGATGGAGTGAAGAAGAGCAAGATTCTTTTTACAAAAATAATATAGAAAGAATAGCTAAATCACTAGATACAGTAAAAGATTCTGTTAAATATATAAATAAGTTAAAAGAAGAAGGGCATAAAATATATATTATTACAGGTAGAGATAATGGTGATTATTCAGATCCACATACTATGACTATTGATTGGTTAGAATCTAAAGGTGTAAAATATGATAAATTAATCATTACAAATTACCATCAATTAGATAAGTATTTAGAATGTAAAAAACACAATATTGATATTATGATAGATGATTCAAAAAGAATTGCTAGAAAATGTGTAGAAAATGGTGTGAATACATTATTAATGGATACAGAGTATAATAAAGAAGAAAATACGATACAACGTGTATATAATTGGGTTGAAATTTATAAATATATAAATGAATATAAAGCTGGTGAAATAGATGGAAAGCAATAAAATAAATATAATATTAGATACAGATACATTTAATGAATGTGATGATCAATTTGCATTAGCATATATGTTGAAATCACAACAAAAATTAAATATAGAAGCAATAACGATAGCACCATATTCACATAAAACATGTAATATAGAAGATGGTCTAAAAAACAGTTATAATGAAGTATTAAAAATAGCGAATTTCTTGAATGAAAAAGTAGAAAATAAGACATTTAAAGGTGCGAATAAATATTTAGAAAATGATAAATATGTAAAATCAGAAGCGGTGGATAAAATTATAGAAATTGCTATGAAAAATAATAAAACATATATTTTGGCAATTGGTGCATTAACAAATATAGCAAGTGCAATAAATTTACAGCCTGAAATTATTAATAAAGTAGAAATAATTTGGCTAGGCGGACATGATTTAAGAGAAAAAAACAATTTGGAATATAATTTTAAACAAGATGTAAACGCAGTTAAATATATATTTCAATCAAATGCAAAATTAACAATAATACCATGTAAAAACGTAGCAAGTAAATTGCGAATATCTATAGATGAATTAAATGATAATTTAAAAGGAAAAAATGAGTTATGTGAATATTTAATACAAAAATTCTATAATGATGGTTACCATGGGATAACAGAAAGCAGAGTTATATGGGATATTAGTGTTATTGCATATATGATAAATAGAGATTGGTTTTCAGAATCAATTATGGATTGTCCTGAAATAAATGAAGATACATCATATAAAATTGTAAAAAATAACAGAAAAATAATTATGGTAAATAACTTAAAAAGAGATGAAATATATGAAGATATATTTTGTAAATTATAAAGAAAGTGTAAAATGATATGAAAGAACAGTGTAAAAATAAACAAACAATAAATGAAAAAAAAGAATTTAGAAAGTTTTTAATA